>NZ_JBGQOR010000003.1:0-370681 GCF_052119725.1 Flavobacterium sp. W20_MBD1_R3
GATGTTGTTGATGGAATTTTACCTATGATGATTAATGCCTATGGAAAAGGAAATCAAAAACAATTTTTAATTTTTGGGAGCGAAACGCCTAAAAATGTACCATCTTGGTTGTGGGCTGCTATAATTGTTTTTGTTGCTTGGGCAATTTATTATTTGATAACTTCTTTAGGATAATTAATTTATGAATGAAATTAAAAATATCAAATGTAGTGAAGTAACACAAAATGAACTAAAGTTTGCGGTGTATCATACTTCGGATTTTTTACCTTTTATGCAAAAATTAAATATTCCGCACCGCCATAATTATTACATGATTTTGCTGAATGAAAAGGGCAATGGATCCCAATTAATTGATTTTAAGGAATGTCCTATTGAACCGCTATCTGTAACATGTATGTATAATGGACAAATTCACCAATGGCTGGATTTTGATAAAATTGAGGGATATATATTAGTATTCGAAAGTGATTTTTTTGCGCTTCGTTATCAAAACTATCAGTTGAGCGAGTTTTCGTTTCTCACCTATCGTCATAATCAGCCTTATTTAAAAATTGCTGTAGAAAAATTTGAACACATAAAATCAATTGCAATATGGATGTTAAATGAATATAAAACCAATGAAGCTGATTATGAGAAAAGTTTACGGTCCCTGCTTAATTTATTATTAATAGATTTAAACCGATTGTTTGAACCTATATCTAAAAATACTGAATTCAGTCAATCCTTGCAACTTGTTCATCATTTTGAAGAACTGATAGACAAACATTATAAACAAAAACACTTTGTAAAAGAGTATGCTTCCATAATGTATATTCGTCCCAATTACCTCAATTCCGTTTGCAACGATGTTGTAAATATAGCAGCCGGGGAATTAATTAGAAATAGAATCCTGCTAGAAGCCAAGCGCTTACTTATCCACGAACAAAAAACAGTCGCTGAAATTGCTTATGAATTAGGCTTTGAAGACAATTCCTATTTTGGTCGCTTCTTCAAGAAGTATGAAAACATAACCCCCGATGCATTCAAACGGAAATTTATTAATACAAGTCAATTCTACCAACTTTAAAACAAACAAGTTCTTGTTAAGTAACAATTATCACAAACGACCTTGTATTTAAGAACTATTTTTGATTAAAATTTTAAATACGCTTCAATTCTTAATAAATATATTTTGATTCAAATGTCCCCGATGCCATAAAGGAAAATTGTTCATAAACAAAAGATATAATATCACCGATGGCAAAAAAATAATCGAAAAATGTTCCCTCTGCAGTCAGCGTACCGAATTAGAACCCGGGTTTTATCAAGGAACTGGTTATGTAAGTTATGGATTAACGGTTGGCATATCAATAGTAACTTTTATAGCATGGATTGCTGCTACAGGTTACGGTTTCAAAAATAAAGAAGTGTTATTATGGTTTCCTCTAAATGTTGTACTCCTTATAGCACTCCAACCTTGGTTAATGCGTTTATCAAGAGTGTTGTGGTTGACAATGTTTTTTCAAGGTGATGATAAATTTCACCCCTATACTATTAAAAAATAATTTATTATGGACGTAGAGATTCTTGCTCGAATTCAGTTTGCTTTCACCATCGCTTTTCATTATATCTATCCCCCTTTAAGCATTGGTATCGGTTTGATTATGGTTCTTATGGAAGGACTTTACCTGAAAACAGGAAATAAAGAATATGAAATTTTAACGCGCTTTTGGATTAAAATATTTGCTTTAACATTTGGTATCGGTGTTGCTACCGGCATTATCATGGAATTTGAATTTGGTACCAATTGGGCCGTATATTCAAGATTTGTAGGTGATATTTTTGGTAGTGCTTTAGCCGCCGAGGGTTTATTTGCTTTTGGTTTAGAAAGCACCTTTCTTGGTGTCTTGCTTTTTGGATGGAACAGAGTAAAGCCTTGGGTTCATTTTGTCTCTACATTAGGTGTTTTTTTAGGTTCGATGTTTTCGGCAGTTTGGATTGTAGTCGCTAATTCGTGGCAACAAACACCTGCAGGATTCCACATCGTGGGTGAAGGATTAATGGCACGTGCCGAAGTAACTGATTTTTGGGCCATGGTGTTCAATCCCTCAAGCGTAGACCGAATCATCCATACTTGGCAAGGAGCGATTTTGGCGGGAGCATTTTTGGTCTTAAGTGTACATGCTTATTATATCAGAAAAGGTCGTTTTGTCGAAATTTCTAAAAAAGCATTTAAAATAGCGCTTGTTGTAGCTACTATCTTTTCTTTAGGACAGTTAGTGTCTGGACACAGTTCAGCAGATGGCGTTGCAGTAAACCAACCCGCAAAATTAGCTGCAATGGAAGGGCATTTCGAAAAATCAGCACCAGCAGACTTGTATCTTTTAGGCTGGGTTGATAAAGAAAAACAAAAAGTTACCGGGATTGGTATTCCTGGCGGATTGTCGTTTTTAGTACACCAAGATTTTAAAGCGCCGATTACGGGGTTGAATAGTTTTCCGGTGGAAGACCGCCCAAGCCAGATAAATGCTGTTTTTCAGTTTTATCATATTATGATTGCTATTGGGATGGCTTTAATTGGATTATCATTGTTTGCTTGTTTTATGTGGTGGCGTGGAAAATTATTTGAAACTAAATGGCTGTTGTGGGTTTTTTCATTCGCTGTAATTTTACCACAAATAGCCAACCAAGTAGGATGGTTTGCAGCCGAAATGGGAAGACAACCCTGGGTAGTATATGGACTTTTACGAACCGATAAAGCTTTTTCACAAGAAGTTACTTCCAGTCACATCCTCTTTTCTTTAATCTTATTTTTAGTGGTTTATACGATCCTTTTTGTTTTATTCATCTACATGGTCAACAAAAAAATCAAACATGGCCCTTATGAAGAAGCTCAGAAACCTGTAAATTTTACAACCGTATAAAAAACTTAAAAATTATTAATTATGGAATATTTTTTAGGAGTTGATTATCCTACTTTATGGTATTTAGTTATAGGGCTTTTATTTTCAGGTTATGCCATTTTAGAAGGGTTTGATTTTGGAGCCGGTGCCTGGCATCTATTTTTAAAAAAAGATTTAAGTCGCAGAATTGCTATCAACGCTATTGCTCCTGTTTGGGATGCGAATCAAGTATGGCTCGTTATTGGTGGTGGTGCTTTATTTGCTGGGTTTCCGGTAATGTACGCCACAATGTTATCGGCAATGTATGTTCCCTTTATGCTCTTTTTAATGTTTAATGTACTTCGTGCTGTAGCCATCAAATTTAGAAGTGATGAAGAAATGCTTTGGTGGAGAAAAACTTGGGATTACGTATACAGTATTTCCAGTATTATGATTTCATTTTTGCTTGGTGTAGTTTTAGGTAATATTTTACAAGGCTTTCCACTAGGACCCAATTTCGCATACAAAGGCGGTATGTTTTTTTCTTTCCTGAATCCTTATGCAATAATGGTTGGATTGACCACTTTATCGCTATTTATGACCCAAGGCGCTATTTATTTATTACTAAAAACAGAAGGAAGACTTCATGCAAGACTTACTTTCTTATTGAAAAAAGGAATGATATTTTTCATCATAAGCTTCGGTATTACCACACTTTACACTTTAGTTTTTATACCGGAAGTTACCGCAAATTTCAGAGCAAATCCGCTTTATTTCGTTGTTCCGATAATTTCTTTTTTGGCTGTAGCCAATGTTCCGCGTTTAGCATCAAAAAAGAGATATATGCTCGCGCTGGTTTTCTCCTCTCTGACAATGGCGTTTTTACTTGTTTTGGTTGCTTTACAATTGTATCCAACATTATTAATTTCTACTATCGATCCAAAGTATAGCGTAACCATTTACAATGCCGCTTCATCACAAAAATCATTGGGAATCATGTTGACCATTGTGGTGATTGGCACACCCTTACTTGCAGCCTATTTTATCTTTTTATACCGAACATTCAACGGAAAAGTAAAACTGGATGATACAAGTTATTAATTCGAAATAGCATTTGATTTTAATCCGTAAAAAAATAAAGAATATACAAATATGAAAAATTTTTGGAATGAACGATACAGCGAAAGAGAATATATTTATGGAGAAGAACCTAATGTTTTTTTCGCTGAACAACTCCAACAGTTAGCTCCCGGAAAAATCATTCTACCCTGTGAAGGCGAAGGAAGAAATGCCGTTTATGCTGCCGCCAATGGATGGGAAGTACATGCTTTTGATACCAGTATAATAGGAAAATCAAAAGCAATTCAATTAGCTACTCGTAAAGATGTATCCATTAATTATACTATTGAAGATGCTGTCACGGTAACTTATGAAAAAAATACTATCGATGCAGTTGCTTTTATCTATGCGCATTTCCCTGCGTCAATTCGAAAAAAAATACACCAAAAAGCAATCACTTGGTTGAAGCCCGGAGGCAAAATTATAATAGAAGCCTTTAATCCTAATCAATTGCAAAATAATTCTGGTGGACCTAAAGATTTAGCGATGCTTTACTCAGAAGAAATGATACTTGAAGATTTTGAAGAACTAAACTGTACGTTACTTGAAGTACAAAGTGTAGAACTTAACGAAGGTGCATTTCATAAAGGCAAAGCCGATATTATACGATTTATTGGAATCAAAAAATAAAAAAAACTAAAATAAATTCAAGGTGACCTTTATCACTTTACACACAAAAATTATACTTTAAATTTGTTTAAGATTACAAAAATCTGTTGTTAACTCCCTTCTCTTTTGAAAACAGTACTGAAATATATATTTTTAACGGTATTTTTAATATCTATTTTATTTTATAATTTAAGAATGACTTATTCTATTCTTGATTTTTCATTAAATAATACTGACTTTACCGAAAAATATTGCGAAAACAAGGATAAACCAATCTTGAAATGTAATGGAAAGTGTGCTTTGGCAAAAATAGCGAAAGCAACTGAAAACCAAAATCCTGATAAAGATATTAGTATTGAAAAAGAAATAGTACTCTTTTTTCAACCCATCGAAATTATTGAATTCAAATTGTTTATTGCAATAAAAAATAACATCCAAACAAAATGTAAGCTGCATAATTTCAATAGTTTTGGAAATAATTTTCACCCTCCACAAAACTTTTTTTCATTTTCGTAAATTAAAAAAATCCTATCAATTTTAAAACTTTAAAATGAAAAATACATTCATTGTGGCTTTGCCATGGTGTTCTGTTGTATCTTTTGGACAAACCAAAGAAACTACAAACAAGCAAGATACAGTAAACAAAAAAACGATATTATTAAATGAGGTTATCGTTACCGGAAACACAAAAACGGACCCAACACTTACTATCGTAAAACAAGATTACAAGGAAAAAGTAGTCCAACCAAAAAATGCAGGGGAATTATTCAGTGATATCAACGGTTTTTCTTTGATTAAAAGAGGAAGCTATGCCGTAGATCCCGCTTTTAGAGCAAGTCAGTACGAACAGTTAAATGTCCAGTTCGATGGTGGAACAAAAGCATCGCACGCCTGCCCCAACCGAATGGATCCGATTACCACATTAGTAAATCCTGAGGAAGTCAGCAAAATAGAAATTATCAAAGGTCCCTTTTCGGTTCGCTATGGAAATACTTTTGGAGGAGTTGTAAATCTAGTGACTAGAAACGCTAAGGATAGTGATAAAAAAGTATCCGGTTCCTTATCTTCTGGTTATGAAAGCAATGGCAATTCATTAGTAAACATGCTACATTTAGCCGGAAACTTTGGCAAATTTGATATATCAGGAAATCTGAGTTATCGAGATTATGGGAATTATAAAGATGGTGACGGTACTGAAATCCCCTCTTCTTTTAAAAGTACCAGCTATGGACTAAAAGTAGGCTATAATTTTACTGATAATCAAAGATTACAAGCCAATTTTCGTCAGAATTTTGGAAGAGATGTTCTTCATGCCGGATTGTCTATGGATACTGACATTGATGACAGCTCCATTGGAAGTTTAGATTACAAATGGATAAGCGACAGTAAAACATTCAAAGGATTATCTGCTAAAGTCTATTATTCTTTTGTAGATCACTTGATGAGTAATACAAGAAGAGCTGCTTATGCCAGTACCGAAGCGTCTTCTGCAGTAAATGCCACGACTTATGGAGGAAAACTGGAAGCAGAATGGAATTTTACTGAACGTTGGAAACTTTTCACTGGTCTTGATATGGTTAACATTTCTCGTGAAGGCGGACGAGATCGACTGGTAAAAAGAAATATGGCCGGCATGGTATTACCAACTCCAATGGCTTATTATGACAAAGTGTGGCAAGACAGTTACAATAATACTTTTGGAACCTTTGCGGAAGCTAAGTGGTTTGCATCTGAAAAATCAATTTTCAATGTAGGGGCAAGAATAGATTTTGTTACTTCTGAAGCAAGGGATCTAGATCCTAGTTTTGCTGCATTGTATCCAAATTTAGAACAAAGAAATGAGGCTAACTTCAGCGGAACCATTTCGTATAAAAGATTACTTTCTCCAGATTATACTTTGGAAATTGCCTATGGGAGAGGAACTCGTGCTGCCAATATTGAGGAGCGTTATATTTCCTATTTCAATATCGGTCGTGACCCTTACGAATACATTGGAAATCCAAATCTAAAAGCGGAAACCAATAATCAGTTTGAATTAGGTTTGACAGGAAAAGAAACTATTTCCGGTTTTTTTGAACAAATAAAATTCGGAAGTTCCATTTACTATTCTATCTATGAAAATTATATTATGGGAGTGGTTGATGAAACCTTAATTAGAAAATACAACCCTACTACTCCACCCATTCATCCAAAGGTTTTTAGAAATATTGAAAACGCTTTCAAAACAGGATTCGAAATCTTTGGAGATATAAAATTTGCAAAGTATTTTAATTTCCTGACAGAAGTCGCTTATGTTTACACAGAGAATAAAGATTATAAGGAGAGTTTACCCCTTACACCGCCCTTGGTAACCCGATTGAAACTTGGTTTTGAAAAGGACATTTTTTGGGCAGCAATTCATTATACATTGACTGCTGAGCAAAATAAAATCTCAAAATCCTATGATGAAATTCCAACTTCAGGATATGAAATCATGGACATAAAAGCGGGTGTTACTCCTGTAAAAGACCTAAATCTAGGAATGGGAATTTTGAATCTTTTTGACAAGCAATACAACAATCATTTAAGTTATGCTTTCAACGGCCAAACTGGATTTTCAAGAACTCCAATAACCGAAATAGGACGAAATTTTACCGTTTTTGTGAATTATACATTTTAGCAAAATCCAAAGATTAAAACGGATTCTTATGCTCTGACTACTTTAGAAAAGTGGAGTCCTAAAAGGTAGAGACGCTCTCAAAATGAGCTACTCTACCTTTTTAAATTAAAAAACAAAAAAAATTCAACCTGCATCACTTAGCAATCACAAAAAGTTAAAAATAAAACTTAATTTTAGCTTTTGAAACAAGTGCGAAAATTTATGGCAAAGCTTCTAAAAATAAGGCAGTTCAATTAAGTTATTATTTAACATACCTATCAGAACTTGCCAAATAGTTAGGTGAACAGTAGATAAAGAGTTGTCAATTCTTTTATAATTCTAGCTAATTATTCCCATCCCCACTTTTTAAATATAGCATGTCCTTCCTTTGAAAGCATAAACTCAATAAATAACTGTGCCTCTGAATTTTGTATAGTAACAGTAGTTATTGCAATAGGAGTGCCTCTATAAACCGTATTTCTGGCAGGAATCGTAACTAACGTCGAGACATCTTTTAATCTCAAATACCATGATGCATAACTTATAAATGCATCGTAAGTATTATCTTCTTTCCATGCTTTAATAGCCATTGCCGTATTAGGAAAAGATCTGTAAATATTTTTTTGAATTCCTCCTATCAGATTTTGTCTGCCAGCTAAATCTTCCCACATACCTAATTGCCCTGCACCATTCACATCTAAAATTCGAATACCTCGTTTAGTCAAGTCTTTTAAGGAAGTAATATTTTTAGGATTATTTGGACGTACTAAAATTGCTGCGCCTCTTTTATATAATTCCGTTCGTGTAGCGGTATCAATTAAACCTTCATGCTGCATGGTAAATTGTGTAAGCATATACTCTGAACCTCCAAAAATTAAATCTGCATTCTGTTTAGCACCTTGAATCCATTCTACTTCGGGACCTGCTTTTACTTTTACAGGGATAGAGGTTTTACTTGAAAATATTTTTGCACATTCCTCTATTGCAGCTGCTGGTCCTCCAGGGCCATAAACATACAATGTATCCGTTTGAGCTTTTAGTATACTTGAAAAACTAATCAATATAACTAGAATAAAATACCTGACTTTCATTTTAAAATATTTTTATATTTCTAAAAAATGTTTTTTTTTTAATTCTAACTTACATTAGATTCAAAACCTAAACTTACTATAAACAACCAAATTTAGAATTTTATTTTTTAAACCCTAAATTACTTAGTACAATTTATTATTGATTGCATAATATTTTTAAATAGTATAGAGCAGATAACACTTGCATTTCTAATTCTCCTTTTAAAACTTCCATAAATTTAAAAAATTAGTAAATAATAAAAATCTATTGATAAAAAAAATATAATAATTTTTTTCTATTTAATGTAACTAATGTCACCTTTAGCAACATTTATCTAAATTATATTTGCATCAGTAAATTAATAATCAAAAATAATAGTATCATGGAAGAAAAAGTATTTTTAATGCCAAGAATTGGCGACATGGCCCCAGATTTTGAAGCGGTAACAACAACAGGAAAGTTAAAATTTTCAGAGTACAATAAAGGAAGTTGGGTAGTGTTTTTTTCGCATCCTGCTGATTTCACACCAGTTTGCACAACAGAAATGAGTGGTTTTGCTTTAGAAAAAGATTTTTTTGCAGCACATAATACCAAACTGATGGGTCTTAGTATTGACAGTATCCACTCGCATATTGCTTGGGTAAATGCAGTTCATGAAAAAACAGGCGTTTTATTTGAATTCCCGATAGTTGCCGATATTAGCATGGAGGTTTCAAAATTATACGGAATGCTACAACCAGGAGAAAGTGAAACTGCCGCTGTTAGAGCCGTTTTCATTATGGATCCAGAAGGAAAAGTACGTTTGATCATGTATTACCCATTAAATGTAGGTAGAAACATGGCAGAGATTAAACGCTCTCTACTGGCTTTACAAACTTCAGATGAGCATAAAGTAGCAATGCCTCTTGATTGGCAACCGGGCGATAAAGTAATTATCCCAGCGCCTAAAACTGTGGAAGCTTTAGCAGAAAGAAAGAAAAGTAATTTAGAAATGGTGGACTGGTATTTAGCCAAAAAATCACTTTAAACAACTCTAATCTTTCATTAATTAAAACCATCCTTGTGATGGTTTTTTTATTCGTAATAAATAAAAAACAGCAGTTGTATTTCCTTCTGTGCCTTTTGTCACATACTGTATTTACTGATAAAAGAGTTATTTTAGTATGATAATTATCACTTTGGAAATTAAAAGTGTCTTCTAAATTTGCCACAATCTTATTGATCTGAAACTATTATTAATTCAAAAACCTTGATTATGAAAATCGAACAAATTTATACCGGATGTATTGCACACGCAGCTTATTATTTAGAAAGTAACGGAGAAGCTGCCATTTTTGATCCATTACGCGAAGTGCAACCTTACATCGACAGAGCATTTAAAGACAATGCTAAAATTAAGTACGTTTTTCTGACGCATTTTCACGCGGATTTTGTTTCGGGACATTTGGACTTAGCCAACAAAACAAATGCAAAAATTGTTTACGGCCCAACAGCAAAGCCAGCTTATGAAATTATTTCTGCTGTAGATGGACAGATTTTTGAAATTGGAAACTATAAAGTAAAAGTGATTCATACACCGGGACACACCATGGAAAGTACTACTTTTCTATTGATTGACGAAAACGGAAAAGAACACGGAATCATAACTGGCGACACCTTATTTATTGGGGATGTGGGCCGTCCCGATTTAGCGCAACACGTTGTTGCTGATTTGACTGAAGACAAACTGGCCAGACATCTTT
This sequence comes from Flavobacterium sp. W20_MBD1_R3, assembly GCF_052119725.1. Classification (NCBI taxonomy): domain Bacteria; kingdom Pseudomonadati; phylum Bacteroidota; class Flavobacteriia; order Flavobacteriales; family Flavobacteriaceae; genus Flavobacterium; species Flavobacterium sp. W20_MBD1_R3. The sequence goes on from NZ_JBGQOR010000003.1 coordinate 10,041, forward strand.
ACCAATCTTTACGCAACAAAATCATGCCTTTGTCTGATGATTTAATTGTATATCCCAATCACGGTGCAGGTTCAGCTTGCGGGAAAATGATGAGTAAAGAAACTACCGATACTTTGGGAAATCAAAAGAAAACAAATTACGCATTAAATCCAAAAATGACCGAAGATGAGTTTGTTACTGCGGTGTTAACAGGTTTAACAGCTCCTCCAGGATATTTCCCAGCCAATGTTTTGATGAACATCAATGGGTACGAAAGTTTAGATGCAGTGCTTAAAAAAGCAAATAAACCTTTAAATCCAGAAGAATTTGAGTTGATTGCCAATGAAACTCGTGCCTTAATTTTGGATACGCGATTAGCATCTGAATTTGCAAATGGATTTATTCCAAATAGTATTAATATTGGTTTAGATGGTAATTTTGCCATGTGGGTGGGCGAAATGATTCCTGATATAAAACAAGAAATATTATTAGTTACCGAGCCCGGAAAAGAAGAAGAAAGCATGGTTCGCCTTTCTCGAATAGGTTACGACAATACAATTGGATACTTAAAAGAGGGTTTTGAATCTTGGAAAAAAGCAGGCAAAGAGGTAGATACACAAACCCGAATTACTCCAACAGAACTGGAAGAAAAACTAAAAAATGAGGCAATTCCCGTTTTTGATGTCAGAAAGAAAAGCGAATATTTATCGGAACATTTGGTGGGAGCAATAAATATTCCGTTAAACGAAATCAACAATCACTTGGCTGAATTTCCAAAAGAAAAACCATTCATCCTGCATTGCGCCGGCGGTTATCGCAGCATGTTAGCCGCATCAATTCTAAAAATGCGTGGCTGGGATAATTTTGTTGATGTCATTGGTGGTTTTACAGAAATAAAAGAAACCAGTCTTCCAAAAACAGATTATGTATGTCCGACAACATTATTATAAAAACTAGTTTTGCTCAATTTAAGGAGAGATAATCTGAAAAGGTTCTCTCTCTTTTTTTTGTTCCAAAGTGATAATAGTCACTATATAGGAGCATTACTGTCAGTATTTTTGAAGAAAATTAAAAGATACAGTGTAATGAAAAAAATAATTTTAGTCTCCCTCTTAGTTCTTTTCGCTGCAACCGGATGTGATAAAACCGATACAAGAAATTTGGAAGAAAATAAAAATCAGACTCCATTAGAAAAATTAGTTTCTGGGAATAAGCGCTTTTTAGAAGAAAAAACAATTCATCCTCATCAGAATAAAAAATCAGTTTTAGAAAATCAAAATGTACAACATCCTTTTGCCGTTGTGGTCACTTGCTCTGATAGCAGAGTTTCTCCTGAAATTCTGTTCGACCAAGGGATAGGCGATTTATTTGTAATCAGAAATGCTGGAAACCTGATTTCTGACATTGATATGGGTAGCATTGAATATGCAGTTGAGCATCTGGATGTAAAATTAATCGTAATTTTAGGACACACAGAATGTGGTGCTATTAAAGCATATATTAGTGATAAAGATAACAATTACAAAAAGCATCTGAATCATATTGATGACATTGTAGAAACTATCGCAGAAGAAAAAGAGGAACAAGAAGCCGAAAAAAAAACGCCAAAACAAGACAATCTATTAGGTTGCATCAATGCAAATATTGAACATTCAAACAAACTTGTTCAGGAAAATTCAATTGTAAAAGAGCATAAAACTAAAATTATTTCCATGCGTTATGACGTGCACACAGGCAAAATAATTCAGTTGTAAACTGCTATGTAACATTAGTCACCAAATTTAAAGAATTCATGCATTAATTTTGTCAAATAAATTAGAAACTTAAAAAAATAAACGATATGTATTTTCAACACATTTACGACAAGAGTCTTGCTCAGGCAAGTTATTTTATTGGCTGTCAAAAAGCAGGAGTAGCCGCAGTTATCGATCCTAAAAGGGATGTTGATACCTACCTTGAAATTGCCAAACAAAACAATATGAAAATTACTCATATTTTAGAAACACACATTCATGCTGATTTTCTTGCTGGATCTAGAGAATTAGCCGCATTGACGGGAGCAGAAATGTATCTTTCAGCGGAAGGTGGGCCAGATTGGAAATATGAATTCCCGCATGTTGACATAAAAGATGGTGATGTTCTAAAAGTAGGAAACTTAAAATTAGAAGTGGTTCACACACCAGGACATACTCCAGAAAGCATCAGTTTTCTTTTGACAGATACCCCTGCCAGCGAAGAGCCTGTCATGTTGTTCACTGGTGATTTTGTATTTGTTGGAGATGTAGGGCGACCTGATTTGTTAGAAAAAGCAGCAGGAATGAAAGGAACTCAAGACGCAGGTGCCAAACAAATGTATCAATCCATTAATAAATTCGATGCATTACCTGAATACATTCAAGTTTGGCCAGGCCACGGAGCAGGTTCAGCTTGTGGAAAAGCTTTAGGAGCTGTTCCAAGCACAACTGTAGGTTATGAAAAAATAAGAAACTGGGCTTTTCAACATAAAAATGATGAAGCTGGATTTGTAAAATATTTATTGGAAGACCAACCGGAACCACCAAAGTATTTTGCGATGATGAAAAAACTAAATAAAGTTGACCGTCCGTTGCTTACAGCTGTACCGAAATTGAAACAACTGGACTTTAGCGAATTAACAGCAGCTTTAGAAAAAGGAATTAAATTGATTGATGCCAGAGATAAATCGGAATTTTCTAAAGGATTTATTCCGGGAAGTATTAATATTCAAGGGAACAATTCTTTTGCAACTTGGGCAGGATGGTTTCTTACGTATGAAGAGCCTTTTATATTGCTTGCCGATGAATCGCAATTAGATGATTTGACCAGAAAACTAATGAGAATCGGATTAGACAATATCCACGGGTACATTCCTTCTACGAAAATATGGGAAGAAAACGGCGGTTCTTTAGAAACTGTAAATCATATTACTATTGAAGAATTTAAAGCCTTACAACTAGAAAAAGATGTTCAGGTAGTAGATCTTCGCGGTGTTGCAGAATACAATGCAGGTCACATCAAAGGAGCTGACAATGTATTTGTAGGTACTTTAGTGAATAATCTAGACAAAATAAGTAAAGATAAAAAAGTATTAATCCATTGCCAAGGCGGAGATAGAGCGGCAATTGCCTATTCTTTATTAGCACGAAATGGTTATAAAAATGTACTTAATTATTCTCCTGGAATGAATCAATGGGTGAGCCAAAATAATGCCGTTGAATACTAAAAACCACAATTATGTTCGGAATTTTTAAAAATATATTTTCAAAAAAAGACACCACACAAATGGAAAAAATAATAAAAGAAGGTGCGTTCCTTGTAGATGTTCGCACACCAGCAGAATTCGCTGAAGGTCATGTCAAAGGATCTACCAATATTCCTTTGGATCAGGTAGCGAGTCAATTAGCAAAATTTAAAGGGAAAGAACATATTATTGTTTTCTGCCGAAGTGGAAATCGCAGCGGTCAAGCCAAAATGATTTTGGAACAGAATGGTTTCAAAAACGTTACTAATGGCGGTACTTGGCAAGATGTAAATGAAATGATCAATAAATAAAACCGTACTAGTTTTAAAATAGTGTGCAGTTTAAAACAAGAAAAATATCTGTTTTAAACTGCACACTTATTTATTTAGAAATCGAAATTAATTACATTGGTATTAGTAACGGACAGTCATATTGACTTAAATAAAGAGTAAATTTGATAGTATTTCTAAAAAAGGTATTGATTTTACCTTTTTTAATAAACGAATATGACTTAATTACTTTTGCACTAATTTAAACAAATAAAAGACCATGGAAGAGAAAAAACCAGCAAACAAAGACTTAATTTTAAGAGAGAAATTAGCCTTGCAGCGTACAACATTGGCAAATCAATCAACCTTTCTCTCTTTTTTGAGAACCTCCATGTATTTTTTGATTGCAGGCTTAAGTTTGAGAAATCTGTTGAAAATTGAAAATAGTTTACTGATTGAAATCGCACTTTTTATCATTTCATTTATCATTATTGTTTTTGGAACGGTGAACTATTATAAACACAAAAAATCGATTGCTCAAAACAAAAAACATATCGGCGAATACCAATTAGAATATTACAAATTATACTAAACCCTGTTATCCCTAATTATATTTCCAAACGGAAATTTATAATCCATAACAAAACCTCAATTGAAAACAAACACAACCAAACTTGGACTTAAAGAAAACTGGAAACAGTTTACCATTTTGGTTATTGTCAATGCTTTTGTTGGCGGAATGATAGGAATGGAACGAACGATTATTCCAAAATTTGCTGAAATTGAATTTCGTATTGCTTCAAAAACGGCTATTCTATCGTTCATCGTTGCCTTTGGAATTACAAAAGCAATTACCAATTATTTTACGGGCAAACTGGCGAACCGTTTTGGCAGAAAAAATCTGCTTTTATTTGGTTGGATTCTGGCCATACCAATTCCTTTTATTTTAATAAATGCGGAAACTTGGAACTGGGTGATTTTCGCCAATATTCTATTGGGAATAAGTCAAGGACTTACTTGGAGCAGCACGGTGGTGATGAAAATTGATTTGGTAGGAGAAAAAGATCGTGGATTGGCGATGGGACTCAATGAGTTTGCCGGTTATTTTGCCGTTGGTTTAGTTGCATTTTTTTCTGGCTATATCGCTCAAAAATACGGTATTACGCCCTACCCTTTTTACTTGGGAATTGGGATTTCAATAATTGGTTTTCTGTTGACTTTGTTTTTCGTGAAAGATACCCGAGTATTTGTACACCAAGAAAACACAACGAATAAAACTGAAAAATTGAAAAACATTTTTCTGGAGACCACTTTCAAAAACAAAACGTTAAGCGCCATAACGCAAGCCGGATTAGTCAATAACCTGAATGATGGTATGATTTGGGGACTGTTGCCTATTGTTTTGCTTTCGTTGAATTATGATTCTCAGAATATTGGAATTATAACTGCTATTTACCCTACCGTTTGGGGTTTTGGACAATTAATAACCGGAAAAATGTCTGATGTTTATTCGAAAAAAAAGATGCTGTTTTGGGGAATGTTACTGCAGGGAATCGCGATTCTTTTTATTCCTTTTGCGACAGCTTTCTACCAGTTGGCCGCTATTTCAGCCTTTTTAGGTTTGGGAACGGCTTTAGTTTATCCCACTTTTTTATCAGCAATTGCGCAAGCGACAACTCCACACCAGAGAGCTGAAAGCATAGGTACATTCCGACTTTGGAGAGATTTAGGATATGCGATAGGAGCAATTATTTCAGGAATAACAGCTGATTTATTTGGAATCAATTATGCTATTGTGCTAATAGGCATAATCACCATTGTTTCGTCACTGATTATTGAAATCCGAATGCCAAAAGACACTTTGTAAAACAAAAAACATGTAAATTGAATCGAGAATAATCTCTTTTTAGAAAATAATAATTAAAAAATGGAACCAAAAAAATCAAAAAAATCTACTATTCAAAATATTGTTTTTATCGTATTTATAGCACTGCTGCTGTTCAGTCCGTTAGGCACTTTTGTAAAAGTTCACCTGAACCGTTTAATTGCTTTTTCTCCCAAAACAATCGCAATAACTGACCAAAAAATGCTTTCTACTTACCAATGGCAATTAAAAGACGCCACCGGAAAAACGGTTTCATTAGAAGCTTACAAAGGAAAAATAGTATTCATTAATTTCTGGGCTACTTGGTGTCCGCCTTGTATTGCCGAAATGCCGAGTATTCAAAAATTATATGTTGATTATCAAGATAAAATGGTCTTTTTGTTTGTGACAACGGATTCCTTTGAAAAAGCAAATGCATTTATGATAAAAGAAAACCTTAAACTTCCTATTTATCAATCACTTAGCAATACTCCTATAGAACTGGAATCTTCAACTATTCCGGCAACTTATGTTATTGATCAATCAGGGAATGTAATAGTTGCTAAAATTGGAACGGCGGACTGGAATAGCGATTCGTTTCGAGAAAAGATAGATGAGTTATTAAAAAAATAATCAGAATTAAAAATTTATTTCTAAAGACTTCATAATTAACTATAAACAAATACTTTAGAAAAAAAAAGCACCATTATTTTTAGTTAAAAAGTAAAAGTATCTTAGAAATTTGATACTTTTTTTGTTTTATAATTGTACCTTTTTACTATCATTACAAAAATTAAAATCTTTAAAACAAGATATTTATCATATTTTCTAATTATTTTTTCCTTGTGTGACAAAAGTAACATAACAACTAATTTATAAATATAACCTTTGTGTTAATAAAAAAATAAATATGGAAATTTTAGAATTAATCAGAGAACCTTGGCCTTGGTATATTGCAGGCCCATTAGTTGGACTTACAGTTCCGGCTTTGTTAATCATTGGAAACAAATCATTTGGCATCAGCGCCTCATTGCGTCATACTTGCGCCATGTGCTTGCCGGCAAACATAAAGTTTTTCAAATACGATTGGAAAAAAGAAATCTGGAATATGTTTTTCGTTTTCGGCATTTTATTAGGTGGTGTAATCGCATACAGCTTTTTATCTAATCCAAATCCAATCATCATTGATGGAAATCTAAAAGCCGAATTAGCAGGTTACGGTATAACCGAAATTTATGGAATGTTGCCAGAACAATTGTTCTCGTGGGAAAGTTTATTTACAATTAAAGGCTTTTTTATGATGGTTATTGGTGGCTTTTTTATTGGTTTTGGATCTCGTTATGCGGGAGGTTGCACCAGTGGTCACGCTATTTCCGGTTTGTCTAATTTACAAATGCCATCGCTTATAGCAACTTGTTGTTTCTTCATTGGCGGATTAATTATGGCAAATGTTATTTTACCATTTATTCTTTCACTTTAAATCACGAATTATGAATATTAAAGATCAAAATACAGATTTCGAAACGCGTTCTTTAGACACGGTTTGTATCAACGAGAGCCAATTGGAACACAAATGGTACCATAATTTAAAATACTTAGTTATTGGTATTTTGTTTGGTATTGTTTTCATCAAAGCAGAAATTATCAGTTGGTATCGCATTCAGGAAATGTTCCGATTCCAATCTTTTCATATGTATGGTGTTATAGGAAGCGCAGTTGTGGTTGGGATAATATCCGTTTTCCTGATTAAAAAATTTAATATAAAAACCATTTATGGCGAAAAAATTGAATTTCATGACAAAACCTTCAACAAAGGACAAATCTACGGAGGACTTATCTTTGGTTTGGGTTGGGCAGTAACAGGAGCTTGTCCTGGTCCATTATTTGCACAAATTGGAACTGGTGCCACAGTGATGATTGTTACGTTGTTTTTTGCAATTGTGGGAACTTGGGTATATGGTTATTTCAGAGATAAACTGCCTCATTAATTAAATATGAATCCAGAAAAACAAAATATAGTCCAATTTAAATCATTTGTAAAAAGGCTGATTTATCTGTTTACAACCATTATCTTCTTGATAATGGTTTTGTTCGTCGTTTTGTTTTTTAATACCTCAATCAGTACTTGGTTTCAAAAAAGCGATACGCAAATCGATTCTCTTTATGTAGATGCTAAGAAAAAAGTGATTTTGCAAAATGAAATAGCACAATTCTGGAAACCTGCTGATATTAGTCTAATTAAAGATACTATAGCAAAACAAGAAGTCGAATATGGAAAAGATCTAATTGCACATACGGCTAAATATTTAGGTCCAAATGGTAGCGTGAAACAAATCACGAATGGAATGAATTGCAACAATTGCCATCTGGATGCCGGTACAAAACCTTGGGGAAACAATTACGGTTCCGTATACTCGATGTATCCAAAAATGAGAGCACGAAGTGGTCAAGTGGAAAATCTATATAAAAGAGTCAACGATTGTATGGAAAGAAGCTTAAACGGTCAACCGTTAAAAGAAGATGAAAGGGAAATGAAAGCCATGATCGCGTACATAGAATATATTGGCAGTAATGTCCCTAAAGGAAAAGAAGCAAATGCGGCTGGAATTTATGATTTGGAGTATTTAGATCGTGCGGCTGATCCTGTAAAAGGAAAAGCATTGTATGATGCTAAATGTGCGAGTTGCCATCAGGTGAATGGTGAGGGGATTTTGGCAGCAGACAAAAAAGAATATACGTATCCGCCACTTTGGGGCAAGAGTTCATATAATAGTGGTGCAGGATTGTTTAGAATTAGTCGTTTTGCAGGTTATATCAAATACAATATGCCCTTGGGTGCAACGTATGAAAATCCTCAATTATCAGATGAAGAATCTTGGGATATTGCGGCTTACGTGGAAAGTCTTGATAGACCATCTAAAGATTTAAGCCAAGACTGGCCCGATATTTCAAAAAAACCCGTGGATCACCCTTTTGGTCCATTTTCAGATTCATTTACAGAAAACCAACATAAATTCGGACCTTTCAAACCGATTAAAGAAGCAAAAAAGAAAAAATAAAATTAACTACTTTAAAACCAAAATATGAAAAACCTCACGCTTTCATTTATTCTTGTATTTAGCATGATTTCAGTTGTTACATTAGCACAAAAAAAGCCTAACAAACACAAAATCGTTTTTCAGTTTACCAATGCTGCTGATACTTTACAACAAAAAGCAATTGTAAACCAGTTGAATAACCTAACAGCGCATTGGCCTAAGGCAAAGTACGAAGTAGTGATTCATAGTATGGGTTTACCGTTTGTCATGTCAGGGAAATCAAAACAAATACAAGCTATAAAAGCGCTTCGGGCTAAAGGTGTTCGTTTTTTAGTGTGTGAAAACACCTTGAAAAGTCAAAAAGTCACTAAAGATCAATTGATATCGGAAGTTGAATATGTACCGGTAGGAATAGCCGAAATTGTAGAAAAACAAGAGCAAGGCTGGACATACATCAAGGGCGGATTCTAATATAATACATTTGGAATCTAAGATCTCATTGTCGCTTATCAGTCTATTTTATAGTTGCGTTATCAAAATAAAAATTTAAATTTTATTTCATTTTGATATACTAATTTACAGCACACCGGTACGCGATATTTGTCAATTTAGTAAATTATAACTAGTTCGATATGCGTTTTTTTTTACTATCATTTTAAATTATGGAGAAACTGTATCAAATTTACGAAATCGTTTTCTTAAACATCAAAATAAAAATACCCTTCATAAAGGATGAATTCAATTGGTCATTAAATCAGGACTAATCAGCATAAGTTATTATTAATTTGAATTTTAATTAACTAATCCATTTAAAAAATTAAATGTAAAAACACTATTTCGAGTTTTATGATTTATAATGTAAAACTGAAAAATGTTTATAACCCATTTTATAAAAATTATAATTAAAAATACTAAATCTATTAACCAACCAAATAAACCACAATACCTATGAAAAATAGACTAACCATCATTTCGCTTTTATTTATTACAGGCCTTTTTGCACAATCTGGACATTTGATGCAGGGAGTTGGAGCCGTGAATATGTCTATGGGAGGTGCTTCAACAGCGCAACCAATTGATATTAGCGGTGCTTTAAAATGGAATCCCGCAGCAATATCCGTATTTGAAGGCAGCACGATCTCCTTAAATGTAGGTTTATTTATGGCGAATCCAGAGCTTTCATCGACCGTACCTACGCCTAATGGACTTATGAGCGGTACCTCTACGGATGTAAAAAGCAATTCAATCATGCCTTCCTTGGGTTTTGTTTACGGAAAAAAAGACAGTAAACATTCCTTTGGAGCATTTGCGTTTGGAGTAAGCGGTTTTGGTGTTGATTTTCCTGAAAGCACGTCAAACCCGATAAATATGCCTCAATCTATGGGCGGTTTTGGAAATTTAACTTCCAATTATATGATGCTTCAAACTGGTTTAAGCTACGCTTATAAACTGTCTAAATCAGTTTCCATTGGCGTAAGTCCAAACTTCAATATTGCTACATTGGAATTGAAACCAAATCCTACCGCTAGCCCCACAATAGCTGGTTATCCGACTACTAATAATGCAATGGCAACAGGTTTTGGGGGACAAATCGGTATTTTTTACCAAAATGAAGAAGGTTTTAAATTAGGAGCCAGTTATAAAACTGAACAACAGTTCTCTAATTTTGAATTTGAAAATACCTATTTAGACAATTCCACTTCAGAAAACTCTTTTAAAATGAATTTCCCTGCAGTTTATTCATTAGGAGTTGGATATTCAAACAGTAAAGTAGATTTAGCGTTTGATTTCAGACAAGTAGAATACTCAAAAACAGAAGGTTTTCAAGACTATGGATGGTCTGCAACAAGTGCTGTAAAAGGTTTTGGTTGGAAAGACATGCAAATTTTATCTTTAGGCGCACAATATAAAGGAATCAAAAAATTACCTTTAAGAGTAGGTTATACCTACAATACCAATCCTATTAAACCGGAATTAGCATTTTTCTCAACTTCTGCGACCGCAGTAATTCAAAATGCCTATCAATTTGGGTTTGGATATGAATTTTCTGAAAAATTAACGTTGAATGCCGTATATCATAATGCTATAAGTGACGGCAGTACCGAGGGACCTATATACAACCCAATGTTAGCTGGGCAAAATGATTCGTTAGGCACAGTTCCTAATAGCAAAGTTTCTTACAAAATGGATACGAGTATGCTAATGCTGGGTATTTCATACAAAATATAGTTTAAAATAATAATCATTTTAAATGAATATAATGGAATCTAATAACAACCGAAGAAATTTCCTAAAATCAGTAGGAACACTAAGTCTGGGAGCAGCGATTATTTCGCCCCTTTCTGCTATTGCAAACACAAATGAAACCGAAGAAATGACAGTAGATGCTGTAATTGACCGTAATAAACCGGTAACGATTTCCATCCTTCAAACCACCGATGTGCATTGTCAGATTCATCCGCACGATGAGCTATTTTGGGAAAATGGGAAAGCTGTTTTTAGAAAAACGGGCGGTTACGCTTACATGGCAACTTTACTGAAACAACTCAAAAAGAAAAACCCAAACACCTATATCATTGACACAGGTGATATGTTTCAGGGTAGCGAATTAAGTGTAGAAACTACTGGCGAAGCTTTTATTCCCATATTGAATGCCTTAGATTATGATTTATATTTGCCTGGAAACTGGGAAGTAATTTATGGCAAAAGAAAAATGCAGACGTTACTAGGTTCTCTCGATGCGCCAAAAATTTGCACCAATATGTACCATGATTTAGGCGAGGGAAAACGAGGCGAACTTATTTTTCAGCCGTATACTATTTGGCATGTAGCCGGAGCAAAAATTGGTTTTCTAGGCTACACGGATCCTTTAGTACCGTTGCGACAAAGTCCAAATTACAGCAAAGGAATTCTATATACCAATCCCGAAGAAAATCTGGCACATTACGTGGATGTACTTAGAAATCAAGAGCAATGCAGCTATGTAATTATAATCGCACACTTGGGTTTATCCCAGCAAATTGCATTGGCAAACCGACCGGAATGCGAAGGTGTTAACTACATTTTAGGTGGCGACACGCATGAAAGAGTACGCAAACCTATTGTTTGTAAATATTCTAAAGTGGTGGAACCAGGAGCATTTGGTTCCTTTATTGGAAAATTAGAATTGACAATTTTAAACGGAAAAGTCATTGAAGACAACTATGAATTAATTGAAGTTGATTCCCCAAAAATAAAACCCGATGCTAAAATTGAAAAATTATTAAAAGAAAAAGAATCCGTTTATCAAGAAAAAATCAATCAGGTTATTGGTTACAGCACAATTCCTTTGTACCGCTATTTTGTGGTAGAAAATCCCATTGACACAATGATTTTAAATGCTTTGCACTGGAAATTTCCTGAAATTGACATTAACCTTTCTAATGGATTCCGTTTTTGTCCACCTAAAACAACTCCGGATGAAACCGGAAATATTCCCATCACAAACGGATTTATTTTTGATATGTTACCCGTTGACAGCACGGTAAGAACAGCAAAAGTAACTGGAAAACAATTGAAAAACTGGCTAGAAAAAGAATTAAACAATGTTTTTGCGCAAGACGCTTCGAAACGTTTTGGCGGTTGGGTAGTGAAGTTTAAAGGAATGGAAGTACGCTTTAATGCTTTTGCAGAATTAGATAAAAGAGTGCAAAGTATTACGGTTAAAAATACGCCATTAGATCCTGAAAAAATATATTCAATCATGGCCTGTGAGCGTGACGGCGATCCTGTGGACATGCTTTGCAGAATGAAAGGTGTTATGGATGCCAAAAATACTAATGCAACTTTGCATTCGGTAATGAAAGACTATTTAAAACAAAATTCTCCAGTTACTCCTACACCACAAAAAAACGCTATCATTCTTGATGCTCCAGAGACCCTATTAACTCAAGTTACTGGTGTTGATTACACGTTTAGATAGCATTCTGAGCATTTAATTTCTTATGTAATTTGCCTAACTGTGATAAATGTTACCTACATTTATTACCGTTGGGTTTATTTTTGTCAAAAATTAAAGACTTACAAATGAAATCTTTTTTCTCCATAATAATTTCAACTTTTTTACTTTTAATAAGTATCCATGCATCGGCACAGCATCAAGAGATATCAGACAAACCAACTGTTTGGAAAGAAAAAAGTAACGAAAAAATTGATTCCACCTCAATTTTAAATGCTTTTAAAAGCGGAAACTTCAGTGGTCATTTTCGTTATTTTTTTATGGGTACCAACAATGAAAATGGCTTAACCGATTATTATGCCAATGCAATTGGTGGTGGCGTAAAGTTTGAAACCGCTAAATTCCATAATTTTCAATTTGGTGTCAGCGGCTATTACATTTATGATATTGGATCCTCTGATTTTTCTAAAAAAGACTCGGTAACAAATCTATCTAACAGATATGAAGTGGCACTTTTTGATTTTCAAAATGTCTCAAGTAAAGGCAATTTAAGCCGCTTAGAAGAATTATATTTAAAATACATCTACAAAAATTCTAATGTAACCCTTGGAAAACAATTGCTGAATACTTCATTCATAAACTTGCAGGACGGCAGAATGCGACCTACAGAAGTAGATGGAATTTGGATTGATTTTAATGAACTCAAAAAAACTAAAATTAATGTGGGTTACCTATACGGGATTTCGCCGCGAAGCACCATGAAATATTTTAGAGTTGGAGAATCTATAGGAATATATCCAACTGGCTTGAATCCTGATGGAACAAAATCCGATTATTCAGGAAATCTAGACAGCGAAGGGATTTATATTGTTGGGATACAAAATGAATCAGTAAAAAATTTAAAAACACTTTTATGGAACCAATATGCTGAGAATATATTTAATTCGGCATTGTTTCAAATGGACTATAAATACGATTTAAATCCAAATTCAAAGTTACTTTTTGGTTTTCAGACGATCTATCAAAACGCGCTGAATTTTGGAGGGAATGAAGATCCTAGCAAAACCTATTTTGAAAAAAACGGCAATTCTCAAACTTTTGGAGGAAGATTAGGCTGGCAAAATAAAAAAATAGAAATTACTTTAAATTACAACCGAATAACGGCTAAAGGAAGGTATTTAATGCCCCGAGAATGGGGACGAGACCCGTTTTACACCTTTATGGCCAGAGAACGGAATGAAGGTTTTGGGGATGTAAATGCAGTAATGACTAAAATACAATATACGAATCTTAAAAAGACATTCAAATCTCATTTGGCGGTAGGATATTTTGATTTACCGGATGTGAAAAACGCTGCAATGAATAAATACGGATTACCTTCTTATGTGCAGACTAATGCTGATATTCGCTATCAATTTCAGGGAATATTAAAAGGTTTTGATGCGCAATTATTGTACGTGCACAAGTTCAATGTAGGGGAAACCTATGGGAATAAAAATTATATTTTCAATAAAACAAATATGAGTAATATCAATTTTATACTCAATTTCAATTTCTAGTCTGTAGACTATTTTAGATTTAATCGCTCCGTCAATGCCCTTCTATAAGTAATGCCCACTGGAATTTGCTCGTTATTGATAATGACCATATTCCGCTCCCAATCCTTAATTTTTGCAATGGCTACAATATAGGATTTATGGACTCGCATGAAAAGTTCCGAAGAAAGACTATTTTCAAGTTCAATTGTCGTCATCGAAGCAAGATATATTTTTTTTAACGTAAAAATTTTGACATAATTACCGCAACTTTGGGCAAAAAGAATATCATTTATATTTAAATCAAATAGGAATCCGTCAATTTTTACTGCAATAATCGGATTTATTCGTTCGGGCTTTTCATCAGCATAAGCGGAAAAGAAGCGCTCCATCGATATCAAAAAACGCGGAAAATAAATGGGCTTTAATAGGTAATCAAAAACACCAAATTCATAACTCTCCAATGCAAATTCTGAATATGCTGTGGTCAAAATTGTTTTGGGCGGATCAGTAAGGGTTCGTAAAAGTTCCAGTCCCGATATTTCAGGCATGTCAATATCTAAAAACATTAGATCAACAGGATTCGACCGAAGATAATTTAAAGCTTCAATACCATTATAACACTGCCGCACCAGTTCCAATTGTGGGTTTTGGCTGATATAGTTCACCAAAACGTAATGCGCAGCAGGTTCATCATCTACAATAATACATTTTCTAACGGTCATACTTGGCGGAGTTCAATTACTAAATTAACGGTATAATCTTGAGCGTTTTGCGTGATTTCAATTCGATGTTTTTTCGGATAAACAATTTCCAATCTTTCTCTCGTATTTTTTAGACCAATTTTGGTAGAAACCACTTCTTTTTTATGCTGTGGAACTGAATTGGCTACCTTCATGCACAATTTTCCTTTAATCACCTTTATATCAATAGTTACAAAACACTTTTCAATCGTGGCGGCTCCGTGCTTAAAAGCATTTTCAATAAAAGTGATCAAAATCATCGGTGCAATTTCATACCGTCCTTCCTGATCGCATTCGTAATCAAAATCGATACTGCAGCGGTAACCTACTCTTTCTTTTTCCAGCTGGATGTAACTGGAAATAAAGGCAATTTCATTTTCTAATGAAACGAATTCTTTATTCCCCTGCTCCACCTGATACCGCATCAGCTGTGAAACTTCCATAATCATTTCCGAAGTGCGTTCCGGATATCGAAGGCTAATTCCGTAAAGTGTATTCATCGTATTGAACAAAAAATGGGGATTAAACTGGTTCTTCAAAGCATTAAGCTGCACCTGATTGGATAACAATGCCTTGTTGGTCTTGTTTTTTTGATCCCGATAATGTTCTAAAATATGTAAGGTTCCCAAAATACAAACCAGCGTTCCGGACAAGGTAGCAAATTGAAACTGATACGTTTTTTGATGGGCAGATTTGTATAAGAAGCAATTTTTATAAATAAAGCCGGTCGTAGCTTCATATAAAAAAACTGTAAAAACAACGATTAAAACCAGAGTCAGCAGAAAATAAAAAAAAGGCTGCTGCTTTTTTAATAAAATAGGAAGCAGAAAAAAACGATTGAGCTGTGCGTGAAAATACAGAACGACAAAATAGAGCAAACCGTTACTAAAACCTTTCCAACTTTGTATAAAAACCCAGTCGTTGAGTGTAAAAAGGATAAAAGAAAAAACCAAAATAGCTATTTCCTGCTCCCATTTATTTTCTAAAATCGGTTTAAATTTCCATTTCATTACTCTTTAATTCAAGTATCAAAGGAACGATATATAATTTGAATTGGCACCAATGAAGTGACCAATTCAATTCGTCATTTATAAAATGGGTTCGTCATTTATCAGAGTACAAAAAGAAGAACTCAAGCTAGTTTTGCAATTCAAATATATTCTTATTACGATAATGACAACAATTAAACTAACCCTTTTTCTATTTCTGGTTTTCTTTTCTCAGGGTTTTTCTCAGACGCTTCCGCTAAAAGAGGCATTGGAAACCGGAATTGCCAATTACGGAACGATTAAAGTAAAAAGCAACTATGCCGATGCTTCCAAAGAAACAATCAAACAGGTTCGCAGAGAATATCTGCCCAATGTCACGCTCTCCGGACAACAGGATTACGGAACCGTTAACGGTCAAAACGGACCGCTTTATGGTTTTGGAGGACTCGGCGTGGCTTCCTCGGGACTTCCGTTGGAAAAGCAAAATTGGAATGCAGCGTTTGGTGCTTTATATCTGGTCAATGTCAATTGGGATTTTTTCACTTTTGGAAGAATGAAACAAAAAATCAATCTGTCTAAAGCGGAGTCCCAGCGTTACGAAAAAGATTTGGATCAGGAAAAATTCCAACATAAAATTAAAATTGCCGCTGCTTACCTCAACTTATTGGCGAGTCAGCAATTGCTGATTTCCCAAAGAAAAAATCTAGAACGCGCCCAAGTCTTTCAGCACATTGCTGCAGTCAAAGTAAAAAATGGACTCTTAGCCGGAGTAGATTCTACAGTGGCTTCCGCCGAAGTTTCCCGATCCAAAATCACACTGAATCAGGTCAAAGACCAAGTTAAAGAACAAAACAACAAACTCATCGCGCTGATGGGTGTTCCTATACAGGATTTTGTGCTTGATACTGCTTTTGTCACAACAATACCAAAAGCAATACTAGCACAAGAAACCTCAAATGAAAGTTTGAATCCGATATTGGAATATCATAAAAGCAGGGTAGAATTTAGCGAACAACAGCTTCGTCTTTTTAAAAAAGAATACTATCCCACCTTCAGTTTATTTGGGATCTATCAAGCCCGGGCTTCTGGTTTTAACTCCGATTATGCTGCAAATCAGAACTCTTTTTCCCAAAATTATTTAGACGGTATTGATCCTTCAAGACAAAATTATCTGTTCGGTCTAGGCGTTACTTGGAACCTGACCACAATTGCTCGGGTGAGCAAAAAAGTAAGTGCCCAGAAATTGATTTCCAAAGGTTTGCAGGAAGAATACAAAGTAGTCGACCAACAATTAAAACTACAGTCGGATGCGGCTGATGCCAAAATAAAATATGCTTTGGAAAATTATGTGGAAGCTCCAAAACAGGTTCAGGCCGCGCAACAAGCGTATTTGCAAAAAACCACTTTGTATAAAAACGGCCTGACCAATCTCCTCGATGTTACGCAGACTTTATACACATTGAACCGAGCCGAAACGGATCGCGATATTATCTATACCAATGTCTGGCAATCACTATTGATAAAAGCTGCAGCAACGGGAGATTTTGAATTATTTATGAATGAATTTTAATTATTTAAAACAATGAATTTAATACGTTTTGCCCTTCGCAAACCCATCTCCATAATGGTGCTGGTTGCCGGATTATTCTTTTTCGGAATTGGTGCCGTCCGTGATATTAAAGTGGACATTCTGCCCGAAATGAATCTTCCCGTTATCTATTTGGCCCACTCCTTTGCGGGTTACACGCCCAATCAGATGGAATCCTATTTCGCCAAAAATTATGTCAATGTAATGATTTTAGCCAATGGTGTAAAAGACATAGAGACCAAGAATATTCAGGGACTCACACTGATGAAAGTGACGTATTATGAAGGTACTAATATGGCTCAAGCAGCTGCCGAAATTAGTGCGCTGTCCAACAGAATCCAATCTCGATTTCCTCCGGGTTCACAGCCTCCGTTTATCATTCGGTTTGATGCCTCCTCCTTGCCCATCGGTCAATTGGTTTTGAGCAGTAAAACCCGTTCTAATAATGAGCTTCAGGACTTGGCAAACGTGTATGTTAGGGCTTCATTCACTGCTATACCAGGATTATTGTCGCCACCCCCTTTTGGCGGAAGCCCCAGAACTATTGAAATTAATGTGGATCCTGATTTGCTTCGTTCCCATCAGTTGACAGCGGATCAGATTGTGGAAGCCATCCGTATTAACAATCAGACGGCACCTTCGGGGAATCTGAGAATTGGCGATATCAACTACATCATCCCGACGAACAATACCATTAAAAAAGTCAAGGATTTTGAAAAAATACCGTTGTTCAAAGGCGGTGTCCAGAATTTATATCTTGGCGATGTCGCTCAGGTGAAAGATGGCGCCGATATTACTGCAGGATACGCTTTGGTCAATGGAAAGCGCTCGGTTTACATCAGCATTGCGAAGGCCGGAGACGCTTCGACCTGGGATGTTGTCCAAAAATTGAAATCACAACTCCCAAAAATACAGAGCACTTTACCGGATGATGTTACGCTATCGTATGAATTTGACCAATCGGTTCATGTGA
The DNA here is from genome assembly GCF_052119725.1 of Flavobacterium sp. W20_MBD1_R3. Lineage (NCBI taxonomy): Bacteria > Pseudomonadati > Bacteroidota > Flavobacteriia > Flavobacteriales > Flavobacteriaceae > Flavobacterium > Flavobacterium sp. W20_MBD1_R3. Next base: position 28,215 of record NZ_JBGQOR010000003.1, read on the forward strand.
TTAATTCTCTAAAAAGTTTAATTATCGAAGGGATTATCGGTGCGGTTCTTACAGGGCTGATGGTTTTATTGTTTCTTGGAGATCGAAGAGCAGCATTGATTGTCATACTCACCATTCCCATTGCGATTATTTCGGGTGTGTTATTCTTGAAACTATTTGGGCAAACAATCAATCTTATGTCCTTAAGTGGTCTGGCTCTTGCAATTGGAATCCTGGTTGATGAAAGTACGGTAACCATCGAGAATATCCATCAGCATTTAGATATGGGTAAGCCCAAGGCCTTGGCTATTTGGGATGCCTGTAAAGAAATAGCTTTGCCCAAATTGTTAATCCTGCTTTGTATTTTGGCCGTTTTTGCACCTGCATTTACGATGACCGGAATTCCCGGTGCGTTGTTTCTGCCATTGGCATTAGCGATTGGATTTTCAATGATTGTGTCTTTTTTACTTTCGCAAACCTTTGTTCCGGTGATGGCCAACTGGCTGATGAAAGCCCATCCAAAAAAAGAGCATCCGTCGAGTATTACCGATGACGAAGCGGAGTTTAATGCATCGGGACTCACTAAAGCATCCGAAGAAGACACTTTTGACCAGAAAAAAATCCTGGTTCAAAGAGCCGATTTTAACAATGACGGCAAAATCAACTTTTTTGAACGATTCAGAAACCGGTATATGCGATTCATCAATCGGCTTTTTAACTATAAAAAACCGATTACGTTGTTGTATCTTTTACTATCAGCCGGTTTGGTGTTTTTACTGTTGAATACTATCGGGCAGGATGTATTCCCAAAAGTCAATTCGAGTCAATTCCAAATGAGACTGCGGGCGCCGGACGGAACCCGTTTGGAAAGTACCGAAGATAAAGCAATAACAGTACTCAACGAACTGGAAAAAATGATTGGCAAAGAACACGTCGCGATATCCTCCGTTTATGTGGGTCAGCATCCCGCCATATTTTCCGTTTCACCCATCTATTTGTTTACGGCCGGACCTCATGAGGCAGTTTTCCAGATTGGTTTGAAAGACTATCATGTGGATATGGATGTTTTCAAAGATGAATTCCGTCAGCGCATTAAAAAGATATTGCCCGATATCAAAATTTCTTTCGAACCTATCGAACTGACGGATAAAGTCCTGAGCCAAGGTTCCCCAACTCCAATTGAAATCAGGATAGCCGGGAAAAATAAAAAGCGAAATGAAGCCTTTGCCAAGAAACTCATCGCAAAACTGAATAAAATTGATTATTTGAGAGATGTTCAGATTGCCCAGCCTATAAAATATCCTGCACTGGACATCACAATTGACAGAACACGTGCTGCCCAATTAGGAATTGACATGAATGACATTTCACGTTCCCTGATCGCTTCTACTTCCTCATCACAATATACCGAAAAGAATATTTGGATCGATGAAAAAGCGGGATTCGCTTATAATGTTCAGGTGCAGGTTCCTTTAAATAAGATGAAAAGCCAAAATGATCTGAAAGAAATTCCGTTGCTTAAAAATGCATCCCGTCCGGTTTTAAGTGATGTGGCGACAATTACCCCTTCTTTTACGTATGGAGAAAATGACAATATTGGAGCCATGCCTTACATTTCAGTGACAGCCAATATCGATCACGTTGATTTGGGAACCGCTTCTAAAGTTGTTCAGCAAAGCATTGACTCTCTTGGGGAACTTCCCAGAGGATTGTTCATAGAGCAAATTGGTTTAAGCACGGTTCTAAAGGAAACCATGATCAGCCTGCAAACCGGTTTACTAATTGCCATAATGGTTATTTTCCTGATGTTGGCTGCAAATTTCCAGTCTTTTAAAATCTCATTAGTCATCTTAACCACGGTTCCAGCTGTTGTTTTAGGTTCCTTATTGCTACTGGTAAGCACTGGTTCTACTTTAAATTTGCAATCATATATGGGAATTATAATGTCAGTAGGTGTCTCTATTGCCAATGCCGTCCTGCTGATTACCAATGCAGAACAGCTGCGAAAAAATAATGGCAATGCATTACAATCGGCACGTGACGCAGCTTCGCTGAGACTTCGTCCCATTATTATGACCAGTATCGCCATGATTGCTGGAATGCTCCCAATGGCCATCGGACACGGAGAAGGCGGTGATCAGATTTCCCCATTAGGAAGAGCCGTGATTGGCGGTTTGGTGTTTTCTACCTTCACAGTACTTCTTGTTTTACCGCTAATTTTTGCCTGGGCAATGGGCAAAACTCCGGTACACTCTTTATCCTTAGATCCAGAAGACAAGGAAAGCCAACATTATATCTCATCTTTACACCCTCAAAATGAAAAATAAATTATTTAAAAAATCGTTTCTGTTTGTAGTCCTGGCTACTGTTTTAACTGCCTGCAATACTTCTGAAAAGAAAGAAATTGTACCTGTAGAAACTGCTCCGGTTATCGAAACCTTTACCATCAGTAAAGAACAATTAACGACCGAACTCCGCATTCCGGCGGAACTGACCGGTTTCCAACAAGTGGATATTTATGCCAAAGTGAGCAGTTTTGTCAAAGAACTCAAAGTTGATATTGGTTCGCAGGTAAAAAAAGGGCAGTTATTACTAATTTTAGAAGCGCCTGAAATCAGTTCACAATTGGCGGCAGCCCAGTCCAGACAGCTTTCGCAAAAAGCCATTTATACGGCAAGCAAAAGCACTTTCGACAGGCTTTTTGAAACCAGCAAAATAGAAGGAACGATTTCCAAAAATGATCTGGAACAAGCTGCTGCCCGAAAAAATTCAGATTATGCCCAATATCAGGCAACCCAAGCGGCTTATAAAGAAATTGCGATTATGAAAAGCTACCTAGTAATCCGCGCGCCTTTTGACGGAATCATCACAGCCAGAAATGTAAATCTGGGCACCTTTGTTGGATCTCCGGGAAAAGGATCGGAATCCCCTTTGTTTACGCTTCAGCAACAGAGTAAATTGCGCTTGTCGGTCTATGTTCCCGAGCTTTATACTGGCTATCTGACTGTTGGTGATGAACTGATTTTTAATGTAAAATCAATCAATAACGAGACTTTCCATGCAGAAATTGCCCGTATGTCTGGGGCTTTAGACAGCAAACTTAGATCCGAACGTGTAGAGTTAGATGTTTTGAATACCTCTAAAAAACTGCTGCCGGGAATGGTTGCCGAAGTGCTTTTGCCTCTAAAATCAAAAAACAATAATTATGTGGTTCCCAAATCGGCTGTGGTGACCTCTAGTGATGGTGTCTATGTATTTATAGTAGAGAATAATAAAATGAAAAGAACAGTCGTTCAGAAAGGCCGACAAGTGGAAAATCGCGTTGAAATTTTTGGCGATATTCCTGAAAATTCTATACTGGTAAAAGTAGCTTCAGAAGAAATGAAAGACGGTACGGCGGTGAAGTAATCAAAAATAAATTTGCAATAATTGAAAAATAAGATTCATTATCTTTGAATCTATCCAATTTTAAACAAAATGAGCCCGATACTATATCGAGCTCATTTTGTTTAAATTAATTATAATTTTCTCCGATCTTTTTTGATTCAGTCTGGTCCTCAATTTTTATATTGATTGAATTACTTACTAATCTTTTACTCCTAATTTTTCTAATATTTTATCCATCAAGCACCATTTAGTGATCGAAGATTGCAGCAAATTAGCACCTACAAAAGCGGTAAACCACAACCAATTTTGGTTCACATATGTCGCAAATAATAAACTAATTAGTATAAAACTTCCAGCAATACTTCTTACAATTCTATTTTTCATGTTTATTTTTTAAATTTAATTTGATTTTTCGATATTCAGAACAGCAATGTGAATCTGAGATACCGTTGTTTGTTTATTATTGAAGGAAGCAACTAAATCAAACAGTGGATCTACATTTTCTTTTTTTACAAAAGCATAAATAAGAATGGATTCCGTTTCGTTTATTTCAGTAGCAAACCAATTGTTCCCAAAAACTTCTTCGGAAACATCTTGATATCCTTTTACCTCTTTGTAACTAAAATTTTTTACCTCAGCTTGTTTCAATATTTTTTTGATATCGTTTTCAAATGCTGAAATGGCGGTTATTATTAGTAATTTCATGTTTGTTTTTTGTTTAAAGTTTCAGGTTCTGTTTAACAACAATGAACCTTAAAAATCACATCATTATTTATTTCTCCCATTTTTTTCTTTCTGTAACGTAATAAATTAATGGCACAACAATTAGCGTTAGCACCGTAGAAACAATCGCTCCGGCTACTAACGAAATAGCCAATCCTTGAAAAATTGGATCAAACAAAATAATAGAAGCTCCAATAACTACGGCACCAGTGGTCAACAAAATAGGTGTTGTTCGCACTGCTCCAGCCTCGATAATGGCTTGTTTTAGTGGTACTCCATCATTCAATCGGATCTCAATAAAATCAATCAGCAAAACTGAATTTCGAACCATTACACCCGCTAAAGCAATCATTCCTATAAATGATGTAGCTGTAAAATAAGCATCTAACAACCAATGACCTAGCACAATTCCTATAAGAGATAGCGGAATAGCCAACATCATTACCATTGGGGTTTTGAAGTTTTGGAACCATCCCACAATCAACATGTAAATGATAACAATCACCACAAGAAATGCCACTCCTAAATCACGGAAAACTTCTAACGTAATTTGCCATTCGCCATCCCATTTTACGGTAAAATCAGTTTCATCTGTGGGTTGATCCATGTATAATTCGTTGACTTTATAGCCTTTTGGAACTTTTATCTTAGCTAATTTCTCATTCATTCCTAATATTGCATACACCGGACTCTCTAAGGCTCCAGCCATATCTGCGGTTACATAAACAACGCGTTTTTGATCTTTTCTGTAAATGGTTTTTTGTAAAGTGTCTATTTTTATTTTTACTAAATCGCTCACCGGAATCATGTTGCCTTGACTGCCTTTTATTTTTAAATTTTGAATGTCTTGCAAACTCGTTTTGTCTTTGTCGTCAAGCGAAAGAACGATTCCTATATTATCAATAGAATTTTCATCGTACAAGTTCGAAACGGGATATTCTTTCAATAAATAGGTCAAATTACCAACTATTTGCTGCGGTGCAATTCCGTTCAGCATGGCTTTTTCTTTGTCTATTTCTAGTTTATATTCCGTTTGATTATCCTCAACCATCCAATCAATATCAACAATGTCCGAAGTGTTTTGAAGAATTTCCTTTACCTGATTGGCTACTTTTATCTGATCTTCATAATTTGGTCCATAAATTTCAGCTACTAATGTTGACAATACTGGCGGTCCAGGTGGGACTTCAATCAATTTTACGTTTGCTCCATATTTTTTAGCAATTTTTTGAATTTCAGGGCGCATTTCTTTAGCAATATCATGACTTTGTAAATCACGATTTTCTTTATGCAACAAGTTGACTTGAATATCAGCCATATTGCTTCCGCCACGCAAATCATAATGACGCACTAATCCATTAAACGTTATAGGTGCAGATGTACCTATATAATTTTGGTAATTTACCACTTCAGGTTTAGTCGATACATACTGAGCAATTTCTTTCGTAACTGCTGAAGTTCGTTCTAATGTGGTACCTTCTGGCATGTCAATCACAACTTGAAATTCATTTTTATTATCAAAAGGAAGCATTTTCACCACTACTGACTTGGTAAAAAACATCAACACGGATCCAAATAATAATACTACGGTAACAGCCAAAAGTATTCTTCTTTTAATACTACTTTCTAAAAAAGGACGTTCCAGCTTGTTGTATATTTTATAAATACGACTGGTTTCCATACCTTCATTTTCTTTTTGTTTTTGCTCGTCTTTTTCTTGAAGCAAATGGTATCCTAAATAAGGAGTCACCGTCAACGCCACAAATAAAGATAATATCATCGCAATTGAAGCCCCAATAGGCATCGGACTCATATAAGGTCCCATCATACCGGATACAAAAGCCATTGGTAATATTGCCGCAATAACCGTAAAAGTGGCTAAAATCGTGGGATTTCCTACTTCATTTATCGCATAAATTGCAGCTTGTTTAAAAGGGAGTCGCTTCATCTTGAAATGACGGTGCATGTTTTCGGCAATAATAATACTGTCATCAACCACAATACCCACCACAAAAACTAGCGCAAAAAGTGTAATCCTATTCAACGTATAACCCAATAAATAATAAGCAAATAAGGTCAAAGCAAATGTTAATGGAACCGAAAAGAAAACCACTAATCCACCACGCCATCCCATGGCTAGCATTACTAAAACCGTAACAGCAATAATGGCAATTCCTAAATGCAATAGCAATTCACCTACTTTATCCGATGCAGTTTCGCCGTAATTACGGGTTACATCCACATGAACATCATCCGTTATAATTGATTGTTTTAGGTGATCCACTTTTTCCAAGATCTTTTCAGAAATCTTCATGGCATCAGCTCCTTTTATTTTCCCTATTGAAATTGTAACCGCAGGATATTCAGATTTTGCATCTTTAAATTTTTCATTGGCTTTGCCATACCCAAAAGACACATAACTTTTAGGAGTAGCAGGACCATCTTGCACCTTTGCTATTTGTTTAAGATAAACCGGTCTATTTTTATTAACACCTACAACTAAGTTTTCAACGTCATCAACATTAGACAAAAACTGTCCTGTAGTAACCAGATATTCTTGATCATTTTGCACGAAACTTCCAGATTGCGATCGGCCGTTATTGGCCTGAATCATTTGCATCACACCAAGGGCATCAATACCGCTTTCTGCCATTTTATCTTTATCTAAAATCACTTTTAGTTGCCTGTTGCTTCCTCCAATTTCTGTTGTAATAGCGACATCCTCTACTTTTTCAATTTCCGAAGTTACTTCTTCGGCAATTTGGCGTAGCTGAAAACCATCTCGGGTTTCACTCCAAAGTGTGATTCCTAACATAGGAACATCATCAATAGAACGCGTTTTTACAATCGGTTTAAAAACACCTGACGGAAACATATTTTCATGTTTGGCTAATTCGTCATATAATTTTACGTACGAGCGCTCCACATCCTGACCCACATAAAATTGTACAATCAGCATTGCCTGCCCATTCATGGCCATCGCATGCACATGTTCAACCCCCTTTATATTCATAATAATTTTCTCTAATGGCTTAGCCACACGACTTTCTACCTCTTTGGGACTCGCTCCGGGATATCCCACCATGACATCAGCCATTGGCACAATTATTTGCGGTTCTTCTTCTCTAGGAATCAAAAAAGAACTGTATACCCCAATAATCATCAAAGCAATCATCAACAAAATGGTAAGTTTAGAGTTGATGAAAAAATTGGCTATTCTACCTGAAATACCTTCTTGCATTTTATTTAATTTGTTTGGGCGTGACCCTTCCAAAAGGTCGGGTCGGGCTATCCGTTACAATCCACGCTAAAAACCGTGGGATTTTCACTTCTATCCCTCACGCAAAATTGACAATGAAATTTATTTTTTATGTACACAAGTGGCTCCACCTGAGCTGCAATCTCAAGCTACAACCTTTGTCCTGCTTACTGAATTTGGACTAAAGCCCCGTTATACAACTTGCCCTCTGCCGAAATAATATAGGACTCATTAGCTGCCAAGCCAGATAATACTTCTACCTGATCACCATAGTCTTTACCAATTCGGAGCCATCTTAATATGGCAACATTTCCGCTCCCAATGGTGTACACGCCATTTAACTGGCCCTTTTGTATCAAAGCTGTTTTCAGAACCAAAGTTTGATCCGTTTGCTCCACTTTAGTATCATTTTCAATAGGAAACTGAACATTAACAAACATTCCAGAGAGAATTGATCCATCGGTTTTATCCAAATCTATTTTAACCAAATATTGGCCACCGGAATTTGCCGTAGAAATACTAACCTCTGTAACTTTACCATTAAGGGTTTTATTTGACGATTTTACTAAAACGCGAACAAGCATTCCTTTTTTGATTGCCACAATGTCATTTTCAGAAACCATTGCTGTCACTAGCAATTTTGAGGCGCCCTCTATACTTAGCAGTGGCATTCCCGGATTTGCCATATCACCTTCTTTTACAAAAGTACTGGTCACCACGCCAGAGAATGGCGCTGTAATATTTGAATAATTAAACTGTGCTGTCACTTCATTTCGCATTTGCTTGGCACCTTCTAAACCAGCTTTAGCTATTTCGTAACGCGCCGTCATATCATCTAATTCTTTTTGTGATGCACTTTGTTGCTTGAACAAATTCACAAAACGATCGTAATCTTTTTTGGCATTGTTGTACCCTGCCGTTGCTTGAATAATACTCGCATTTACTTGTGCTTTTTTTGCTTGTAAATCGGTGTTGTTGATGCTGACCAGTAATTGTCCTGCACTTACTTTTTGTCCCATTTGCACATGAACTTTAGTCACATAACCCATCATTCTAGTACTTATGTTGGCACTTTTATCTGCTTCAATTTTTCCACTTGCAGTAACAAAATTGCTATTCGTATCCGCAGAAATACCGCTAATTTTTACCGCAATCGCTGGTTCGCCCTTAATCAATTCTTTTTTGTCGCCTCCGCATGAGGTTAAGAAAACTGCCGCTATCAAAAGGATCGCTATTATTTTTTTCATGATTTTTCTATTTTTTATTTTAATTCTTGATGCTTTAATATTTCTTCTTTACTCTAACTCTCCTACTTCGTTAAAAACTGTAAATATTCCTGCGTATAGTTGTACTCAAAAACGGCTTGCAGAAATTCTAATTCTTTTTGGAACATTTGGGTTTCCGACTGCAATAAATCGGCTGTTTTTTCAAGTCCTTGTGTGAATCGATTGCTACGGATTCGATATGCTTCCTGTGATTGCTCTAGAATTAATTTAGATAAATTGACTTTGTTCTCCGCATCTTTCAATTGTCGGTTTGCTTTATTCAAATCTAATTGGCTTTGTGCTTTGTATTGTTGATTTTCTATTTCTGATTTTTGGAATTCAGCTTTGGCTTTTTCCATTTTACCAATGGATTTGTAACCATCAAAAACTGCCCAAGACAATTGTGCCCCTACTAAATATCCTTTTGCACTGGTGCCAAATAAAGTGTCATCATACCATTCGTAACTACCAAATGCATTTAATCTAGGCAAAAAATTCATTTTAGACGACTGAAGCATTTTTGCGTAAGCGTCAGAAGATTTATCTAATGCCTGAATGTCTTTTCTTGTAGCAGAAAGCTTGGTGTTAATTATTTCAATTTCAATACTATTCTCGAGAGCTTCTGCGGGTTTGTAGACTTTGTTAGTCGTATCTTCATTTAGCAGAAAACCTAAATAATCGGATGCATTTTGAATATTACTTTTAGCATATTGCAATTGATTTTTAATTTCATTTACGCGTACTTGCACGGACAATACATCGGTTTTTTGCAAAATTCCTTGTTTGAAATAGTTTTCAATCCGTTTCAAATTTGCATCAGCTGTTACATTCGCTTTTTCTAAAACGGTAACTGCTTTATAACCCAATTGCAATTGCATGAATGCTTTATTGACTTCGAGCTGCAGGTATTCCTTGGTGTGTTCGGTTTGAAATTGTAATGCTTCCATTTTAGATTTAGCCGCTTGTCTTCCGTAAAATCCATCTACATTAATCAATGGCTGCAAAACTTCAATTTTGGTAGCAAAGTTTTGCGTTTTAGCAGGATTATTCAATACTGCAGGATCAAAATCTGCAGCAGTTAAAATTTCCTGATTTAATTTAGAACCAAAAGCCATTAAAGGATTTGTGGTTGAAATTGCAGTATAAGAAGCGGTAACAGTAGGTAAAAACAAGCTATTAGATTGCCTGTAATCAGCGGCAGCTGCCTTAAAATCCTGATTGGCTATTTTGATTTGCAGGTTTTTAGTGGCTGTCTTTTCCCAAATTTCTTTTTTAGAAATAGTCAAGGTATCCTGACTAAATCCTGCAGTAGAAACGATAAGAATACTAAGGAAGAAAAGGGATTTTAATTGCGTCATAATAATTTTTCTTATTGATACAACAAAGATAAATATAAGAAAATACCTCAACAGTAACTAATGTCACATAAGCTATAAATCCGTCAAAGTATCCATTTTATTATAAGACGGATACATTGTTTGTTTCATCAGATCATTACAAATCGAAAAAAATATTTGAAGGTTATCTTCCCGATTGATAATCAATTAAAGAAAATAAAATCTTAGCTAGAAGGAGCGCTTTATTAAAAAAAGAAGAGTAAAAAGTACTGAAAAAATCGTTAAAAATTTATGCCATTTTTTCAAAAACATCCTATTAAATTGTAAAATGAGTGCCAAAACGTAAGCCAAACAATCCTCAAAAAGATTGCATTATGCCAAAAAATAAAAAAGTATCCTATTTGTTGAGTTTAGTATCTTGATGATAGAATTTCGACAATAAAAAAAATCAACACCTTAAAGAGCAAAAATACGGTTTACAAAAGTCTGCTTTTTGTATTACGATTACCTAAAAACAGTTTCAAAATGTATACTCTAATGATAATAAAGTATATGGTTCTCCATTACTTATATCAAACTACACATTACGAATGAAATTTAGCGCTTTTATCATCTCGACCAACGAAAGAAATCACATAACGAGAGCAACTGATGTGATTTCTCCTTCGTCGAAATGACAAAATAAAACGCAATGGTATTAGTGACGGATAGTCATAATTTCATTTTCGTTTTTAAAATCTGCGAATCAGTGGCTAATTATTTTGTAACAGAACCAATAAAAAATAAGCTTGATTGGCAAAATACTTTCCATTCTAATTTAGGGTAAAACCGATTTTAATCCGTTTCAAATTTTATAATTTCATTTTTGGTTCTCCATTACTTATACTAAACTACACATTACGAATGAAATTTAGCGCTTTTGTCATTTCGACCAACGGGAGAAATCACATAACGAGAGCAACTGAAATGATTTCTCCTTCGTCGAAATGACAAAATAAAACGAAATGGTATTAGTGACGGATAGTCCTCTTATTTATTTCACCTTAAATAATCTAGGGCTAAAAGATATCATTGCCCAAAACCAATTATTAGTAGTGGCGGCATTTGCAGTATTTTTCACCCTTTCTAAAGTTGCAGAACCAAACATTTGAGAGTAGCCTGCTGAGGCAACAATATCTTTCTGGATGGTGTAACTAGTCGTAATATCAAGTTCTGTTCCTAAATAGTTTTCCATTTTAGTATTGGAAACATCCAAGACAGTATTTGGCGCATTAAATTTTTCTGGATATTTTTTTAAAAATTCCAAAAATTGGGCATTCGTTACTGGATAAATATCCATACTAAAGGCGTCAACTTGCACTGGTTTCTTGCTGTAGCTCCATAGAGGGGAACAAAAGCTCCCCTGTTTATAGTAGCCATTTTAACAACTTGAGACCATAGCGATGCTGTAATAAGAAATAAAAATAGTGGCTAAAATATTTTTATAATTAACATGGCTTTTATCTATTGCGTTGTACCAATTATTTTCTTTGGGCTTTTACCATTGCTGGTGTAACCTTAGTTTTATTATTTCCCCAACTGGCGTATACATACGTCATTGCATCTGCAATTTGTTGGTCGCTCAATGCCTGTGCTGGCATTGCGCTAGTGTAAGTTTTACCATTTACTGTAATGGGGCCGTTTAGTCCGTTTGCGACTCCTTTTATGGCGCGATTCACATCTTTATTTAAATAATCTGATTTTGCTAAAGGAGAAAAAGCACCTGGAATTCCTTGTCCTGCTGCTTGATGACAAGCAATACATGTTTTAGTATAAATTCCTTTTCCTTTTTCAGCACTTTGTCCGTATCCTTGTAAAGCAAATTCTATCATTGAGATACATAAAATATATTTTTTCATTGTAGTGTAGTTTATGTTTATTACTTCTTGACGACTAGTAGAAAATCATTTTTATTGATGAATATCTTTCACTTTTGGAGGTGGTTCACGCCCCGAAGTGTTGCATCAATTACTTAAAAATCAATTGATTGATTATTTAGCATTGGATTTTAAAGCAATGCCCGTTGATTTTGAAAAAATTACACAGTCTTCTCTTTTTCTACCTTTTGAAAAATCGTTACGGCTATTGATTGAAAGTCAGTTACCATTTGAAGTTCGCACCACAGTACATTCGGATTTGATTGATAAAAACCAAATGAAAGCTATGATTCAGTATTTAGAACAGCAAAACTATCAAGGAAATTACTACATTCAGCATTTTATAAATGATGTAGCTACCTTAGAAAAATTAGGGTATTCTGTGAAGGAAATGGAAAAAGAAAATCTTTCTACCCCTAGCATAAAAATACATTTTAGAGGTTAATTATGAAGAAAAATTAGCTATGAATTTGTTTTATGAATTTTTTTGCTGCGGCACTCATGGGGCTGCTGTTGCGTTTGATGTATGTTGCGCCAATAGAAAGTGTTAATTTTCAGTTTTTATTGCACGGCCATTCCCGTGTTGCCATGTTGGGATGGGTATATCTAATGCTTTTCAGTTTGATTGTCCATTCTTTTGTACCGCTGGAAGCGCAACAAAAACCCGTTTATAACAAATTGTTTTGGGTCACTCAGGTCGCCGTTATCGGTATGATGGTTCGGTTTCCTTTTGAAGGATACGCTTTACTTTCAATTGCCTTCTCTACGTTACATATTTTTTGCAGTTACTATTTTTGTTGGTTGATTTGGAACGATTCGCAGCCAGATTCTCAGCCCAAAAAACAACTTTTACGCACCGCCTTAGTTTTTATGATTGTATCCACCTTTGGGGTTTGGTTTTTGGGTCCTGCGGTAGGTTTATTAGGAAAAGCAAGTGCTTTTTATCAAATAGCAATACAATTTTTTTTACATTTTCAATTTAACGGCTGGTTTATGTTTGCTGTACTTGCTTTGTTTTTTCATCAATGGAAAATTAAAATTGACGAAAAAAAATTCCATGTATTTTATATTTTATTAGTTATTGCTACGATCTTGACTTTTGCGTTAGCTGTTAGTTGGTACCTTAGCAATCCCATTTTATATTGGATTAATGGTGTGGGGTTAGTTCTGCAATTGATAGCTTTTGTACTATTTATTAAAATTATAAAACCTCATTTTCATACTTTTTTCAATTCATTACAAACCCTTGAAAAAATTGTGTACGGTTTTGCTTTGTTTTCTTTAACCTTAAAAATTGGAATTCAATTAGTAACTTTAGTGCCTGAACTGGCTCAGGTTTCCCATCAAATTAGGAATTTTGTTATTGGTTATATTCATTTAACTTTGTTGGGGATGATTAGTAGTTTTTTATTTGGATGCAACTTGCAAAATAAATTCTTAAACGCAAAAAGTAGTTTGGTCAATTGGGGAATAAAAATATTTTTATTGGGGTTTGTTCTAACCGAAATATTATTATTCACTCAAGGGATTTATTTGTTTTTTAAAATTGGTGAATTTCCTATGTATCAGCAAAATCTTTTTATTGTTAGTATTGGCTTGCCTGCAGGGCTTTTGCTTCTTACAATCAGTATTTACAGGCATAAATCAAAATTGACATGAATTATTTTTTACTGCTTGTCCTTCATTTTTTCAATGCAAAAAGCTTTGGTAGCGGTTTTTTATTACTCAATTTTGACTCTCGGTTCTTGAAAGATAAAGTGGTTTTTGCAAAATTGAATTTGTTGTTTCCAATGGTGATGATTGCCTTGATCATAAAATTTAGGGTGATTTTCAAATTAAAAAATAATCCATACAAGTTGCCTTAAATAGCTTAACATATTCTTCCCGTTACAATTATTGGTGAACTGATTTTCAATTTAGGCACTTACATTTAGTACAACGGGTTTTAAATTTAAACATTATGATGTCAAACAAGCCATTAAAAAGAGCTCCAGAATTACAACCTTTAAGCCACGATCATCATCATGGTTTGCAATTGAGCTGGAAAATACGAACGGGTTTTTCTAAACAAATTGAACCTGATCGTATCAAAAAATATACAGATTGGTTTTTTAAAACGCATTTGAAACCACATTTCGAATTAGAATAAAAATACGTTTTTCCCATTCTAGGAGCTGAAAATGACCTTACAAAAAAAGCGCTATCAGAACATCGTAGGTTGAAACGCTTATTCAAGCAAACTGCGAATCTGGAGGTGGCTTTAGGATTAATTGAAGAAGAATTAGAAGCACATATAAGGTATGAAGAGCGCATTTTGTTTGTTGAAATCCAAAAAATAGCGAAACAAGAGCAATTATCTAAAATTAAAGAAATTCATCTCGAAAAGTCTTTTGTAGAAAAGAATGATGATCCTTTTTGGATATAAAAATTACCAACCCAAACAATAAAAAAGAGCACTCATTGCTATAAATTTATAAAAAAACGATTATGTTTTCTAAAACCTGTGAATACGGAATTCGAGCTACCATTTTTATAGCTTCAGAATCCTTTCAAAACAATAGAGTTGGATTACGAGCTATTGCTAAAAAAATAGATTCTCCTGAGGCTTTTACAGCTAAAATTTTACAAATATTATCCAGAGCTAATATCATCAATTCGATCAAAGGAGTTGGTGGCGGTTTTGAAATCCCAAGAGAAACGATGAGCCAAATAAAACTATCCCAAATTGTAACGGCACTTGACGGAGATCGCGTTTTTACTGGTTGCGGTCTTGGATTAAGTCACTGCTCCGAAAATCATCCATGTCCTGTTCACGATAAATTCAAGGCGATTAGAAATGAATTGGCTTTCATGCTTGAAAACACCAATCTTGAAGAATTAGCAACGGGATTAAAATCAGGAGAAACTTTCCTTAGGTATTAACTAAAGTTGATTTTGCATCTTAAATAAAAGTGCTAATTGCAAATACCTACCATTAAAAACAACATTTACAACTAATTGTATTGTCTCAAAAAGACAAATTATAAAATTTAATATGCTTTTTAAAATTTGAAAAATGCAAATGTCTAAGTTCTTTGCAGAATAAACATGGTTACGCACTAAAATTTTTATTACTTCTTTTTGTGATTGCTTTCCAAATTTTCACGATCACAAGTACTTCCTGATAAATAAAGAAGAGGACTTAAAGCCCTCTTCTGTGTAAAAATATAAATTATATTGTAGTAGATAATCAAAGATCTAATTTGCAGTTTCTGGTTCAAATTCCATGTGATCTACAATTTCAGCAGTAGCTTCTGGTTTAGAACTTTTGAGTGCATTGAACCTTTCTAACTGTTCCAATTCTCCTTCTTCGCCGCTAAAATATGGAAATACATCCATAATAGGAGATTCAGATACTGCCGGAATGGTGTAATCTCCCATTGTGCCTTTCATCACACTAATCGTATTATCGTAAGCTTCTTTTACATCATTAGCTTGTACTAATAAGTACATATTAGTCTTGCGTTCTTTACCACTTTCTTCATCGTACGCCAGTAATGAAACTTTAGCTCTAAACCAGCGATCTGCATTTTCAAAAGGATGAATCTCTGCATAATTAGCCACTTTTATAGTAGTGATTTTAAATTCTTCACTGATATAAGCCGACATTTCTTCATTGATTCTACTTTCAGCTTCGGTGTAAGATAACGCATCTACTAAGTAGGGTTCTGTTGTAATTTTTTGTGCGCCAGTTTCATCCGTTTTTCTATATTTTACTTTGCATTCGTACCAAGTTGTGCTCATTTCTTTTTTTTTTTTTAAGGATGTCAAAGATAGATTTTAAAGTAAAAAAACAGCATGATTTGCAAAATAGATATTCACAATTTGAGATAAAAAAATCAATGTTACCAAAATACTACTTTTAAAAAAATTTTGCAAAAATTAGAGGTTGCGGTAACTGCATCTACTAAACAAATAGTCTAAAAGTATCAATTTTAAATATTGCGAAAGGATTAATTTGTACACTACAAAAATTTCATCGCTAAAAATATCCTTGCAGTATCCAGACGAACAAGCATTTAAAAAAAAACAATTCTCGTTTATTTTTAAAGTTAAAATTTTGTTAAACAAAAACCAAACAGTTGTTTAAATTAAACGCTTGTTTAGATTTGTTTTTGTAAAATATAAATTCAATTGAAAGATACTTTTAACGACAAACAAATTCTAATCCTAAAAGTCGCAGAAACTCTTTTTGCAGAAAAAGGATTTGACGGCACTTCCATTAGAAATATTGCAAAATTAGCAAAGATTAATGTTGCTATGGTTTCCTATTATTTTGGATCCAAAGAACGATTGTTAGAATCGCTAATTGTGTATCGAACTTCAGACCTTAAAAATCAATTGGAAAACTTGTTGCAGGAAGACCTGGAACCCCTCGAAAAAATCAATAAACTGATTGAATTGTACATTAATAGAATCAACAACAACAGAGGAATATACCGCATTTTACATTTTGAATTCACGTCTAAAAAAAGAGAACAAAACCTTCAAGCTTTTTCCGAACTAAGAAAAGGAAATCTAAAATCTCTTGAAACCATTATTGAAGAAGGTCAGAGAAAAGGTATTTTCAGAAAAGACGTCATTATTCCGCTAATCACGCCAACAATCTTAGGTACATTTTTTCATTTTCACATGAACAAACCTTTCTTCGAAAATTTATTAAACTTAAAAACAGAAGATTTGTACAATAATTACATCAAAACTAATTTGACAAAGCACATTCAACAGACAATAAAAGCACTTCTGATATATGAAATGAGCACAACAGAAATGCAATGCAAACAATAATTATAACCTATGCCAACGCTCTACTCCTCTAAAAAACAAAAATTATCTACGTATGAAAGTTAGTCAATTCATGCTCTTTGGGATTTTCTTTATTGGAATTTCATCAGTAGAAGCACAAGAAAAAACAAGTTTAACATTGAACGAAGCCATTAATTTGGCGTGGACCAAAAGCAATGAAGTAACACTGGCCAATACGAAAGTAAAAACCAAAAAATACGAATTGCAAACTACAAAAAACAATCAATATCCTGATTTAAAACTATCCGGTCAGTACCAAAGATTGGCAAATGCCTCAGTAAATTTTAAACTAAACCAAAACAATAATACCGAGCAACTTCCTATTGTCAATCAATTGATGGTGGGACAATTGAATGCTACTGTTCCTGTTTTCTCTGGTTTTAAAATTAAAAACAGCATTAGCGCTTATCAAAATTTATATGAGGCAGAGATGGCTACTGCTGCACAAACTAAGGAAGAAATCGCTTTGCGGGTGATTGATTATTATGCTAGTTTGTACAAAGCTCAAAAAACAATCGAGCTACTATTAGAGAATCAAAAAAGTGCTAAACAACGCGTAAAAGATTTTGTAGCCCTCGAAAAAAATGGAATCATTCCCCGAAATGACTTGCTGAAATCTAAATTACAAGCTTCAAAAATTCAATTGTCATTAGATGAGACCAATACAAACTTGAAGGTCATCAACTTTTATCTAGTTACACTTTTAAAATTAAATCCAGACACCAAACTCGAAATTCGGGAAGAAGATTTTGCTGATTTCCAAATGACGAATGTCCCTAAAAATGAAGTACCGGCTTTAGAAAATCGAAAAGACTTAGAAGCCATTCGGTTTCAGGGAAAAGCAAGTGAGGCAAATATCAGAATAGCAAAAGGATCTTATTATCCAGTAATTGCACTTGTTGGCGGATATACTGCGCTAGACTTGAGCAATGTAATTACCGTACAAAACGCAATGAATATCGGCATCGGACTATCGTATGATTTGAGTGCTATTCTAAAAAATGGAACATTAGTCAAGCTCGCAGAAAATCGGTTTTTAGAAGTTCAAAGCTCAGAAGCTATTTTGACTGATTACATCAAGATTCAGGTTCAAAAAGCGATTGAAGATTATGATTTGGCTTTAAAACAAAATACAGTTTACGAGGAAGCACAACAGCAAGCCACCGAAAATTATAGAATTATAAAAGACAAATATGATAACGGACTTTCGGACACCAATGATTTACTGGAAGCCGATGTAGAGCAATTGAGTTCTACGATCAATAAAGCTTTGGCAAAAGCCAATACCATTCAAAAATACTACGAGTTACTCTCCGTTACCGGACAATTATCGCAAACCTTTACTATTTCAAAATTATAATATACCTACCATGGAAAACAAAAAAACAAATACAAAATTTATCATAATCCTTGTGGCTTTGGTAGTTTTAGGTGGGACTTACGGGACTTTCAAATACTTACATTCGCAATCTCATGAGGAAACGGATGATGCACAAATTGAGAAAAACATGAACCCAATTATTCCAAGAGTTTCTGGTTATGTGGATAAAGTGTATATCAAGGACAATGATTTTGTAAAAAAAGGAGATACGCTTTTTACGATTGATAAAAGAGATTATCAATTAAAAATTGAAGAAGCTACTGCAGCCATGATTGGTGCTGAAGGTAATTTTGAAGTGACAAAAGCCGATATTGGCAGTGCATTGGCCAGCATTTCTGTATCAGATGCTAATGTGCAAACAGCAAGTGGAAATATTGAATCGGCAAAAATAAGATTGGGACGCATTACTAGTGACTACAACCGCTACGAGAATTTATACAAAAGTCACTCGATCACAAAACAACAATACGAACAAGCTTTAGCAGCAAAATTAGAAGCTGAAAGTCAAGTTCGTGTTTTACAACAGCAAGAACGGGCAACGGCTTTTCAAAAATCAGTTATTGTGGCTAAATCCAAAGTTTCAAGTAAGCAAACAGAAGTAGCGGCAGCCAATATTCAAAGAGCTAAGGCAATGCTGGAAGCCGCAAAATTAAATTTAACCTACACCGCTGTTACTGCCGCTATCGACGGACAGGTTTCAAAAATTGATATTCAGCCTGGACAATTGGTTCAGCCTGGACAATCGTTATTTTATATTATTAACAACAATGAAGCTTGGGTAGTTGCTAATTTCAAAGAAACACAGCTCAATAAAATGGTTGTTGGACAAAAAGTTACTGTAAAAGTAGATGCGTATCCTGGCTATGATTTTCAGGGAGCAATTACTTCATTTAGTCCAGCAACAGGATCCCGATTTTCATTGTTACCACCTGATAACGCTACAGGAAACTTTGTAAAAACGATTCAAAGATTACCAGTTAAGATAAGTTTGAGTCCAACAAATGATCCTGAAAAAATAAAATTACTACGTCCTGGAATGAATGTAGATGTCGATGTACATTTAGATTAAAGCAATTTTTTAAATTCAGAATAGTTGAAAAAAGGCATCTATTTTAAGAAAACGATAGTTTACACCAAAGTATAAATGGCACAAGCAGGAGAAGACGATTTAGTAGAATATGGCTACAGACGAGTTCTTATTACGATTACAGCAGTACTTTGTGCTTTACTCGAAATTGTAGATACCACGATTGTCAATGTAGCACTGACTAACATGAGAGGAAGTCTGGGCGCCACCTTAAATGATGTTGCTTGGGTAATTACCGCTTACGCAATTGCAAACGTGATTGTAATCCCGATGACCAGTTGGCTTTCACAACAATTTGGAAGACGTAATTATTTTGTGACTTCAATTATTATTTTTACTGTAGCTTCTTTTTTGTGCGGCAACGCTAATAATATCTGGGAACTTATTGCTTTTAGATTTATTCAGGGCTTAGGTGGTGGTGCATTATTAGTAACAGCACAAACTATCATAACAGAAAGTTACCCTATTGCAAAACGAGGTATGGCTCAGGCTATTTATGGAATGGGAGTAATTGTTGGTCCTACTTTAGGTCCCCCTTTGGGTGGTTATATTGTAGATAATTTCTCTTGGCCTTATATTTTTTATATCAATATTCCCATTGGTATCGTAGCAACCATTTTAGCTATTACTTTTGTTAAAAGTCCTAAATATGGCGAAAAACTCAAGGCCAATCAAGTCGATTGGTTGGGTATTTTTATTTTGACTGTATTTATTGGTTCGCTGCAATATGTTCTAGAACACGGGCAGCAGGATGATTGGTTCAACAGTAAAATAATTATATTCTTGAGTACAATTTCAGTATTTGGCTTGATATCATTTATTTGGAGAGAAATGACTTATAAACATCCCATTGTCAATTTGAGGGTTTTAAAAGATGGAAATCTACGTATTGGGGTCATAATGTGTTTCATTTTAGGCTTTGGTCTTTATGGTTCCACATTAATAATTCCTATTTATACCCAAACTATTCTAGGCTGGACCGCAACAGATGCTGGATTATTGCTGATTCCGGGTTCAATAACCACTGCTATTATGATGCCTATCATTGGTAAACTAATTCAAAGAGGTGTTCCACAAAGTTATATGGTTGGTCTTGGTTTTTTAATTTTCTTTTTCTTTACACTAATGATGCACAACAGTATGACGCCAAATACTGGCGTTGAACATCTTTACTGGGGATTGATTTTAAGAGGAATAGGTTTGGGACTTCTCTTTGTACCTATAACAACTTTGTCACTATCTACCTTAAAAGGAAAAGATATTGGCGAGGGAGCAGCTTTTACAGGAATGATGCGACAATTGGGAGGTTCGTTTGGTATTGCCATTATCACAACCTTTATCACCCGGTTTAGTCAAGAACACCGAGTAAATTTAGTTGCTCATTTAGACGCAACTAAGTTCGAAGTGCAGCAACGCGTTATCATGTTGCAAAATGGATTTATGTCAAAAGGATTTAGTGCTAATGAATCGCTAAAAAAAGCCTATCAGGTTCTTGATTATTCGGTTTTGAAACAAAGTACCGTCTTATCGTACATGGATATTTTTATGTATCTGGGAATTATGTTTTTGTGTTGTATTCCAATCATCTTTTTTATCAAAAAAGGAAAAAACAAAATCAACCCTGCTGATGCCATGCATTAATAAAGAGGCAATTAATAATGTCGTTGCGCTATCTAGTATAGACCAAATGATTTCCTTCAGATAAATTAGTATCAAATTGATAGCCATCGTAATTGAATCCTTTTAAATCATCAATCGTTTGAGCATCGGTATCAATAATATAGCGCACCATCATTCCGCGGGCTTTCTTGGCAAAGAAACTAATGATTTTTAATTTTCCATTTTTGTAATCTTTGAATTCTGGCGTAATTACTGGAACCTTCAACGCCTTGATATCAATCGCCGAAAAATATTCAGTACTAGCTAAATTAACAAACAATTCGCCTTCTTTAAGCTCTTTGTTCAACGCTTTTGTAACGATTGGTTTCCAAAATTCATATAGATTTTTGCTTTCGCCAATGGGTAATTTGGTTCCCATCTCTAGTCGGTATGCCTGAATCAAGTCTAACGGTTTTAATAATCCATACAAACCAGACAGAATCCTCAATCGATCTTGCAAATCTTCCATTTTTTTTTCTGGAATCGAATAAGCGTCTAATCCAATGTAAACATCACCATCAAAAGTAAAAACTGCCGGACGTGCATTTAGAGTCGAAAAAGGGGTTTTCCAATCTTGATTTCGTTTCCAATTCAAGTCAGCCAATTTATCTGAAATACTCATTAAATCTGATAAATCAGCCGGCTTTTTTTCCTTTAAAACTTTGTGAACTTGCCGCGATTCCTTTAAAAAGGAAGATTCTGTGAATAGATCAATGGGCAGCTGTTTATCAAAATTTAAAGATTTAGCTGGGGATATTACAATTTTCATACACAATACTCTTTCGAGCGCTTTTTATTAATTCTTCAAAAGTACTAATTGAAAACAAGAAATCATGGTTCTTTAAATTGATTTATATAATAATAGAATAGATACTGAAAATTGTTCTCCAATTTAATTATTTTTGAATTATAAAACCACAACAAATAAAGATGAACCCAATTGAAATAAAAAAAGCATCAGCATCAGATCTGGAAACAATCCAAAAGATCAGTATCCAAACTTTTAAAGAAACATTTGCCGCTGTAAATACACCTGAAAACATTACCAATTATATCAATGAAAGTTTCAATACGGAACAAATAACAACAGAATTAAATAGGGCTGATTCTCAGTTTTATGTAGCCTATTCAAATTCAGAAGCGGTTGGATACTTGAAAATAAATTTTGGTGATGCTCAAACCGAAACTATCAACGAAAATGCTTTAGAAATACACCGAATTTATGTTGTACAATCCTTTCATGGAAAAAACATTGGACAGCTGTTACTTGATAAAGCTAAAGTAATTGCGCAAAGTACAGGTGTTGCCGTTATTTGGCTTGGCGTTTGGGAAGAAAACCATCGTGTGCTTCGGTTTTACACAAAAAATGAATTTGTTGTTTTTGACAAACACGTTTTTACCTTAGGAAAGGACAAGCAAACTGATTTACTGATGCAACTCCACATATAATAAAACTACATAACTCTAAATTGTCACTCTCATAAGCCATTCTAGAACCTCATTTGGCTTATTTTTGTACTAAACTTTATCAAAAATTATGAAACAAGATGTGATTATTGTTGGCGCAGGTCTGGCCGGATTAGCTGCAGCTGTTCATTTGCACCGCCAAGGACGAAAAGTTCTCCTTCTGGAAGCCAGTGATCGCGCGGGCGGAAGAATAAAAACTGATTCCCATGAAGGATTTCTTTTAGATAGAGGGTTCCAAGTGCTTTTGACGGCTTATCCAGAAACTAAAGCATTACTCAATTACAAAGATTTAAAACTAAAAAAAATGTTACCCGGAGCAACCGTACTTTATGACGGAGGCCAGTTTGAAATAGCAGATCCATTCCGAAGACCTTCTGCTGCTTTTGCTACACTATTTGCTCCCGTAGGGACTTTAAAAGATAAAATAAATACCCTTTGGTTAAAAAACAAACTGCAAAAAATAACGATTGACCAAATTTTCGAACAACCTGAAAAAACGACTCGCCAGCAGCTTACTGATTATGGTTTTAGTCCAAAAATGATTCAACGTTTTTATGCGCCTTTCCTTTCCGGAATTTTTTTGGAAAACGAACTGCAAACTTCCAGCAGAATGTTCGATTTTGTAATGAAAATGTTTTCAGATGGTGATGTAGCAGTTCCTGCATTAGGAATGGAGGAAATTCCAAAACAATTAGTAGCTATGCTTCCTAAAGGCAGTATTCAATGCAATACTAAAGTCACTGATATTGCTAAAAACACAGTAACAACACAAGATGGAACCGTTTTTGAGGCTAACCAAATCCTTTTGGCAACGACCGCGAATGCATTGACTCAGAAATTCTTTCCTAAACAAAAAATGACCTCGCGTCAGGTAACCAATATCTATTTTGAAGCCAATGAAGCACCTACAAACAAAGCAGTTGTAGTTTTAAATGCGGCTACCAATAAAAAATGGGTGAATAATATGACTGTGGTCTCCAATGTTTCTAAAGCCTATGCGCCAGAGGGAAAAGTACTAATTTCAATTTCCTACAATGGAATCCCAACTATTGATGACGCAACTTTGGCCGAAAACATGAAACAAGAATTAAAACTTTGGTACGGTGAAAAAGTAAAATTCTGGAAAATGCTGAAGGCATATCGCATTGAATATGCTTTGCCAAATCAGGAAAGTGTGCAAAATAAGATTGCGGTTTCGGAAATAAAAATATCAGATACGCTATTCATTTGTGGCGACAACTTACTCAATGGTTCTATTAATGCTGCTCTCAAAACAGGTCGATTAGCAGCAGAAGCAATGAAAATATAGGTCGTTATTTTTCGAATGTGAATCCGAAAATTACAACCATAAATTAATTTGCCACGAATTACACCAATCATTACGAATTAATTTTCGAAGATTGGTATAATTCGTGGCAATTTTCTTTATTCCCTAAAATTAAATAATTAGTCAATCACTACTTTATACGTAGGATCTTCTAGAATATTCACGTCAATTACGCTATCTGCATTTTTCAGTAACAATTTACAATCTTCGCTTAAATGTCGCAAATGAACCGTTTTACTGACTTTCGCATAGCGTTCTGTAATTTTATTTACGGCATCAATAGCACTCATATCTGCTATTTTACTTTCTTTAAAATCAATAATAACCTCATTAGGATCATTCGAAACATCAAATTTTTCTAAAAAAGCGGTTGTTGAAGCAAAAAATAACGGACCATATATTTCATAATGTTTGACCCCTTTGTCATCTTCATATTTTTTAGCTCGAATTCTCTTAGCGCTTTCCCAAGAAAAAACTAAAGCCGAAATGATGACTCCAATTAATACTGCTAAAGCTAAATTATGTAAGACGATTGTAATTAGCGCCACTAAAATCCCTACGAAAATATCGTGTTTTGGCATTTTATTGATGATTCTGAAACTCGCCCATTCAAATGTTCCAATTGCTACCATAATCATGACACCAACCAGAGCTGCCATAGGCAACTGTTCAATTATTGGAGCACCAAATAAAATAATAACAAGTATGGTTAGTGCAGCTATGATACCAGATAATCGCGCTCTGGAACCTGCTGAAAGATTGACTAATGTTTGCGCAATCATAGGACAGCCGCCCATCCCGAAGAAAAAACCATTCAAAATATTAGCACTTCCTTGGGCGATACACTCTTTATTTCCTTTGCCTTTTGTTTCGGTTATCTCATCAACTAAATTTAAGGTCAATAGTCCTTCTGTGAGTCCTACAGAAGCCATGATTAAGGCATAAGGAAATATTATTTGTAGCGTTTGCAGGTTAAGAGGAATATTAGGAATATGAAAAGGTGGAAAACCGCCACTTACGGAAGCGATATCTCGCACTGTTTTAGTCTCGATTCCAAAGAAAAAAACCAGTCCAAATACCACAATAATGGCAACTAATGAAGATGGAACTGCTTTTGTAATTTTAGGCAGCAACACCACAATTGCTATTGTCAAGGCAACCAACCCTGCCATAATAAAGAAAGATGTTCCAGAAAGCCATTCGCTTTTACCATTTACAAAAACTTTGAATTGCTCCAATTGCGACATAAAAATAATAACGGCTAATCCATTAACGAAACCAAACATCACGGGCTGTGGTACCAGTCGGATAAATTTTCCAAGTTTAAAAAGGCCTACTAAAATTTGTAAAATTCCTGCCAAAGCAACTGCTGCAAGCACATATTCTAATCCATTTGAATTCATCAAAGCAATCAACACAATTACCGTTGCTCCGGCTCCTCCAGAAATCATTCCCGGTCTACCACCAAAAACGGCCGTAATCAATCCCGCAATAAATGAGGCATATAAGCCCATTAATGGCGGAAAACCTGCTACTATTGCAAAAGATAATGATTCTGGAATCATAGTCATAGCCACGGTTAAGCCTGCTAAAATTTCTGTTCGGTAGTTGACTTGTTGTGAGAAATCAAATAAATTAAATACTTTTTTCATGTGATAATTAATATAAGAAAGTTTCGCTACAATTTCATATTAAGAAACTGCATCGAAAAAATTCAATAAACTTTTTTTTGGGAAAATCCCTCGATTTAAAGACTGTAAATCAAGGCGGAGTACCTTGAGAGATTAGAATGGTAACGTTTTTCATAAGAGTTGCAAAACTAAAACTTTTTAATTGTTTCACCAAACCGAAAGTGAAATTGCTTAAATTTGGCAAAAATTATATCTTTTTTTCAAAAAACAAGCATTTAAATGCTACATCAATAGATTCAAGCACAAAAATATCGCTTAGATTAACAACTTAAAATCAAAAATCGTTTTGAAAAAATGACAAGCAAAATAAAATCAATACCATTAAAAATATGAAATTATTATATACATTATTCTTCGCTCTTCTTATAAACTCAAGTTATTCGCAAGGAACGAACGACTATTTTGAAAAAATCAGAAACAATGAAGCAAAATTAACGGCGTTCTTTTCCCAAATGCCAAAAGGTGGTGATTTACATCATCATTTTTCGGGTTCTATTTACGCTGAACCTATTTTGCAACGCGCTATTGCAGACGATTTTTATCTCAATATTGAAACAATGGACGTGTTAAAAGAAAAACCAGCAACGGGAAACTGGCAACTATTTTCAACATTAGAAAATAACGGAACATTAGACGCATACAAACAAAAAATTATGCAAAAGTGGTCTGTAAAAGACTATAATTATGTAGATTACCCTTCGGATAAATTGTTTTTCGAATCGTTTATGAAGTTTGAACCGGCCATCAAAGGGAATTTCGGACAAGGATTATTGGAACTTAAAAACAGAGCCATTTCGGAGAATGTCAGTTATATTGAAACACAATTATCTACGATTCCAACCGATATGAATACCGATAATTTGCAACAATTCAATGCTAGATTACGAAAATTAGCTTTGGAAAAAGACGAAAAAGCAATTCTGAAATCATTAGATTCTGTTCATACTTCTTTATTAAAAAAAGGCGCTGAATCTTATGCAAAAGATTTCAATACTAATTTTGTAGCAAAGCTTCACAAAGACCTCAACATTGACGACAAGCAATTTACAATGCGGTATCAAAACTTTGTATTGCGATTTATGGAACCTGTGGATTTATTCAAAAATCTGGTTATTGCATTTCTATCAGCAGATGAAAGCCCCTTGATGGCGGGAGTTAACATTGTTTCTCCGGAAGATGGCGAAACTTCTATAAAAGATTATTGGTTGCATATGGTTATGTTCAAATATTGCCATTCCTTGTATCCAAATGTAAAATACGCAATGCATGCCGGCGAACTGACTCTTGGTTTAGTGCAACCGGAAGAGTTGACTTGGCACATTAACGCAGCCGTTTATACAGCGGGAGCCAACCGAATCGGGCACGGAGTTGATATGGCCTACGAGCAAGATTCATACAATTTATTGCAGTATATGGCTAAGAAATCCATTCCTATCGAAATCAATTTAGTCAGCAATGAATTCATTTTGAAAGTGAAAGAAAACCGTCATCCATTGACTTTATATAAAGAATTTAGTGTTCCAATTGTTATTAGCACGGATGATGCTGGGATTTTGCGTACAAACATGACCGAGCAATATGTCTTGTTAGCCAAAAGATACAAAGATGTTACGTATTCTGATATCAAGCAATATGTGTACAACAGCATTAATTATAGTTTTATAAAAGAAGCTTCTGTCAAAAAACAATTGCTACAAGATTTAGATTCCAGATTTAAAACTTTCGAAGCTAATTTTCCTTTGAGATAAATAGTTAACTTCAATCAAAATTTATTTTTATAACACAAAAAATCCGCTACAAAAGCGGATTTTTTGTGTGTCATAGAATTTACATTCTAATTATTTCGGGTTTAAAATTAGCTCAATTCGTTTGATAGCATCTTCATAATGGTATTTTGTTTCTGCATTTATAGCTCTTGTTTTAGCAACGGACAAAGTGGTTCTTAAGGCATTCAACTCCCCTCGAACTAGTCCTCTCACATCAGATTGGCCTACGTTATAATAGTCCGAAGAACGACCGGATTTTATTTCTTCTTTCATCAAATAAGCCATTCTTTCAATGTATGCGCGTTGCAAATTTCTTCTGTAAATAGTCACATTTGAAGTTAAATTAGCTTCTTTCCAAATTCCTTTGCGCATATCGCTCAATAAATCTAGCGCTTTATAATTCGTGGTTTCCATGATTTCTGCGTCTATTAAGCGGCCTATGCGCTCAAAACTCAATATCGAATTCAAATGTCGAACCTGTACATTTCGGAAACGTTCGGTGTAGCCCGCATAATCAATATTTTTTAATGTACTTACATTCACTAACCAAGTTGGAGAAGCAAAAGCGTTAGCTTGTAACCACTGCATTGCCTCTAGTTGTTTTACTTTGGGTACAATTTCATAAATATTTCCTGCTTGGTTTGGCTTTTTCGTCGTTTCATAAACACCCCCTACATTTGTGACTACATGCCCAACATATCTACTCCAAACTGCCAACATTTCTTCGTACAACTCCTCTAAATCCTCGTATTTATTAGTTACGTCACTCGTCCATTCTGATAAATGAGAAGCTACATATTGCAAATTTTTTAGTCCATACGAACCTGCTTTCATAGCGTTATTACCAATGTCCTCTGTCTGCGAAGTGGGGTCAAAACTACTGCTTTGTTTTCCATATTTATAAACAGGATTTCCTGCTTTCTCCATAATCCATTTGTCTAATATCGGTACTTCTACTTCTGGTGAGGTAGCATCAGGAATGACTCTATACCCCCAATTAGTAGCATAATGGTCGTAAGGACCCATCTGGCGAATAAAACGAATGTCTTTGTCTCCGGGTTGCGCAATATAATTAAAACGAGCATAATCCATTAAACTCGCCGCTATTCCGTTTTTTTGCGTAAAAGCACCGTCTCTATAATTTTCAGTATCATAAGCACAACTTGCTCCCATATTATGCGGAAAACCAAGTGCATGCCCCACTTCATGAGCAATCACCATACGCATCATTTCACCCATTTCCTCATCGCTGGTATTTAGGGTTCGTGCCGAAGGATTCGCAGCTCCAGTTTCTAACAAATATCGATTTCTGTAGGAACGCAAATGGTTGTGGTACCAAATCACATCACTTTCGATAATTTCTCCTGTTCTGGGATCAGAAACACTAGGTCCAACCGCATTACGAGTGGTACTTGCCACATAACGAATAACGGAATACCGAATATCTTCTGGGCTAAAATCAGGATCTTGTTCTTTTGTTGGTGGATCTTTGGCAATAATTGCGTTTTTAAAACCAGCTGTTTCAAAAGGCTTTTGCCAATCCTCAATTCCTTGTTTAATGTACTTTCTCAATTTTTCAGGCGTGGCAGGATCTAAATAATAAACAATAGGTTTGATAGGTTCTACCAGTTCCCCTTTTGCGTAAGCGACAGGATCTTTAGGCTCCAATCTCCAACGACGAATGTAGGTTTTGCTGTCGGATTTTAGTTCATTACTTCCATAATCAATTTGGCTCATGGTAAACCAACCCACTCGCGGATCAGCTAATCTGGGCTGCATTAGTTTTTCAGGTAATAAAATCATCGACTGATTCATCTGGATACTGATCGTTTCTGCATCTGCCTGAACAGGCGGCTTCGATGCGTTGTATGTAAAATCCTGAACTACCTCAATATTCATTGGATAACTTTTCATGGTATTGATAAAACTGCGAGATTCATCAAGACCTTTTACTTTGTACGTTTCCCTTATTTCGCCTGATAAACCGCTGATTGATTTGACATCAGTACTATAAAATTTAGTTACATCGATAACCGTATTAGCTGAATCTTTGCTGAAAGCCACAATATCAAATGCAAATAAAGTAGGCTCATAATTATTCGATTTAACCGAAATACTGATGGGTAAACTGTCATTGGCAATGGCACTGAATGATTTTAATTTAATCAAAATTTTATCCTGAAAACGTTGCCAAACAATCAATTGTTCATTAGTTTCAGAACCGGCATTAATGTAGCCGCCACCTAAATTAGATGGTAATTTAGCCAAACGACTTACCAAAAGCATATCTTTATCCAAGTATTTATTCGGGATTTCGAAGAAATATTTTTTATCAACTTTGTGTACCATAAATAAACCTTCGTCGCTAACGGCATCTTTGGTAATCACCTTGCTATATTCCTTGATGGTCGCTTCCGGTTTTTTTTCAGGAGGCGGTGCAACACTAGTATTTTTATCTTTTTTTCTTTTGGATTGTGCAAATTGGGTTGTAGGCACTAGCATTGTTGCTGCAATTGCAGTTAAAATGAAAAATTTCTTCATTTAAAGGTTTTTTATTGGTTAATCAATAGTAAAAATATATTTTAGTGTCTGAAAATTACATAGTATCTATTGGTTTAACTTATAATTAACAAATGTTTTAGGTATTTGAAAATGTTTTTTCAGAAGTTGGTTTTTAGTATTATTTAGATCTAACACTTTTTTGTTACATTTGAAAAATCGTTTTTTTTTTACAGATACAATCTATCACAATCCGAATTTAATTTTAAAGAAACTTACAATTCTTTTAGATAATATTTCATTTGTACCAAAAAAATTTGAAAAACTAAAATCCAACTATGATTCAAAATAATATCCTTAAAAAAGCCCTCTATTTGACAGTTCTCCTCCTAGTATCATGGACGGGTTTCTCGCAAAAGAACATTTCAAAAATTGCTTTCGGATCCTGTGCAAACCAAAGTAACCCATTACCTATTTTTGATGTTGTGGTAAAACACAAACCAGATTTATTTGTATTTCTGGGTGACAATATTTACGGCGACACGGACAATATGAATATACTGCAAGCCAAATACGATCGATTAGCAGCTAAACCTACTTTCCAAAATTTGAAAAAAAACGTACCCATCATAGCTACTTGGGACGATCATGATTACGGACAAAATGATGCAGGCAGACATTATCCAAAAAAAGAGGCGTCAAAAGAACTGTTCTTGACGTTTTTTGAAGAACCAGCAGCTTCCGAAAGACGAAAACACGACGGAATATACACCTCTTATATGTA
Source organism: Flavobacterium sp. W20_MBD1_R3 (assembly GCF_052119725.1). Lineage (NCBI taxonomy): Bacteria > Pseudomonadati > Bacteroidota > Flavobacteriia > Flavobacteriales > Flavobacteriaceae > Flavobacterium > Flavobacterium sp. W20_MBD1_R3. The sequence continues at coordinate 58,587 of NZ_JBGQOR010000003.1, forward strand.
TGAAACCAAAGGCAAAAAAGTACAGATTATCTTGCTAGACAACCGCACTTTTAGAGATAATTACAAGAAATATAACGGTGAATTTAAAGATGATAAGCGGTATTTTTATTCACTAGATTATGCGCCTTTGCAAAACCCAGATTCTACGTATTTAGGCGCTTCACAATGGAAATGGCTGGAAACAGAACTCCAAAAACCAGCTGACCTACGCCTTATTGGTTCTGGATCCCAGTTTGGTATTGAGTACAACGGGTATGAAGGCTGGGCTAATTTTCCGCTGGAGCAAAAAAGATTCTTAAACCTCATCAAGAAAACAAAAGCAAATGGCGTTTTGTTTTTATCGGGAGATGTGCATTATGGCGAAATCTCTAAACTTACCGAACCGGGATTGTATCCTATTTACGACTTTACATCCAGCGGACTATCTTCCACTTGGCATTTTGCAACACCCAATAAAAATAGGATTGAAGGTCCAATTATGGAAAATCATTTTGGATTACTAACCATAGATTGGAAAAAGAAAATCCCAAAAATAAAAATGGAAATTTGGGATGTCGAGGACAATCAACGTGCGGAATACACGATAGGATTGGATGAAATTAGTTTTAAGAAAAAGCAGATTTTAGAAAGTAAATCATCATCGTAACCTATATATTTTATTAAAAACTATTTGCTTTAAGCAAAAAAACTACAGATTTTCAACAAAATTTATCTACAAAACACGTATTGCTTTTACGAATCTACGAGTATATCCCGGCTTTTTTAAACTTGTAATAATCACTTTCATTTCACGACCAGAGGTAGAATGAATAAAATCACTGTCCATTCCTTTTGGATTTGACACGATACCAATATGCCCAATAATATTTCTAGTAGGACTTAAAAACAACAGAATATCGCCTTTTTTCACATTGGCAATCTGGATTTCTTTGCCAAAATTTTTAAACTGTGACGAGCTGCGGGGAACCTTAATTTTAAAATGATTATAGACATAGTAAACAAATCCGGAACAATCGAAACCATTCTTGCTGCAGCCTGCTGCAACATAAGGTGTTCCTAATAATCCCATTCCAAAATTGACAATCTTGTCTCCCAAATACGTGTCATCATCAATTAAATCTACCAGTGTGTCTTTGACAATAATTTCGTTTTTTTGAGATGAAAACCCACCCGCTTTAGATGAACCATAAGCAATACTGCCTAAAACAAGTAGCAGTAAACCAATAAATAATGTCAATTTTACAGCGCTCATACTTTTAAATTTCATAGTGCTAAAATTAAATTGACATCCTTTACGTTTTTATTAGAGCTGGCTGTGTTTTTTGTTTCAAAATTGAAATAGTAAGATAATAGAATCTCCTAAAGGTAAACGTAACAAATCTAACTAAATTATACCAACAAATTGAGAACATAAAAATTTTTGGTATAGCCGTTAATAGAATAACACAAACAGCAACCCACAGAAAATCCCTAGTCTACCTTACTGTCACAAATATTGGAGAAGATATTAAACACGAATTTCACTAATTTCCATAAATTAATTCGTGGAAATTAGTGAAATTCGTGTTTAACTTTACAACTTAAAAATCAGTTTAAATCCGCTTAATCAGTATTATCTTTGTCCTATTTTAAACTTGTTACCAAACCAGTAAGCCAAAAAGCAGCTTTTTTCATGTTTTTATTCTTCCTCTTCGTCCGTACCATGCGATTTTGAATATCCTCTCCATTTCTCGATACAATCCTGTAAATCCTGTGGAAGTTCGGTATCAAAACGCATCATTTCGCCGGTTGTAGGATGCACAAAACCTAATGTTTTAGCATGCAAAGCTTGTCGTGGTAACGTTTTGAAACAGTTATCTATAAATTGTTTGTATTTTGTAAATGTAGTCCCTTTCAAAATCAAATGACCGCCATAACGCTCGTCATTAAATAAAGGGTGTCCTATGTGTTTTAAGTGAGCCCGAATTTGATGTGTTCGTCCTGTTTCTAAGCGGCACGAAATCAAAGTCACATATCCAAAACGTTCTAATACTTTGTAATGTGTAACAGCTGGTTTACCAATTTCTGGATCAGCAAAAACCGCCATTTGCATGCGATCTTTCAAATGTCTGGCTAAATTTCCTTCAATCGTTCCCTTATCAGCTACCACATTTCCCCAAACTAAAGCCACATACTCTCGCTCGGAAGTTTTGGCTTCAAATTGTTTGGCAAGATGTGTCATTGCTGCTTCGGTTTTGGCAATAACTAACAAACCAGAAGTATCTTTATCAATTCGATGGACTAATCCGGGACGTTCGCTGCTGTTCATTGGCAAATTATCAAAATGATACGCCAACGCATGCACTAATGTTCCTGTATAATTCCCATGACCGGGATGCACCACCATTCCTGGCACTTTGTTGATTAATAACAAAGCATCGTCTTCGTACACAATATCAAGGGGAATATTCTCCGGAATAATGTGATTTTCATAAGGAGGATGCGTCAGCATTACACGAACTATATCATTCGCTTTCACCTTGTAATTAGACTTTACTGTAGCGTCGTTTACAAAAATATTCCCTTCGGTTGCCGCTATTTGTATTTTGTTGCGAGTTGCGTTTTGAATAAGGCTCATCAGGTATTTATCAATTCGTAAGGATGCTTGGCCTTTGGGAACTTCAAATCTGAAATGTTCAAATAACTCTTCTTCTTGATCTATTGTATCACTATTATTGTTCATCAACTGGTGTTTCTTCTATTGGTGTTGCCAGAGTATCTGCAGCACTTTGCTCTTCTTCGTAACTCATTTTTCCGTCTCCTAAAACCAGATCAATCTTGGATGACTTTAATACTCTATCCCCAGATTTAAGGTTTCTACCTTTAAAACGCATTTCCAGTACCATGTCTTTTCCCAGATTTGGAACATACGTAATTTCTCCCTCTTCAAGACCTAAAGCTTTGAGTGTAGGTACGGCTTCTCGGTATGATTTATTTACTAAATCCGGAATACGCACAGACGAAAATCCCGAAGTATTGATTTTTATATAGATTTTCCGACCAACTTTTACCATCGTACCCGGCGCAGGATCTTGTTCCACCACACTGTATTGCGGAAAATCAACCCTGTAATCAACGCTATCCAAAAGCACATAATCTAAATCCATCTCATCTAGCTTTTCCTCAACTTGTTCTTCTGTCAATTTACTCAAATTAGGTACTGCAATTTCATGACCATGATCTGTTGTAAAAGTCAACCAATACATAAAAGCATAACCCAAAGCGACAATAATGGCAAGCGCAATCAAAATTTGAACAAAGAAAACACGGCTGGTAAGATACTTACGTAAACTCATAAAATTATTTTTATTTGTGGCAAAGATAAAGCTATTTCGTTCCAAAAAAAATGATAATTTTGTTTAGAATACGTTTAATCGGTTAATCGATTAAACGTTTAACCGATTAAACGTATAAAATGAAAAACATTGCCATCATCATGGGCGGATTTTCCAGCGAGTACAAAATCTCACTTATCAGCGGAAACGTCGTTTACCAATATCTGGACAAAAAAAAATTCAACGGATTTCGAGTCCATATTTTCAAAGAAAAATGGGTGTATGTTGATGCTAACGATGCCGAATTCCCTATCGATAAAAATGATTTTTCAGTAACAGTTAATGGCAACAAAATCACTTTCGACTGTGTTTTCAATGCCATTCATGGAACGCCAGGGGAAGATGGATTAATGCAAGCCTATTTTGAATTATTGCAAATTCAGCATACCTCTTGTGATTATTATCAAGCTGCACTAACATTTAATAAACGTGATTTATTATCTGTTCTAAAACCATATGGCATCAAATCCGCAACTTCCTATTATTTGAATAAAGGTGACGCAATCAATACGGACGAAATTATTGCAAAAGTTGGTTTGCCGTGTTTTGTAAAGCCTAATAAAGCAGGATCCAGTTTTGGAATTTCCAAAGTAAAAACCATCGCTGAGTTACCCGTAGCAATAGAAGTTGCTTATAAAGAAGATAACGAAATTATAATTGAAAGTTTCCTTGACGGTACCGAAGTTTCTGTTGGTGTAATCAATTATAAAGGAAAAATAACTGTTTTACCAATTACCGAAATTGTTTCTGACAATGATTTCTTTGATTATGAAGCCAAATATTTGGGTAAATCACAAGAAATTACACCAGCCAGAATCTCGGATGAGATGACCCAAAAAATAAGCGAAATAGCCAAACGCGCCTACGAAATCCTTAGAATGAGAGGTTTCTCCCGAAGCGAATTTATATTGGTAAACGGAGAACCACACATGCTGGAAATGAATTCTATTCCGGGGTTAACAGCAGAAAGTTTGATTCCGCAACAAGCCAAAGCAGCAGGAATTTCATTAGAGGATTTGTTTACCAATGCTATAGAATTGGCTTTGCCTGAATAACTTAATTTTTACATGTTAAACAAAGTTGTTATTGCGACAAAGGAGTTAGACTCACTAAATGTCATTTCTCCTCTGTCGAAATGATAAAACAGAAAAATAAATGAGAAAAGCCATATTTCCGGGATCATTTGACCCCATTACTTTAGGTCATGAAGACATCATCAAAAGAAGCATTCCATTATTTGATGAAATCGTTATTGCCATTGGTATTAATGCCGAAAAAAAATACATGTTTTCACTCGAAGATCGAAAACGTTTCATTGAAGAAACCTTTAAAAACGAACCTAAAGTTTCTGTAATTACCTATGAAGGCTTAACTACTGAACTTTGCAAAAAATTAAAAGCTGATTTTATCCTTCGTGGCCTGCGCAATCCCGCCGATTTTGAATTTGAAAAAGCCATTGCACACACCAACAGACGTTTGTCAAAAATAGAAACTGTTTTTTTATTAACAGCTGCTAAAACCTCTTATATCAGTTCTAGTATTGTTCGGGACGTAATTCGCAATAAAGGACAATATGAAATGCTGGTTCCTGATGCCGTTAGAGTAAAATAGCAATCAGTATACCGAGGTCAGTCTCGTTTCTGGTTATTAACTGCATACTAAAACTAAACCACAATAAAATTTGTGGAAAGAGCCGTTAAGCCGTACTTTCGCCTAAAAATAAAAGCCATCAAACATGAGTATAGAAAGAGAATTAAGCAAGCGCAGTGGATCTAAATGTGAACTTTGTGGTGCAACAGATAACCTTAAAGTGTATGAAGTACTTCCTACCAAAAAAGGTGGACTTGACGAAAGTATCATGGCTTGCAGTACGTGTATCGACCAAATCGAAAATCCGGATAACGTAGATTTAAATCATTGGAGATGTCTAAATGATAGTATGTGGAGCGAACATTCTGCGGTACAAGTAGTAGCGTGGAGAATGCTGAGCCGTTTGCGTGGTTCAGGTTGGCCTCAGGAATTGTTAGACCAAATGTATTTAGACGAAGATACTTTGGCTTGGGCACAAGCAACAGGTGAAGGCGAAGAGGAGGAAACTAAAGTAATTCACCGTGATAGCAACGGAGTGATTCTTGAAATTGGCGATTCAGTAGTTTTAATCAAAGATTTGAAAGTAAAAGGTTCTAGTATGGTGGCCAAACAAGGAACTGCTGTGCGTAACATCAGATTAGACCATGAAAACGCCGAATATATTGAAGGTAAAGTAGATGGTCAGACTATTGTTATTATCACGCAATACGTTAAGAAAATATAATTCTTTTTTTAGTGAAAAGTGAGTGGTGAATTGTGAATAATTCAGATGTACACTAACTTCCAAAAGAATCATTTTAATATAAAAATCGTTAGCAGTAAAACTTTACTACTAACGATTTTTTTATAAACATTAGAAAAAGAACCAGCACATTTTTCACAATTCGCGATTCTCCACTCACTTCTCACAATTCACGATTCACTTCTCACCACCGACTAATCCTCTTCTTTCTTAATCACTTTTCTAGCTACTTCGATTTTAAATTTCTTGCCTTTCATTTTTTCGTCTTTGATGGCGTGCAATAAATCTTTTACTTTATTGAATTTTACTGCGGCAAATGAGATAAAATCTTTCACTTCGATTAAACCTAAATCGCCTTTTTCTAGTTTTCCTTTTTGGGAAAAGAAACCTACGATATCAATTTTATTTAGTTTATTTTTCTTTCCGCCACTGATATAAATGGTTTGAAATTCTGGCGGTTTTGGTATTGAAGTAGAGTTTTCAACTTTCAAAACTTCCATGCCATAATCAATATAATCCATTTTTTTCTCACTTTCATGAGCAATAATATACGCGGTTCCTGAAGCTAACATACGTGCTGTACGTCCGTTTCTATGGGTAAATTCGTCTTCTTTAGACGGCAAATGATAATGAATTACGTGATTCATTTCGGGGATATCAAGTCCTCGAGCAGCTAAATCAGTTGTGATTAGATAACTTACACTTCCGTTTCTAAACTGGATTAGTGCGCGCTCTCGTTCGTCCTGATCCATTCCGCCATGATAATACGTGGCATAAATTCCTTTTTCGTTTAAAGTATCACTGATGCGTTCTGCAGCATCACGATGGTTGCAAAAAACAATTGCCGATTGCGATTTCAACGAACAAATCAAGTTGAATAAACTTCCTATTTTGTCTTTTTCTTTCGAAACGATCATTTTCATCGAAAGATTCGTTTCTGCTATGTTTTCTGGAATGAAATCCAAAATCGTTGGGTTTACGACTCTTGTGTATCTTGGGATTTCAATATCGGAAGTAGCCGAAACCAAAACACGTTTGTTCAGTTTTGTTAATTTTCCAATGATAAATGACATTTGCTCATGGAAACCCAATTGCAACGATTTATCAAATTCATCCAAAATCAGCGTTTGAATTTTATCCACACGAAAAGTTCCTCTATCAATATGATCCGCAATTCTTCCCGGAGTTCCTATTAAAACTGCTGGAGGATTGCTTAAATTCTTAATTTCAGTATCAATGGAATGCCCGCCGTAACACACATTAACTTTATAATCAGTTCCCATTTTTTTCCAAACTTGCTCAATCTGCAATCCTAATTCACGTGATGGAACTAGAATTAAACATTGAACCGATTGAATTTCAGGTTGTAACATTTCTAAAATAGGCAATAAAAAAGCTAAAGTTTTCCCGGAACCCGTTGGCGAAAGCAATAAAACATTATTATCATTTAGGATGGTATCTTGCGCTACTTCCTGCATTTCGTTCAGGCTTTCGATGCCTAAATTCAAAAGTATATTGTTGGAATGGTGTTTCTTATTCATTTTTTCAATTTGGTGCAAAGGTAATTTTTAATTGTGAGTTATGAATTTTGTATTATGAATTTTCATTCTTTTTCAATAAGTGATTACGTTTTCTTGCATTGATTTTTACAGCTGTCTAAAAAAAGCTACATTTGATATTCTATTTAAAAACCTAAATATGAAACTTTTCACATTCCTTTTTATATTACTCTCCATCAACACTTTTGCACAAAAAACGAATAAATACGATACTTTTTTCGAAAAAGGTAATGGCAATCAATCAGCTTCTTATCAAGAAACAATTGCTTATTACAAACTTCTGGCAGATGATTTTCCTACTATTGAAATGCAAAAAATGGGACTGACAGACAGCGGCGAACCCTTGCACATGGTTATTTTTAATCCAGAAAAGCAATTTGACTTTGGAAACATCCAAAAAAATAAAGCGGTAATTTTGCTTAATAATGGAATTCATGCAGGCGAACCGGACGGAATTGACGCTTCTATGCAATTATTTAGAGATTTAGCTTTGGGCAAAATAAAAACTCCTAAAAACACGGTTATTGTTTGTATTCCGGTATATAATATTGGCGGCGCTTTAAACAGAAATTCCACTTCAAGAGCCAATCAGGATGGACCGGAAATCTATGGCTTTCGTGGCAATGCGAGAAACTATGATCTGAATCGCGATTTCATCAAATCAGACACCCGAAACACTAAAAGTTTTGTGGATATTTTTCATAGAATAAATGCCGACGTTTTTATTGACAATCACGTTAGCAATGGCGCAGATTACCAATACAAACTCACCTACATTATGACCCAACACAATAAATTGGGAACTGTTTTAGGAGATTTTCTAAATACTGAAATGATGCCTGCTTTAGTCAAAGATTTACAAAAAAAGAATATCGAAAGTACGCCTTATGTCAATGCTTTTCAGGACACACCGGATAAAGGTTTTGGTCAATTTTTTGAAAGCCCACGATTTGCCACAGGATACACTTCATTGTTCAATACTATTGGGTTTGTAGTGGAAACGCACATGCTGAAAAAATATGTAGATCGCGTAAAAGTAACGTATGAATATATGCGTTCTGCGATTGATTTTACGGATACTAATTACAAAAAAATTAAGCAGTTGCGATTGAAAAATGAAGAGCAGTATCAACCGAAAAAAGCGTACATTATTAAATGGGAAATTGACAGTACAAAAACAGTTCCTTTTTCGTTTTTAGGCTATGAAGCCAGTTACAAGAAAAGTGACGTAACATCTGGAAATCGCTTGTTTTATGACCGTACAAAACCATTCAAAAAAGACATCCCGCACAGCAAGGAATTCAAATCTGTAAAAGAGATAATCATTCCAGAAGCGTATATCATTCCAAGGGGATTTTGGCCAATAATTGATTTATTAAAAAGTAATACAATTACCTATTCCCAACTAAAAAACGACACCATAATTGAAGTCGAAAGTTACAGAATTGCCGATTTTAAAACGACAAATTCTGCTTATGAAGGACATTATTTGCACAGAAACACTTCGGTAACTTCTAAAATGGTAGAAGTGGCTTTCGCCAAAGGAGATTACGTAATTCCTGCGCAACAAAAGGGAATCAAATATTTACTAGAAACATTAGAACCGGAAGCAATCGATTCTTTTTTCAACTGGAATTTTTTCGATACGATGCTACAACAAAAAGAGGGATATTCCGACTATGTTTTTGAAGATTCAGCAATACAGATTTTGAAAGAAAATCCACAATTAAGAGCTGAATTTGACTTAAAAAAACAAAGTGAAGTGAACTTTATTAATAATCCAGAAGCACAACTAGAATGGATTTACAAACATTCCGTTTATTATGAAAAGGCCCATTTGCAATATCCTGTGTATCGCCTTTTAAAATAAAAAATTCTCCTAATGGAATATTTACTAAACACGAATTTCACTAATTTCTACAAATTAATTCGTGGAAATTAGTGAAATTCGTGTTTGACTTATCTAAAATAAATTGCTCTGTAATCGTACATTATTTTAAACTTGTTTCCAAATGCCAGCTATTTTTGTAGCTTTTCTTCTTCAAACAATAATTTGATATTTTCGTAGGAGTTTTTGAGTGCTTCTTTGATTTGTTCTGGATTCATCCAAGCTACTTTATCAATTCCTTCGTCTAATTGCCCTTGAGGTGTCCCTTCAAAATCAGATTGCATTTCGAACCAATGTGTGATTTTGAGTTTGTATTTCCCATTACGTCTAAAAACATGATATGTTTTTTGGAGTTTGTGAGAAATTGACAAGCCATTTACGCCAGTCTCCTCCTCTACCTCACGCATGGCAGTATTCTCAATCTCTTCCCCTTTTTCGATTCCGCCTTTAGGTAAATCCCATTTTCCATTTCTAAAAATGAATAAAACCTCCCCTTTTTTATTGTATACTAAGCCGCCTCCCGCTTTGCAAACGGGGATTTTAGCCTTTAAAGTCTTCATAATCAAGCTTTCGTCAGGATGATACAGATAGGCCTTATTAATTTTATTTTGAAAGATTTTAACTATAAGTTGCTCTATGTCAATACTTTCTAATAGAAATAATTGAAAATCTGTCTCCTTGGAGATATGATTTGTCAAAAAAAGTGGTTTGTCGTTAACAAAAACTTTATACATTTGTACTATGATTTTTAATAAAGATACAGCCGAAAAAACAGCCGAATTTCTTTTGCAAATAAATGCAATTAAATTGAATCCAAGAAATCCTTTTACATGGGCTTCTGGATGGAAATCGCCTATTTATTGTGACAACCGATTAATCCTCTCATTTCCAGCGGTAAGAAATTATGTTCGAGATGAATTTTCTAAAAACATTCTAAAACAATTTGGCAAGCCAGATGTTATTGCTGGCGTAGCGACTGGAGCTATAGGAATTGGAATACTTGTTGCCGAAAGTTTGGGAGTACCCTTTGTGTATGTTCGACCAGAACCCAAGAAACACGGCAGGCTTAATCAAGTGGAAGGTTTTTTACAAAAAGGACAAAATGTCATTGTAGTAGAAGATCTAATCAGCACCGGTAACAGCAGCTTACTTGCTGTAGAAGCATTGCGTGAAGCAGGTGCCAATATCAAAGGTATGGCTGCGATTTTTACGTACGGTTTTGATGTTGCAGATACTAATTTCAAAAGTGCGAATGTTGATTTATACACTTTGAGCAATTATCAAAATTTACTAAATTTGGCCGTAGCCAAAAGATATATCACCGAAGAGGAAGAACAAACTTTAAGAGAATGGAATGTGAGTCCATCTACTTGGAACATTACAGTTTAAAAACTAAAATATAATCTTATACAAAACATGAACTTAGAAAGTCCAAAAGTTACCGTACTCAAATCCGCTCAAGAATTATTTGATTTATTAAGCGATGTCAAGAATTTTGAAAAACTAATGCCAGAAAACATTGCTAAATTTGAGGTTATTGGTGAGGACGCTTTTATTTTTGGATTAAAAGGCATGCCAGAAATTAAACTTAAAATGAAAGAGAAAATCGCCCCTGTAAAAATTGTTTTGGGAGCTGCGAGTGATAAACTTCCGTTTACTTTAATTGCGAATATTGAGACCTTAACAGAGGATTCTAGTGCCGTAAAACTAGATTTTGAAGGCGAGTTTAATCCTATGATGGCCATGATGATAAAAGGACCAATTGGAAAATTTATCGAAACTTTAGCTACCAATATGAATAAATTGTAAAATTCAGTAAAAAATAATAACAATATAATAATATATTAAAAGTCTTTTGGTGTACACTGAAAGACTTTTTTATGTTTTAAGAGTATAAATCGTCATTTTATCGAGTTTTTGGGTTCGTTGCAGGAAAAAAAATTTAACAATCATTTAATATTATTAAATTACTGATTGTTAATGAGTTAAAATTATTTAACCACTCTTGTAAACCCTAAAATAAGAGAAAAAACGAAACAGATTTATGCTACTTACTGATCCCCAATTAAAAAGTAACGATTGCGGCATTAGCGCCATCAAAACCATTTATAATATTTATGGTAAGAATATTTCTCGAAAATATATAGAGCAGCATATTTCATTAGAAGAAAAAGGATCTCGAATATCAGATCTTAAAAATTTTTTGAATACGAATGGATTTTCGGCACAATTCAAATTGTTTGATGTTAATTACATTGGCGGAAATGAAACACAATTACAAGAACTATTTCCATTTATTTTACCTATCGAAAACAAAAATGGCTTGCATTATGTTGTTGTTAACGAATTAAAAAACAAAAGGCTTAAGATTTACGATCCCAGTAAAGGCAGCCAATATTATTTATCGCTACAAGAAATAAAAAGAAAATCCCATTTTAACAAAAATCATTGGGACTTAACCGATACTGAGGAAAAAATAATAACAATCTGTACACACGATTTAGCCGAATACCATATTAATTGTAAGAATGCATTGCAAGAAAACGGACACGCATTACTGTTTAATAAACTCACCTACTTCAAGTATTTAAAGGAAAATTTTGGTTTTAAAGACGCTGAAGCAGAGAGAAATTTCATAAGAGATTTATTAAAAAATCAAGAAATATCTGCTATTCCTAATAGTTTTAAGATTTTAGAATTCGAAAAAGGAAAAATAAAAAACAATTCTCCTTTAATTCTCGTAGTAAAAGAGGACGAAAAAGAAAAAGAAACTCTGCAAGTCTATCCGCAGGAAGAAACAAGTAGTTTGTATTGGCAATTATTCCATCAATTAGGAGAATATAAAAACCTGTGGTACATCTATATTTTTGCTGCATTATTTTCAGCAGCAACCGCACAAATTGCCGTTTTTACCAATCAGATTATGATTGACAACGTGCTACCCACTTATAATTTGAACACCTTAGTTCTATTTGCTATTGGGCTTGGAATTTATAAAGTTTTTGACATTTTTACCACCGTTTATAAAAATTTTGTCGGGATTCATTTAGGCAATGCCTTAGATAAATATTTTTTATTTTCTTTCGACAAAAAGATAAATAATTCGTCTCTTTCCTATATTCATTCTTATAAAAAAGGGGATTTAATGGAACGGGTCAGTGATTCCTTGAAACTAAAAAGCTTTTTTATGAAGTTTTTCACCAATATTTTAGTAGATGTCAGCGTATCTATTTATTCGCTTTGCATTTTGTTTTTCATAGACAAAACACTAACATTAATTGTGTTAGGCGTTATGATTATGTTTTTCCTTTGGTTCAAATTTATAACGCCTTATTTAAAACAAAATGAACGATTGCGATACATCCGTAAAGCTGATTTTCTTTCTAAAATGATGGAGAAGGTTGATGGGATTCAGGTGATAAAAAGCTTTCGTATAGAAGGTTTTCATTCTCACAAAATCTTTGTGAGCATTAATGAATACTTAAAAATCCAACTTAGAAATGGATATATCGATTTATTGAATAAAATTGTAGTTGCTCTGATTGTGATTGTTTCTACGATATTTATTATTTTATTCCTGACCAAATCCGCGATTGAAACCCAGATAATTACATTGGGACAAATTGTAACATTTATAGCGCTATCCTCAAAAATATTTTCTTCTTTAAAAGGGATTTTAGATGATAACCTGACTTTACAGGAAAATGAAGTGATTCTGAAAAGATATTTAGATTTTGATGAACAGACAAAAAAAGTCAGTAAAAAAGGAATTCAGGATTTTGAAATTGAAAAAATCGAATTACAAAATTTAAATTATGGCTACTTGCCAGATGAATTTGTACTGAAAGACATCAATCTAAAAATTAAAAAAGGAGAAAAAATAAAGATTGAAGGGCAAAATGGCTCCGGAAAATCAACTTTCAGCAAAGTATTGACCACTTTATACCATCCTAATTCTGGTTCAATTTTGATTAATGAAAAAGATAAAAAATTCTATAATGATGAGATAATGCGGGACAAAATAATATTAGTGACCAATGAAGATATTTTGTTCAATGATACGATTCAAAACAACATCATTTTAGGAAAGGAAATTACAGTAGAAGCCATTTTAGATTTGGCAAAAAAACTAAATTTTTATGATTTTATAGCTTCCAAAGAGGATGGATTGGATTTCATCATTAATGAAAACGGAAAAAATCTGTCTACCGGACAACGAAAAAAAATTTTGCTACTTCGGGCATTATTTTCTAAGGCAGAACTCATTATTCTAGACGAAGTGTTATCAGGAATGGATATCGAATCACGAAATAAAATAGAGACGATGATTGATGAAGATTTTTCAAAAACTTATATCATTATCTCGCACGAGCCCATAATCAATATCAATTTTTCTAAAACATATAAAATAGCAAATGGAGAACTCTTTATATTACAGCGCGAAATCAATACGGTTTATTAAAATTTTAAACAAAATCTTGATTGTCTTTTTACTCCTTATAATTCTTTTAATTTTTACGGTCAGAATGAATGACACGGTCCGTTTTAAAGAAGGCCAGATCTTTTCAGACACGCCACAATTAAAAATAAATGCGCCAAATGAAGCTAGAGTTTTAAAAGTTTTGGTCAAAGAAGGACAAGAAGTTACAATAGGAGACACCCTCTTTTTGCTTGAAAATAAAAAAACCAAATCTGATTTTGAAATTTTAAATTCTGGAGTCGCTGGAATGAAACATAAAATAGGAATCATCAATAAATTGATTTTGAACACTGGAAACCGTAAGAAAGCTTTAATTCAATTACTTAAGATTCAATCTAATATTTATGATACAGATCGTAAAAAAGCAGAACAAGAAATTGGATCCTTAAACAGCAAAATTAATTTATCATCCCAACAAAGTTCAATTCTGACGGATAAATTCCAAATAGATTCAATGCTTTATGCTAAAGGTGCTATTTCCAAATATGAATTGACCGAAACAAAAAATAGGAATCTAGATGATAAAAAAGGACAACTCGATATTAATTCTAGTTATGAAATAAAAAATTATGATTTTGAAAACTTATCAAATAACTATCAAAAAACGAAGAACGACTTACTGCGCAGTATTATTGATGTAGAAAATCAAATCCAAAACTATCAACAAGATATTGTAGAACTTGAAACACTGATTAAAGACGGAAAATCTAATTTGACGTACATCACTGATGAATTGGGAAAACTGTTAGTTATATCCCCGATAAACGGAACCATTTCTAACCTATTTAATGCCAAGCAAAATCTTGAAATTATTAATAAAGGAGAAATCCTGACTATTATTGCTCCTAAAAAAGAAGAATTCTATGCGAAAGTTATTTTAGATGAAAAAGACCTGGCTTACATCAAAAAAGGACAAGAAATTAATCTAAAACTAGATGCTTACAATTATTACCGTTTTGGTGCCGTCAAGGGAAGCATAACTTATGTCTCTCCATCGGACATAGATAAAACTTTTTATTGTCTGGCCACGATAAAAAAATACAATTCTAATATCAATCTCAAAGCGGGTTATAAACTAAAAGGTGAGGTAATCATTGAAAAAATGAAGCTCAATCAATACATTATAAAAAAATTATTCAACAAAATAGATGCTAATCTCAACTAGTGGTAATGAAAACCAAGCTTATTTTAATACTCTTATTCTATTCCAATTCATTCATTGGACAAGATTTGTTGTCGTTTAATGCTTGCATGAATTTGGCATTAGAAAATAATCTAGCCCTGAAAAACGCCTATTTATCAAGAGAAATACAATACAATTACTATCGATCCAGTTTTGGAAAACTGCTGCCATCTATAAACGGAACTGTTGAAAACAAGAATTCTTGGGGCAGAGAAATAGATCCGGATACCAATCTTTTTGTAAACAAAAAAATTCAGAACTATTCCGGAGATGTTGAAGCTGAATATAATTTGTTCTCAGGATTTTCTACCATTAACAAGATAAAATCTTCAAAACAAGACGTTATAAGTAGTGACGCCAATATTCAAAAAATAAAAAATGAAATCACGATTGATCTTGCACAGAAGTTTATTACCATTCTATATTTACAAGAAATTATTTTATCTAATGAGGAGCAGATCAAATCCAGTGAAAAACAATTAGAATTAGCTGTTTTAAAGTTTAATTCAGGAGTGATTGCGGAAAGCGAAGTATTTAAAATTAAATCTCAAAAAGCAATTGAAGAATTGAATTTACTAACCAATAAAAATTATTTAACTGATAATTTGATCAGCATAAAACAATTGATTAATATCTCTTTAGAACGTACTATTACTCTTTTGCAACCGGATTTAGTCCTTCATGACAAGCTTGATTTAGATAAAAATCAATATTTTCTAACACGCAAAGCAGTTGAAATTCATCCTTCCTATGTGATGCGCATTTCAAATGAACAAAAGATGAAAACTGAAGTGTCCATTGCTAAAGCATCACTATATCCTTCCTTAAGTTTGCGTCTTATAGTGGGTTCTAATTATATAATAAAAGATCCTTTTGTTTCATTTGAAAAACAATTTAACACTAATTTTTCAAAAGGACTCCGCTTCAATTTAACGATTCCAATATTTAATCAGTTTGACAATTTTTCAAAAATTAAAAACAGCAAACTCCAATACAATCAATCCAAAATAGAAACTTTACTGGAAGAAAACCGTCTTTCAAAAGAGATATTAAAAGCAATCACAGATACTAAAACCTCCTTTAAAAAAAATGAGTCAGCAGCTATAGCTTTTGAATTTTCAAAAAAAAGCTATGAGGCGGACGTTTTGAAATTTGAATTAGGAAAAATCAATATCAATGAATTGAACAATACAAAAATGAATTTTAGTACATCGCAAGCGGAATTAATCCAATCTAAATATGAATTGCTCTATAATAATGCGTTGATACGCTTTTATTTAGGAGAAAAATTTGTTTTGTAAATCTTGAACTTCAATACAACATTTGAATTTCCTTAATATCAAATTCAGGAACACTATCATCTTCCAGAAGAACTTGAAGCTTGCCTGAAGCAGAAACGCCCTGAATGATACCCATGAAATTAGTGCTGTTTAGCGCTGAAAAAGCCATTGGAACTCCCCTTTTGAATAGCGTTTTAATGTATTTACTCCCCGAAATTACAGAATGCTGTTTCCACGATGCTAGATTATTTTCTAAAGTCTTACCAATTGATAAAAGAAGTGCTTCTCTATCAAATTCAGCGCTGCAAATCACAGCTAGAGAGGAAGCTTTTGCTAAATTTTCGAAATTAGTTTGATTTACATTAAGACCTAAACCCACAATAGAAACGATAGTACCGTCACTTTTGATACTATTCTCGATCAAGATGCCACCTATTTTTTTGTTGTATGCCATAATGTCGTTAGGCCATTTGATACTTAGTTCGGGAACCTTAAGCGATTCTAAAACCTCAATTACAGCGAGCGAAACCAAAATATTTAAACTGAAAATCTGACAAATATCAGTTAAAAAATCCTTGACCAAAATACTCATTATTAAGTTTTTACTTGGTTCAGAAACCCAAACGGCACCCATTTGACCTTTCCCTTTTGTTTGACTCTCGGCGGTAACGATAGTAAGGTTTTTAAGCTTTTGTTTATTAGATAACCCTTTCAGGAATTCGTTTGTAGAATCTATGGCATCGAGTTTGATTACTCTCATATAATTTATTTTGTGAAACATAATTTAATATTATGTTAAGGTTCAAAAATAATCACAAAAAATGGTAACTTTGCAAACTTATATTAAAAATAATTCATGGCGAAAAAGACTATAAATAATGATGTACTATTAGCTAACATCATTAAAGGGATAGAAGAAGTTAAAGGGAATGACATTACGATTCTTGATTTAAGAGAAATAGACACCGCAGTATGCGACTATTTTGTTATCAGTAATGGTAATTCAAACACGCAAGTTAATGCCATCGTCAACTCCATACAAAAAACAGTTTCAAAAGAATTGAAAGACAAGCCTTGGCATGTTGAAGGAACAGATAATGCAGAATGGGTATTGATGGACTACGTGAATATAGTAGTTCATGTATTTCAAAAACACATTAGAGAATACTACAACATCGAAAGCTTATGGGGCGATGCTAAAATAACAACTATAGAAAACAAATACTAAAGACATACAACCGAAGTAATGGCTAAAGAAAATAATCCAAATCCGAATAAGTTTAAAGTAAGTCCGTGGTTAATTTATACGGCGATATTACTGATTTTCTTGTTCATAAGTTTTATAACAAATGGCTCTAGTTTAAACGAGCCTGGTCAATTGACTTCTTCTAAATTCAACGAATATTTACAGAAAGGTCAAATTGAAAAAGTAATCGTGTATAACAAGGTCGAAGCGGAAGTTTTTCTTAACGACGCAGCGATAAAAAGTGACACGCATCAAAAAGTGTCAAAAGATGTTTTTGACAGACCTAATAAAGGTCCGCATTACACTTTTAACATAGGTAATGATCAAATATTCCAGAAAAAGCTTGAAGAAGCAGTTGCTGCAGGTAAATTAAATGATTTTAATTTCATGGCTAAAAGCAACTGGTCTGATATATTAATCAGCTTATTGCCTATTATCATCATTATAGCAGTTTGGATTTTCATCATGCGAAAAATGTCTGGCGGAGGTGCTGGAGGTGGTGGTCAAATTTTTAATATCGGAAAATCTAAAGCAAAATTATTTGATGAAAAAACCGATATAAAAACTACTTTTAAAGATGTTGCGGGTTTAGAAGGCGCAAAAGAAGAAATACAAGAAATTGTAGAATTTCTTAAAAATCCAGAAAAATATACCAATCTTGGTGGAAAGATTCCTAAAGGTGCGTTGCTTGTGGGTCCTCCGGGAACTGGTAAAACTTTATTAGCAAAAGCTGTAGCTGGTGAAGCTCAAGTACCTTTCTTTTCATTATCAGGTTCTGATTTTGTAGAGATGTTTGTTGGTGTTGGTGCATCACGTGTTCGTGATTTATTCAAGCAAGCCAAAGAAAAATCTCCTGCAATTATTTTTATCGATGAAATTGATGCCGTAGGTAGAGCAAGAGGTAAAAGTAACATGTCAGGCGGAAATGACGAACGTGAAAACACGTTAAATCAACTCCTAACAGAGATGGATGGTTTTGGTACAAATTCAAATGTGATCGTTTTGGCCGCAACAAATAGAGCAGATGTACTTGATAAAGCCTTAATGCGTGCAGGACGTTTTGACCGTCAAATTTTTGTAGACTTACCAGATATTCGCGAACGCGCTGAAATATTCAAAGTACACCTTACGCCTTTGAAAAAAGTAGAAGGATTAGACACTGACTTTTTAGCCAAACAAACTCCAGGGTTTTCAGGTGCGGATATTGCTAATGTATGTAATGAAGCGGCACTAATTGCGGCAAGAAATAATAAAACAGCTGTAGATAAACAAGATTTTCTTGATGCTGTAGATAGAATTGTAGGTGGTTTAGAAAAGAAAAATAAAATTGTAACACCGGATGAAAAGAGAGCTATTGCTATTCACGAAGCCGGTCATGCTACCGTTAGTTGGATGCTTGAACACGCAGCACCTTTAATAAAAGTAACAATTGTTCCTAGAGGGCAAAGCTTAGGTGCTGCTTGGTATTTGCCAGAAGAACGCTTAATTGTTCGTCCAGATCAAATGCTAGACGAAATGTGTGCGACTATGGGGGGAAGAGCTGCTGAAAAAGTAACTTTTAACCGAATTTCAACTGGAGCGTTGAGCGATTTAGAAAAAGTAACTAAGCAAGCTCGTGCCATGGTTACTGTTTATGGTTTGAATGAAAAAATAGGGAATGTAACTTATTACGATTCGACAGGCCAAAGCGAATATAATTTAGCGAAACCTTATTCTGAAGAAACAGCTAAAATTATTGATGAAGAAATATCGTTGTTAATTGAAGGTCAGTACCAAAGAGCAATTCAAATTTTAGAAGAAAACAAAGATAAACTGAATCAATTAGCAGATATTTTAATTGATAAAGAAGTGATTTTCAAAGATGATTTAGAAGCTATTTTTGGAAAAAGAACTTTCGATAAAAATCTAGAGGAAATAGTATCCTAGAATAACCCTACTAATAATTAATTTTTAAAATCTTAATTCAAAAGCTTCTTTTGAATTAAGATTTTTTTATCTTTGGACGTTTTCAAGGTATAAATTAAAGCAGTCAATAAATATATGAGTCTTTTTAGAAAAATTTTTGGTTCTATTAATCCGACCACTGAGGATGATAAAGAAAGTGAAATTAGTAAAACCAATGCTGATAGCACAATTTCTATAGATGAAAAATTCATCAATAATTTTAAAAAAAATGGAGGTAAATTTTTATACTGCGAAAATATAGAAGAGGTAAAAGAACAATTTGAAAATATACTAGAAGAAAACGATTGGTTCGAAAGCGAAGTTTTGTGTTATGAACCACAACTTTTCAGTATGCTTGAGGATAATAAATTGACTTATAATAAACCGCGTAATCCTTCTTTTTTGTTAGCCAGTTGTGAAAATTTAATTTCGGAGGAAGGTTCCATACTGTTTTCTTCTAAGCAAATCAAACAAGACAAACCGAACGAACTACCAACTAACATTATCATCTTAGCTAACACTAGCCAAATTCTTGAAGCCAAAAGTGATGGCCTGAGTGCTATAAAAAAGAAATATGAAAGGGACTACCCTACCAATATTACTACTATAAAATATTTCGAAAAAGCCAAAGAAGAAGACTTCACACAGTACGGAAGTTCCGCAAAAAATCTTTATTTATTGCTTTTAGAAGATTTGTAAGATGAATGAAACTCTAAAACGAGGCATTTCGGGAGCCGTTTATATCCTATTATTACTTGCCTCTATCTTATATTCTACTGAAAGTTTTTTCATTCTTTTTGGTGTCTTTTTACTCATTGCTGTTTATGAATTTTGCAACCTAGTTCAAATACACAAAGTTTTTCCTATTATTTTTGCTCTCCTTTTATATACAACCGTAACTTTAATAAGCCATTACAACAAGATCACTACTGATAAAATCAATCAGTTCCTGAGTACTGATATAGAAATAGCTATTAACACCCAACAATTAAATGTCGTTTTACTAGTCATTGCACTAGTGGTATCTATAAAATGTATTCTTTTTTTGTTTTATGATAACATTCAAAAAATAAGTACCTCATCAAAATACCTGTATCTATTAGGATATATTATACTCCCTTTTATTTTTATCACAAAAATATCATTTGGAATCAATGATTATAATCCAAAAATAATCATTGGCTTATTTATTCTAGTTTGGACGAACGATACCTTTGCTTACATTGTAGGAAAGTCTATAGGTCGAACCAAATTATTTGAAAAAATATCTCCTAAAAAGACAATTGAAGGATTCGTGGGTGGAATCGTTTTTGCTGTTTTGGCTGGATATTTAATTTCAAAATACTACATCAAAGCTAATCCTGACTTTAGTGATAGATCAATATTGATATGGACGTCAATAGCTGTCATTGTTGGAATAGCAGGTACCATTGGAGACTTGATTGAATCCAAATTTAAGCGCATAGCCGGTGTAAAAGATAGTGGCAAAATAATGCCTGGCCATGGAGGCATCCTAGATCGATTAGATAGTGTTATATTTGTAGCACCAATTATTTTTTTATTTTATCAAATTTTAAACTATGTTTCATAAAGAAGGAACCCAATCTATTTTATTAGGCACTATTTTCACAGCTGTCGTTCTCTTGTTGTCTGACAATCTCATTGATACCAATTGGCTCAAAATGAGTATACAAATAGCAGCACTATTGCTTTTGATTATCATCTTACAATTTTTCAGAAATCCTAAAAGAGATGTTCTTATTAATGAAAACCACATTCTAGCTCCTGTTGACGGAAAAGTGGTTGTTATTGAAGAAGTATTTGAAAGTGAATATTTCAAGGACAAACGATTACAGATCTCTATCTTTATGTCGCCAATAAATGTTCATGTCACTCGTTATGGATGGAGTGGAATTGTAAAGTTCAGCAAATATCATCCGGGGAAATTCTTGGTGGCTTGGCATCCTAAAGCAAGTGAAGAAAACGAAAGAACTACTATTGTCATTGAAAACAAAACCTTTGGTGAAATCTTATACCGTCAAATTGCAGGAGCTTTAGCACGAAGAATTGTAAATTATGCTGAAGAAGGAATGCAGGTAATTCAAGGAACTGATGCTGGCTTTATAAAATTTGGGTCTAGAGTCGATATATTTTTACCCATAGGAACACCGATAAATGTTGTACTGAATCAAAAAGCAATTGGAGGAAAAACTATTATTGCAACAAAATAAGAATGAATGAAAAAGATCTGGATACTCGGTTTTTAAAAGCAGTTGAAAAAGCTTCTGAAATGACGCAGGCCTCCTTACCTCAAGATGTGCAATTGCGTTTATATGCGTTTTATAAACATGCTACTTTTGGAACTTTAGATTTAAAACAAACATCTTCCTATCATTTAAGAGATGCATTTAAAACAAATGCATGGATGCAAATTAGTCATTTAACTGCTGAACAAGCTAAAGAGGAATATATTGAAATAATTAATTCTCTGTCAAAAAAATAGTCAAATCATGAAAAAAAAGTTTTTTTTAATTCCCGTTTTATTGCTTTTGACTAGTTTGATTTCTTGCAACAAAAAAAAATTTACCGAGGTCGTTGATGTTCCTTTACCCGTTGTTGAAGAGAAAATGTCAATGGGAATTCCAGACGATGTAAAGGCTAACGAAGGATCTTTTCAACTAGAAAAACTTCCTTTTGCGTATGATGCGCTGGCCCCAAACATCTCGGCCACTACAATGGAGAATCATTACTCCAAACATTATTTGACGTACACCAACAACCTAAATAAAGCTATTTTAGGAACGCCACTTGAAAACCTAACAATAGAGGAAGTACTCGCTAAATTAGATCCAAATAATGCAACGCTCCGCAACAACGCTGGTGGTTATTACAATCATTCTTTGTACTGGAAATGCATGGCTCCAAAAGCTGGAGGTGAACCAACAAATGCATTGGCGGAGGCAATAACGAGAGATTTTGGCTCCTTTGAAAACTTTACTACTTTATTCAAGGATGAAGCTACCAAACAATTTGGTTCTGGTTGGGCATGGTTGATTATTAATAAATTTGGCAAATTGCAAGTTACAAGTACACCAAATCAGGACAACCCATTAATGCAAAATGCGGATGTTCCGGGAACTCCAATTTTAGGTTTAGATGTTTGGGAGCACGCTTATTATTTAGATTACCAATACCGACGAAAAAATTATATTGATAGTTTTTTCAATATAATCAATTGGAAAAAAATAGGAGAAAATTTTGATGCTGTAAAAAAGTAGCGAATTACAAATAAAAAAAAGCTGAAGCAAATTAAGTTTACTTCAGCTTTTTTTATTACCTAAATAATATTCTGTTTTACTCTTGAATACTATCAGAACATTTTAGATTATTTTAAAATGGTATTGCTCAATACCACAACATCCATAGGTTTCACCACCAGCTTTCTCATTACTTTTTTAGTAAAAACATCTCTGAATTTTCCTTTTTTAAGAATTGGATTGGTGAAATCAATATTTTTATCACTTCGATTAATGATTACAATCACTTCCTGATTGCCAAGTTTACGACTAAAAGCATATATCTTATCGGCATCATTTGTTTCAATAGTTGTGTAATTACCTAGTTTAATCGCTTTATATTGATTGCGTAATCCAATGAATTTTTTGTACCAATTGAACAAGTCAGTGTTGAAATCAACTTTATCAGCCTCATGTTTACTTTGGTTAGGATTGAATGTTTCTGAATCATAATCTTTGTCAGACCAAACCATTGGTTTACGGCAATCAGGGTCATTACTTCCCCACATACCAGCTTCATCACCATAATAAATCATTGGTGAGCCTAAATATAAAATTTGAAACGCCGCAATTAATTTTTGCTTCTCCAATTGTTTATCAGTCGGTTTTCGAGCATTGTAATCGATATTATTACTTTTTTGACTCCAATTAAAGTAGGCTCCCCAATCACTAAATTTTTTCCCGTCAGGATTTGCTACGGCACTACCAATTCTTGTGGCATCGTGGCTTCCTACCAAATTCTGCATATTCTGTGCAACACCTTCTCCAAATCCTTCACGCAATTCCTTCAATTGAGTATCAAATTGGGTAACAGAAATCCCTTTTGCATCCTGCACAAAAAAATCATGCACCAGAAAAGAAAAATTATAATTCATCGTCGCGTCAAATTCATCTCCGTTTAAATATGGTTTTGTTTTATCAATCGGATCAACTAATTCAGCTGTCAGATACGCTTCGCTATTAATTGATTTTACTTCATTTCGCCAATCTTTCCAGAAAGGATGCGCAATGCAATACGCTACATCCAATCGCCAACCGTCAATTCCGTATTGATTACCTTTATTCATTGGATTCATCCAACGCTTAGTCGCATCAAAAATATATTTTTTAGGACCGGATACGATTCCATTCCCATCCTCTTTGAACTCTGGTAAGGTTTTTACACCAAACCAACCTTGATATTCAAACTTAGTTCCTTTGGCAGCATCTCTCCAGCTATCGACCATGAACCAATCTTTGTAAGCTGATTTTTCTTGTTTTTCCTCCACATCACGAAAAGCAAAACTGTTTACTCCTAGATGGTTAAAAACACCATCAAAAATGATAAACATCTTACGCTTGTGTACTTCATCTATTAGCTTAAGAGCCAGTAAATCTGCTTTGGTCCAAACCCATTTTTCAGGATTTAAAGGATCTTCGTTCATTATCATCTTTTTATCACCTTCCGGATCAGGTCCAAATGATGGATCAACATGGTGATAACACAATGCATCGTATTTATGGGAAGATGGCGCCCAGAAAATTGGGTTCATATAAATAGCATTAATGCCCAATGATTGTAAGTAATCCAGCTTATCAATAACGCCTTGTAAGTCTCCGCCGTAACGTCTGCGTTGAAGATTGTAATAAATATCTTTTCCGTTTTTCTTTTCGTAAGGTTTTAATTCGTACCAATCACTCGTCCACGGATGAATTTGAAAATCAGAAGTACTATCAAAAGGATATGCTCCATCTTGATCTTCTACTTTTGGGTCGTTTGAAGGGTCCCCATTATGAAACCTATCCGGAAATATTTGATACCAAACTACTCCTTTACTCCAATTTGGGGTAAAATCAGTTTGTGCAAATGATGGCATAAATACTAAAAATAGTACACAAATTGTGATTTTTTTTGTCATTAAAATAGAGTTTAAAATTTAGTTTTTGATTTTTTTACAATTGATAAATAAACGATTCTGAAGGTGCGATTGTAATTTGCGCTTTTCCTTCACCATTCAAAACCTGAAGTTGAATTGAATTTTTATGATACAATTGATCCGTTATTGTATAATTCCCATCTTTCAAATTCCATTTTTGAATGATATCCGCAGGAATTTTTAATTCGAAATTGCTTGTAGTAAGCCAAGAAAAATTAGTGATAACGATCAGTTTTTCAGTAGCAGACCAGCGGGTGAATGCATATATTCCTGAATCATAACCTTGTGTTGATTGGCGATTCAATGTTTGAATTTCTTGGTATTTCCCCATTAAAGCAGAACTATTCAAAGAGAAATTCAGCAATTTTTTATAAAAATCACGCAACTCTTTTTCATCCTGCGATAACTGACCTCCATCAAATTTTCCGCCATTCATCCAGCGTTGGTGACTGGGAACTCCAATATAATCAAAAATTGAAGTTCTAGAATGGGTTCCAAATCCTGCATTTTCATTCCCGGCCTCACCTACTTCCTGACCAAAATAAACCATCGTAGGCGAAGTGCTTATGGTTGTAGAAACTACCATTAGAGGTTTTCCTTTTTGTGGGGTTCCTGCAAATTCTGGACTTGCTAAACGCTGTTCATCATGATTGTCTAAAAAATGAAGCATGTGATGCTCAATATCTGCCATTCCGTTTTGTATGTCTGATAATCCATCAGGTAATACTTTTCCTTGAATAACGTCCTTTAATTTATCATACGTTTCTACTTTATCATACAAATAATCCATTTTGCCCAGATAAATATAATTTCTATATTCTTTAGGATTATAGACTTCGGCTAATAAAAAAGCATCAGGATTATTTACTTTAATCGCTGAATTCATGTAGCTCCAAAATTCATACGGAACCATTTCGGCCATGTCAAATCGAAAACCATCCACTCCTTTTGTCGTCCAGTACAACGCGATATCTTTGAATTTATCCCAAGAATTTGGAACGTCTTTTCCTTTCCAAAAATCGAAATGTTCCTGATACGATTTGGTTTCAAAACCAGCAGGAAGTTCTGGAAAATCTTTGGAACCATCCGGACGAATTCCGTAATTCACTTTTACAGTTTCATACCAATCATTGCGATCTGGTTTTGCCATTCGGGAACCATTTCCAGTCCATTTTGCAGGGTTTTCTTCAAATTTTCCATCAATCAATGGATTCATTTCTCCATTTAAAGGTTTATCCGTATCGGGAATTTCAAAACGTGTATTTGGAATATAATAGAAGTTATTGTCTCTCTTATATTCAACAGTTGTATCATCATCAGCACCAAAATCCTTAACGCCCGCTGGATTGCTCTTGCCTTCATATTTGCGTGCAATATGATTGGGAACAATATCGATAATCACTTTTAATCCCGCTTTATGTGTTCGGGCAATCAAATCTTCAAATTCCTGTAAACGATTCGCTGGATTTACGGCCAAATCTGGATTTACATTGTAGTAATCTTTTACGGCATAAGGAGAACCAGCACGTCCTTTAACCACTTCCGGATCATCATTAGAAATCCCAATCGCGGAATAATCCCCAATCACAGCATGATGTGGAACTCCGGTGTACCAAATATAGGTAACACCCAAATCCTTAATTTCCTCCAATGCTGTTTCCGAAAAATCGTTGAACTTCCCTATTCCATTCTCTTCTATAGTTCCCCAAGGCTTATTGGTGGTATTTTTATTTCCAAATAATCGGGTAAAAACCTGATATACAACTTCTTTTTTAGTAGAGACTGCCTCTTTCTGTTCTGCATTCATTTTTAAATCTTTTGTTTTGCAAGCTGTTGCCAAAAGTACCGCGCTTATACCTACAACAATAGTTATTTTTTTTATCATATAAAATTATTTATTCCAATTTCAATTATTTTCGAGTAAAACAAATATCAGTTTCTAAAATTAATATTTTTTAAATAAAAGAAAACGATATCGTTAGAAATTATAGAATTCCGTGCGCACAGGAAGAAACTACAACGACGGAGTTGCACCATTTGTTGATAACTTTTGGCAGCAAAAAAGATAGGTCAAACTACCATTTTGACTAATTATAAATAAATCTTAATATGGATAGGGATTGTTTCCTTTTTCATAAATTTGACAAAAATTAAATCCATTGAAGAAATCGCTATTTTTCCTTCCCTATTATGTGATACTGCTTGTTACTAATTTGGTTTTGGCACAAGCCCCAAAAAAAATTATTGTAGAAAACTCTGATTTTGCGGATGTAAATCAAGTCGAAATTCCTGATGCATTATTACTTATTGGCAACGTACGTGTTAATCATGATGGTGTGGTAATGACCTGTAATAAAGCCTATTATTTCCAAAAAGAAAATTACATTAAGGCTTTTGGAAATGTTCAAATGGTGCAAGGTGATACTTTATTTTTAAACAGTAAATATGCAGAATACAATGGAAATGTAAAAAAAGCGTATGCTTCCGGCGATGCCGTTATGAGTTCCCCAGACGCAACTTTGGTGACTGAAATTATAAATTTTGATAGAAACACACAGGAAATATTTTACGATACGCCAGGTACGATTACCAATAAAGACAATACCCTTAAAAGTAATTCAGGAAGATACTACGTAAAACAAAAGAAATTCCAATTCCTGACTGCGGTTACCATCACTAATCCAACGTATGTAATTAAATCAAATCATTTGGATTATTTCAGTAATTCAGGGCATTCATATCTTTTTGGACCTTCAACAATTACGAGTAAAGCCAATTATATTTACACTGAAAAAGGCTTTTATGATACCAAAAAAAATCTGGCGCATTTCCTGAATAAATCATACATCAGATACGATGATCGGGTGATTAAAGGCGACAGTTTGTATTACGACCGAAACCGTGAATTTGCATCGGCTACGCGAAATGTAAAAATAACAGATTCCATCAATCGCGGCATTGTGAAAGGACATTATGCCGAAGTGTATAAAAAACTGGATTCGATGTACGTGACCAAAAGAGCCGTAGCCGTAAATTTTGTGGAAAACGACTCCGTTTACATCCACGGAAAAAAATTAATGGTTACTGGAAAAGAAGGAAACCGCATTATCAGAGCATTCAATAACGTCCGATTTTTTAAAACGGACATGAGTGGCAAATGTGATTCAATTCATTCGAGTTCCAAAACAGCTTTGACTAAAATGATTGGAAATCCGATACTTTGGAACGCTGAAAACCAGATCACAGGTGATGTTATGCATCTCATTGGCAATAACACGACCCAGAAACTAGATTCACTCAAAGTACTAAACAATACATTTATAGTATCTAAAGATACCATAGGAACTGGATTCAATCAAGTTAAAGGACAAAATCTTTACGGGAAATTTAAGGAACAAAAATTACATGATGTTGATATTGTAAAGAATGCCGAAGTAATCTACTACATGCGGAACGAAGCGCAAGAACTCATTGGCATTAACAAAAATGTAAGCAGCAAAATCAATCTTCTTTTAGAAGACAATGCAATTGAAACGATTACCTTTTTTCAGCAAGTGGATGGCGATATTTATCCTGAAAAAGAATTGCCTGAAAATGCCCGTAAACTGCGCGGATTAGTCTGGCGTGGCGATGAACGAATAAAATCAAAAGACGATATTTTTCCTGCTGAAGAAAATGAAGACAATGATAAAATAGCCAAAGCCACTAAAGCTGCTGAAGCCAAAGAGGATATTCCGATGAAGATCCGAAAAGAAACACTGAATTACGATAAGAAAAAAAGGAAAAAATAGTATTCAGTTGCAGTTTTCAGTCTAAAATTACAGACTCGGCTTTCCAAATATATGACTAAAAAACTTCGTGAACTTTGCGAAAAAACTTCGTGAACTTTGCGGTTAAATTATTAAAAAATTGAATACCAATTTCATAAAATACCAAGCACAAACCTCACCATATCCACTAGGAATGGAGGTTTCTCATGCCGTAGGTTCCTATATATATGATACTCATTCTAAAAAATACTTAGATTTTGTAGCTGGAGTATCTGCTTGTGCTTTAGGACACCAACATCCCCGAGTCAATCAAGCCATAAAGGATCAGTTAGATAAATATTCTCACGTGATGGTGTATGGCGAATATTCACAAAGCCCGGCTGTTGAATATTGCAAATTATTAGCTTCACTCCTGCCCGCTCCTTTAGACAAAACCTATTTGGTCAATTCAGGGACAGAGGCCATTGAAGGCGCTTTAAAACTAGCAAGAAGAACTACTGGAAGAAGCCAATTAATTTCGTGCCACAACGCTTATCACGGGAATACTATGGGTTCTATGAGCGTAATGGGATTTGAAGAACGTAAACAAGTCTTCCGACCGTTGATTCCTGATGTTGATTTTATCACCTTCAACAACGAAGAAGATTTACAAAAAATAACAAACAAAACAGCTGGAATTATTTTAGAAACCATTCAAGGTGGAGCGGGATTTATTCAGCCACACAATGATTTCCTTAAAAAAGTACGTCAGCGTTGCACTGAAATGGGCGCAATGATGATTCTAGACGAAATCCAACCGGGTTTTGGGCGAACAGGAAAACTTTTTGGATTCCAAAATTATGATGTCGTTCCTGATATCGTAGTCATGGGAAAAGGAATGGGAGGCGGTATGCCAGTGGGAGCTTTTACAGCCTCTTCTGCCATGATGGATTTACTAAGTGATAATCCAAAATTAGGACATATCACAACCTTTGGAGGTCATCCTGTCATTGCGTCAGCCTGTTTGGCGACTTTGCAGGAAATTACCGAGACCAATCTGATGGCCGAAGCCATGGAGAAAGAAAAGCTATTCCGATCACTTTTGGTACATCCTTTGATAGAGGAAATAAGAGGGAAAGGATTGATGCTTGCCGCAATGACAAAAACTGCCGATATCACTAACGAGGTGATTCTCAAATGTCAAGACAGAGGACTCATTTTATTCTGGCTTCTCTTTGAAGGATGCGCCATAAGAATAACACCTCCGCTAACCATTTCTGAAAAAGAAATACGAGAAGGTTGCAGCATCATACTTGAAGTAATGGATGAAATGATGATTAAAAAATGATGATCAACGATTTTTGATTGCAAAAGTAACAACATTGATTCCAATGAAATAGATAGTCAAAACAGTAAAAAAATGGGAGCTATTTCCTGCTATTCGTTGCAATGCACGCAAAAAGAGTGGGATTTTCACTTCAAACGAAGTTCACTGAACTCGAATTAAAATAAAAGTATAGTGAAGTAATTAGGGCTATGGCATCATTTTAAACCAAAACTTTTTTTGTTAATTAAATTGTTCACAACAATTCTAATATTTCCTCACAGTACACACACGATTACCTAAATTTATTTAGGCTAAATTAAAAACATACAGTATGCAATTAAGCAACGAAGAAGAAGACTATAACTTATCTCTGTCTAAATTTGAGGGCATGTTGAAAACCAACAAAGTACTCTTTTTTGACTCCGAAGAATTTGAAGAAATAATTCTTCATTATCTCGATATGGGAAAAGCCGCATTGGCAAAAAAAGCACTAAAACTAGCACTAGAGCAACACCCGAAATCTACCGGACTAAAATTAGTTCAAGTAGAAATGTTGGTTTACGATGACAAACTAGAATTAGCTGAAAAACTATTAAATGAATTGTATGCCATTGAGCCAACTAATGAAGAAATTTACATTCAAAAAGCCAACATCTGTTCCAAAAGAGACCAACACCAAAAAGCAGTTGAATTCTTAAAAACAGCATTGAAATATACAGATGATTATGCTGATGTCTATAATTTAATAGGTATGGAACATCTTTTTATGGATAATCTTGAGCTGGCCAAAGAAAGCTTTATAAAATGTTTAGAAGAAGATTTAGAAGATCAATCTGCTTTGTATAACGTTGTGTATTGTTTTGAATTTTTAGATCAAAACCAAGAAGCAATTAGTTATTTAAAAAAATACATCGACAAAAATCCGTACAGCGAAATTGCTTGGCATCAATTGGGTCGTTTGCATTACGGTGTAAAAGAATATGAAAGTGCTATTCGTGCATTTGATTATGCTACATTGATTGATGATGAATTTCTGGGTGCTTTCATGGAAAAAGCAAAAGCCTACGAACGATTAAAAAAACACGCCGAAGCCATTGAAAGTTACAGCAGAACTATCGAATTAGACGACGCGACTTCGTATGCATTACTTCGTATGGGAAAATGCTATGAAAAACTAGGAAATAAAGCTTTAGCCTTAAAATATTTCAATCAAACTGTACATGAAGATCCTCTTTTAGACAAAGGGTGGATTGCTATCACCGACTTTTACGTACGGCAACAAAATTACCAAAAAGCGTTGTTTTATGTCAATAAAGCATTAGCTATTGACAACCAAAATCGTTTATATTGGAAACGATTTGCCTCCATTAATAAACAAATGAACTTTTTTGAAGAAGCTGAATTTGGATATAGAAAAGCAGTAGAATTTGGTGATAACGAACTAGATACTTGGTTGTTTTGGGTGGATATCCTTCAGTTTTTAGGGGAATTTGAAAGTGCTATTCAAACGTTATTACAAGCCTCAGAATATTTCCCAGAAGAAAACGAAATTGAATACCGCTTGGCAGGACTCTATTTTATGTTAGCGGACAATACCAAAGCAAAATTCCATTTAAGCAATGCTTTAAGATTGAATTTTGACAATTACATTATACTGGAAGATCTATTTCCTGTGGTGTGGGCAAAAAAAATGGTGCAAAATTATATTGCAAAACATAGAAAAGAATAATGACAGATTTACTTAGAAGGCGTTTTGGTTTATTAGGACGAAATATTAGTTATTCTTTTTCTAAAGGATATTTTACAGAAAAATTTAATGCCGAAAATTTTGCGGGCTGTACCTATGAAAATTTTGATATTCCAGAAATATCTGATTTTCCGCAGGTACTAAAAAACACTTTGGATTTAAAAGGATTGAGTATCACCATTCCTTATAAAGAAACCGTAATTCCATTTCTAGATGAATTATCAAAGAAAGCGGAATTAATTGGTGCTGTAAATACCATTAAGGTCACTAAAAAAGGAAAGTTGAAAGGTTATAATACAGATTATTATGGTTTCAAGAAATCATTAGAACCGTTATTGCAACCGCACCATAAAAAAGCATTAATTTTAGGAACAGGAGGCGCCTCTAAAGGGGTTGCGTTTGCTTTGGATGAGTTGGAAATACAGTATACTTTTGTATCCAGAGAAACTAAAGACAATGCAATTGGCTATAACCGAATCAATGGAACTACATTTGATAATTACCAAATTATAATTAACGCTACTCCGGTAGGAACTAGTCCAAATGTAGATGCATTTCCCTTACTTCCGTATGAATTTTTTACGGAGAAGCACATTGCTTACGATTTAATTTACAATCCTACTGAAACTCAATTTCTTAAAAAAGCCAAGCAACATGGCGCACAAGTTAAAAATGGATTGGATATGCTAATTTTTCAAGCGGAAAAAGCATGGAAGATTTGGAATAAATAATCTAAATACAGATTGACCTCATACACGTATTTGAATACATAAAAACCACTCCTTTTGAGTGGTTTTTGTTTGAAATTAAAAGAAATTAAGTAATATCTAAAAATCCTTAGCCCTGATGGAAGCGGCATCCTTTTTTGTAGCCTTTTTGGCGTGCAAAAAAGATACAGCGCACAGCAGGAAAAAGCTCCAAGTAAATAGGAACTTAACCTAAAATGACTATAAATTAAGTTTTTGTTTTGTATTTTCATACGGCTTTAGTATCTTTCGTGAAGAATATATTTAGTAACCTTACACATTGAAAAAATGTTAGAAGAAAAGAATGATAACCTGTCTCGTCATGAAAACGAAGCAGATGGAAATGTTGAAAAAAATGCAGTAACTGTTGCTGCAGATATCGACCCCGTTTTAGAAACAGTAGAACCAGCTGATTTTCCTGCTGAAGATAACGTTGTAACGCCTGCCGATAGTGTTTCAGAAACAAAAAATCAACTTGCGCTTGATGCCATTTCAGAAACGAATGCAGCCGAAAGCGAAGACGAAACGCTAAAAGAGCGTCATGACAACCCTATGCAAGATTATGATTCTTTGTCTCTTGAAGAACTAATCGATGAATTACAACGCCTAGTTTCAAATGAAAAAATACTGTCATTTAAGGATCATATTGAAGAAATTAAAAAAGCCTTTTTAGCTAAATATAATCATCTTTTAGAAGAGAAAAAAGAGGAATTTCTGGCAGAAAATCAAGATCCAAATGAAGAATTTCACTATCATTCTCCGCTGAAAACCAATTTTGATAAATATTATTCCCAGTTTAGAGATGCTAAAAACATGCACTTTAAGAGTTTGCAGACAAATCTGAAAACCAATTTAGAAAATCGCCTGGCCATTGTTGAAGAATTAAAGGAACTAATTGATCCTCAAGCAAACATTAAAGATACCTTAAAACATTTTAATGATTTAAGAGAACGATGGAAAAACGCAGGAGCAATCCCAAAAGACAAGTACAACCATGTTTGGAATAATTTTCATTTTCACGTAGAAAATTTTTATGATTATCTCCATTTAGACAGAGAAGCGAGAGATTTAGATTTCAAACATAATTTAGAGCAAAAACAAAAAATTGTATCTCGGGTAGAGGAATTAGTCATTGAAGCTGATGTAAACAAAGCATTCAGAGAACTTCAAGATTTACATCGAATTTGGAAGGAAGACATTGGTCCAGTTTCAAAAGAACACCGTGATGATATTTGGAACAAATTCAGTGATTTGACTAAACAAATGCATGATAAGCGCGAGGTTTTGTTCGAAAATCAAAGAGGTACTGAACTTGAAAATTTAGAAAAGAAAAAAGATATTATTGCTAAAATTGAAGTTTTGGCTTCTGAAAAAGTCAATGCTCATTCACAATGGTTGGCACAAATTGAAAAAATTGAAGCCTTACGCAACGCTTTTTTCTCTGCTGGAAAGGTACCATCAGATGTAAATGAGGAAACTTGGGCGAGTTTCAAAACTGCCGTTAGAAATTTTAACTCTTTCAAAAATTCTTTTTATAAAGATATTAAGAAAGACCAAAACGAAAATTTAAACAAGAAAATGGCGCTGGTAGCAAAAGCTAAAGAATTGCAAGAAAGCACAGATTTTGCTGTTACAACCGCTGTTATGAAAAAAATTCAGGACGAGTGGAAACAGATTGGACACGTACCTAGAAAATATTCAGATAAGATTTGGAAAGAATTTAAAGATGCTTGCAACCATTATTTTGACAAACTAAAGGAACAGCAAAATGAAGATAACAGTGAAGAAGTTGCTGCTTTTGATTCTAAAAAAATCTACCTAGAAACGCTTAGAGCATTCGAATTGACAGGAGATCATAAAATAGATTTAGATGCCATCAAATTGCATATAGAAACTTGGAAAAACTTTGGAAAAGTACCTTTTCCACGAAGACATATTGAGGGTAAATTCAATAAAATATTAGATGCGCTTTTTGAAAAACTTAGTTTAAGCAAAAAAGATACTGATATGATACGTTTTGCCAATAGAATGGATAATTTATCTGAAAGTCATGATACACGCAAATTAGATAATGAAAAGATCTTTCTAATGAGAAAGATTGACGAAGTTCAAAATGAAATTTTCCAATTAGAAAATAATATTCAGTTTTTTACCAATACCAGAAATGCAAAAAAAGAAAATTCTATCGTCTTAGAAGTTCGCAAAAACATTGCCATCCACAAGGAAAGTCTTGATATTTGGAAGGAAAAACTAAAACAGTTGAGAAATATAAAAATAGAATAAACCAAAGCAAATACTGCTCCTTAGAAATCTCGAACACACTCTGTTCGAGATTTCTTTTTTTGAATATAATCCTTCAAATTAAAAGATATAATAATCCTTACTATCAACTACTAAACTCGATATTTTTACAACAATAAAAATCAAGACATCATCAATACCTGTTGATCTTCAAACGGCTGTTCGTCATTTTTAATTCAAATAAAACTACAGCAAAAATCAATATAAAAAAAAACCCACAACGACAGGAAACAAAAAGAGATCCAACTTAAAAATAAATTTTAATTCCAAAAGAAAGAAATGATTGGCAGTCCTGCCTTTGATTTAACTGATCATCCGCATTAATTTACCTCGGGACAGAGCCCCCTGGGTATTAGCAAAATAACAGCCACAGATTCACAGATTTTCAATAATCTTTTTTAATCTGTGAATCTGTGGCTAAAAAACCTAAACAGAGCGTAGAGGAATTAAACATAAAGAGATTAAAAAAGGTAGATAAGAATGAGTTACATCTTCACATTTTATAATTAACAGATCTTGATCTGCATTAGATACTAATTTGAATATTGTGCTACAGTAAATTGATGTTTAAATAGTAGCTATTTTTGAGGTTAATAGATAAAAAAAAGCTAATGCTTTTTATATCTTTACCTTTCTGAAACAACAAAAATGAACATTAAATTAATTGCCATTGGTAAAACCGACAATAAAGCCTTACAATCTTTGCTTGAAGATTATATCAAGCGGCTGTCCTTTTACATCAAGTTTGATTTAGAAAGTATTCCTGATATCAAAAACGTAAAAAACTTATCTGAAAGTCAACAAAAAGAGAAAGAGGGGGAATTGATTTTGGCAAAAATTACGCCGACTGACCAGCTCATTTTGCTCGACGAAAATGGAAAAAATTTCTCTAGTGTAGGATTTTCAGAAGAATTACAAAAAAAAATGAACTCTGGGGTAAAAACTTTAGTTTTTGTAATTGGTGGTCCTTATGGATTTTCGGATCTAGTTTATGCCAAAGCGCATGGCAAAATATCTTTGTCACTAATGACTTTTTCACATCAAATGGTACGATTATTCTTTATTGAACAGCTGTATCGCGGATTCACGATCTTGAAAAATGAACCGTATCATCATCAGTAAAGTAACAAGCAGTGTTCTGTTTTAATATTCAGTTGTGGCTTCTAATAAACAAATTCTTCTTGTTTTAAATTAAATTCTGACGATGGCAACTTTAAACTATTTAAAAAGATTTTGTTTTGAATGTAACTTCCAAAAGTTATGTTTTTATCAAAGCAAAAAACATACTGATTCGATGCCTCACTGGATAGTTTATCCAAATACGCTTGCAACTCTTGTTGTTTTACTGAAACTTGATCTACTAAAATTTCATTGTTTTTAACAAAAAAGACTACAACTCCTGACTTTGGTTTTTCCAGTTGGTAATACACATTCGTAAAAGGTAAAAAGGCAAGATTATTTCCAATTGT
Source organism: Flavobacterium sp. W20_MBD1_R3 (assembly GCF_052119725.1). NCBI lineage: Bacteria > Pseudomonadati > Bacteroidota > Flavobacteriia > Flavobacteriales > Flavobacteriaceae > Flavobacterium > Flavobacterium sp. W20_MBD1_R3. The sequence continues at coordinate 94,424 of NZ_JBGQOR010000003.1, forward strand.
GTCCGCGTAGGAATAATAATTTTCAGCTTTTTCATTTTTGTGTGCTTTTTCTTCCCGTTTCTTCTGCTGCAACTTCATAATCTCCGGAATTGCAAGTCGCAACGGCAATCGTTTGTCTATATTCAGAATCCAACTTGTCGAAATAATACTGTTTTTACGATTTACTTCAGCTAGCGTGTCCTTACTTTTTATTCTAAAAAAAATATAGATTGGCGAAAGATCAGCTACATTTTTGACAATTGTTGTATTGCCTTTTGGCAGTAATATATCTTCCTTTTCTCCACATGAAAACAAAGTAAAAAGAACAATCAGGGTAAAATATTTCATCTTTATTTATTAATTGTATTAAATAATGTCACGCATTCCATGGCTTCTTTTACATCGTGAACGCGAAGGATTTTTGCACCTTTAGTCAGTGCCATAGTATTCAAAATCGTGGTTCCGTTTAGCGCATTTTCTATTGTGGTATTCAGTGTTTTATAAATCATCGATTTTCTAGAAATCCCAACAAGAAGTGGTAATTCCAGCATGTTGAACAATTCCATTTTTTGAAAAACTTCATAATTTTGCGCTATTGTTTTGGCAAAGCCAAAGCCCGGATCTATAATCAAATCATTGATTCCAAAACGCCTGGCTATTGCTACTTTCTCTGAAAAATAGAATAACATTTCTTTTACAATATCATCGTAATTGGTAAGTGTTTGCATCGTTTGTGGATTTCCTCGCATGTGCATCATGATGTAAGGAACATTATATTTTGCAATAATCTCCAGCATTTTATCATCTAGATTTCCTGCTGATATATCGTTGATGATTGCTGCACCACTTTCAATAGAAGCTTTTGCCACTTCACTTCTAAAAGTATCAATCGAAAGTAATGCCTCTGGAAAATATTTTAAAACCAAATCAACAACAGGCACAATTCTGGCAATTTCCTCTTGTACTGATACAAATTCGGCATTTGGTTTACTAGAATAAGCACCAATATCGATAAAAGTTGCCCTATCCAGTAACATTTTTTCAACTTGAGAAAGGATTTCGGATTCGTTTTTATACTTTCCGCCATCAAAAAAAGAGTTGGGTGTCACATTCAAAATCCCCATTACTTTGGGAGTTGACACATCAACAAGTATTCCTTTACAATTTATAGTCATTTTTTAGAGTATTCAGTGTTCATTTGCCGTGTACAAATATTAAAAGCACTGCATTCAACATTCAAGCATTACTTTCGTTTGCGGTAAAGAGTCTTTGTACTTTGTACTTCGATCTTAATTCTTTACTTTTGAAAAAATTTCAAGACAAATATACACCAATAATGAGGAATACTTCAAAGGAATATGATACTGTGATTGCAACTTGTCGCGCGCTGTTTATCAATAAAATGCAAGATTATGGGTGTGCTTGGCGCATTTTAAGATTGCCTTCATTAACGGACCAAATCTATATAAAAGCGCAAAGAATTAGAAGTTTGCAACAAAACGGAATTCGTAAAATTGATGAAGATGAGACGGGTGAATTCATTGGAATCATCAATTATTCTATTATCGCATTGATTCAATTAGAATTAGGCATTGCGGATCAACCTGATTTAAGTATTGCAAAAGCAACGGAATTATACGATGCTAAAATTAAGGTAACCAAAGAATTAATGGAAGACAAAAATCATGATTATGGTGAAGCTTGGCGCGAAATGCGGGTCAGTTCATTGACAGATTTGATCTTGCAAAAACTACTTCGTGTCAAACAAATTGAAAACAATAAAGGCAAAACATTAGTCTCTGAAGGAATCGATGCTAATTATCAGGATATGATAAATTATTCGGTTTTTGCATTGATTTTAATGGATTTTGGAAATAAATAAAAATAAGCACTAACTAAACATGAAAAATATAATTACACAATTTTCTAGAATTTTTGTTGGAACCCTATTCATTATTTCGGGATTAATTAAGCTAAATGACCCAATTGGGTTTTCGTATAAATTGGCAGAATATTTTAGTGAACCCGTTTTTAACATGCCTTTCTTTATTCAGTTTTCGCTAGGAATTGCTTTGTTTTTAGTAATTCTGGAAGTAGTTTTAGGTATTATGTTGCTCATAGGTTACAAAACCAAATTTACTATCTGGAGTCTACTACTATTGATCGTATTATTTACTTTCCTAACTTTTTATTCCGCTTTTTTCAATGTGGTAAAAGATTGTGGTTGTTTTGGAGATGCGTTAAAACTCACACCATGGCAATCGTTTACTAAAGATATCGTTTTGCTATTTTTTATTCTGATATTGTTTTTTAATGAAAAATTGGTAAAACCGCTGTTTCACAATAACGTACAAAACATAATCATTTACGCCAGTATCGTTTTTTCATCGCTAATGGGAGTTTGGGTTTTAAATCATTTACCATTAATAGATTTTAGACCATTCAAGGTGGGAAATAATATTCAGCAAGGAATGCGCATCCCGGACGATGCCGAAAAATCATTAGTAGAAATGGTTTTTATTTACAAGGTAAACGGTGTTGATACAGAATTCACTGAAAAAGAGTTGCTGTTGATACCAGAAGATGCTGTATTTGTGGACCGTAAAGACAAAGTTATTACTGAAGGATATGTTCCTCCCATTCATGATTTTAGTATGGAAAAAGAAGGTTCTGATTACAAAGATCAGTTTTTGCGAGAACCAAAATTGATGTTGATTGTAGCATACGATCTATTAAATGCCGATAAAGGTGGTTTAGCCAAAATGGAAAAATTAAATCTAGAAGCAAAAGCAAAAGGATATAAAGTAATTGGTATGACGGCTTCTTTACCCAATGAGATCGCAACGGTAAAAAAACAATTTGGGATGACATTTGATTTCTACTTCTGTGACGCGATTACTTTAAAAACAATTGAAAGAGCCAATCCAAGCATTGTATTGCTCGAAAAAGGTACCGTGAAGCAAAAAGTTCATCACAATGATCTTAAGGATTTAAAACTGTAACGTTGACAAAAACATGTTGAAATACCTTCTAAATAAAATTGGATATGCGCTGCTCACTCTTTTTGGAGTGATTACTGTGATATTTTTTTTATTTACCGTTTTACCAGGCGATCCCGCACGCATGATGTTAGATCAAAATGAAAATTCAGAGCAACTTGCGATTGTCAAAAAAAAATATGGTTTTGATAAACCTATTGCAATCCAGTACTTGTATTACCTAAATGACCTGAGCCTCGTTTCGTTGCACAGCGGTGACCAATCCGATTATACTTTCCTGAGTGAAGGTAAATACAATGCTAAGTCCCTTATTAAAATAGGGAAAACAGTACTAGTTGTAAAAACTCCTTATCTGCGAGAAAGTTTTCAGAAAAACGGAAAAAAAGTGTCTGAAATTATAGGGCACACATTACCAAGCACTGCAGTATTGGCCTTATTTGCCATTATAATAGCGATTGTCTTTGGAATTATTTTTGGAATAATTTCTGCACTGTACAAAGATTCTTGGATTGACCGATTAATTGCATTAATCAGCACCTTAGGAATGAGTATTCCTTCTTTCTTTAGCGCAATCTTATTTGCTTGGCTCTTTGGTTTTGTGTTACAAAAATACACACAACTCAACATGACTGGAAGCCTTTACGAAGTGGATGATTTTGGCGAAGGAAGTTATATCCAATGGAAAAATATTATTTTGCCAGCTATAGTGTTAGGAATTCGTCCGTTAGCAGTAGTAATCCAATTGATGCGAAATTCGTTATTAGAAACTTTAGGACAAGATTATATAAGAACCGCCAGAGCTAAAGGGTTATCCGAAATTCAAATCATTCGAAAACATGCACTAAAAAATTCTTTAAATCCTGTTGTAACGGCGATCTCCGGATGGTTCGCATCAATGCTTGCTGGTGCAGTTTTTGTCGAATTTATTTTTGGATGGAACGGCTTGGGAAAAGAAATTGTAGAAGCCTTAAACAACTTAGATTTGCCTGTAATTATGGGTTCTGTGATTGTTATTGCAACAACATTTGTCATCATTAATATTATTGTTGACTTTGTGTATGCTTACTTGGATCCAAAAATAAGATTGGAATAATTACTGTTTTTAGTCAACAAAGCACCATTTCCTGAATACTAAGCAATAAGAATAAAACAATGTTGCATTTTTTTCACCACATAAGTCATGTAAGTTTAAGTTTTCAATTGTGTTAGCCTTATGTAACTTGAACAATCATAAGGTCATTTAAGGTTTAATTCTTATATGACTTATATGTTAAATATTATTTCACTCCTTTTTTAGTATGACATTAAGTAGGTCCAACTACTTATCTGCTTTTATTTTGTTACATTTCAAGCACTACAACGATATTATTGAGGCATTTTTAAAATCTGTTTTCAAAATTTGGTATTCTTCATAACTCATTCCAATTGTTTGATTAACTTTGTTAAAAAACAACGGTACAATGAAACGCATACTACTACTCCTAATTGCTTTTGTAACTTTTTCTTGTTCAAAAGAAGATAAAAATGAATTTTCTAAAGAAGCTTTATCGGAAACACTTTTAGCCACTGATGGAAATCAAGTTGCTTTTCAGGATATTTTAAAAAAACACGAAGGCAAAACAATAGTAATTGAAGTTTGGGCTTCTTGGTGTGGAGATTGTGTCAAAGCAATGCCAAAAATCAAAGAATTACAAGTAAATAATCCTGATGTTGCTTATGTGTTTATTTCAATGGATAAAACTGCTGATAAATGGAAAGTTGGAATAGAAAAACACGAATTGAAAGGCGATCATTTCATGGCAAATGACCAAATGAAAGGTGTATTTGCAAAGGCCGTTGATGTTGATTGGATTCCAAGATACATCATCGTAGACAAAACTGGAAAAATTGCATTATACCGCGCTATAGAGACTGATTTTGATAAAATCACTGAGACTTTAGAGAATTTAAAATAGTGTATGAGCACAAAGCTTTAAAACTTCTATTTTACAAAAGCTTTAAAAATTAATCCAAAAACTAAATTTAAAACGACAAAATGAGAAAGAAAATTGTAGCAGGAAACTGGAAAATGCATAAAAATTCAGAACAAACAGAAGATTTACTGAATGAATTAATAGCAAAAATACCTACTAATACTGATGTGCAAATAATTGTTGCACCTACGTTTGTAAATTTGGCTTCAGCGGTAGATCATTTAGAATTCACTAATATAGATGTGGCTGCACAAAATGTTCACCAAGCAGAAAGTGGCGCTTTTACAGGCGAAATTTCGGCTGATATGTTAAAAAGTGTTGGTGTTGATCTTGTAATTTTGGGACACTCAGAACGCAGAGCCATTTTTCATGAAACAGATGCTTTAATTGCTAGTAAAGTAAATACAGCTTTAGAACATGACATGAGAGTTATTTTTTGTTTTGGAGAAGAATTAAAAGATCGTCAATCAAAAAATCATTTTAATGTGGTTGAAAACCAGTTAAAAGATGGTTTGTTTCACATTGAAGCTAAAGATTGGGAAAGTATTGTTTTAGCCTATGAACCAGTTTGGGCAATAGGAACAGGCGAAACAGCATCTCCAGATCAAGTACAAGAAATGCATGAATTTATCAGAGAAACAGTTCGTAAAGCCTTTGGAAATACAATTGCTGACAACGTATCTATCTTATATGGTGGCAGCGTAAAACCAGATAATGCGAAAGAAATTTTCTCAAAACCAGATGTAGACGGAGGCCTAATTGGTGGTGCTGCACTTAAATCAGATGATTTTGTAGCTATAGTAAATGCGCTGTAAATTTCATTTTTATACTTTATAAAAAAGCGATGATTAATTTCATCGCTTTTTTTTTTAAATTCCTATTTCTACCTGAAAACGTAAATACCAATTGTTTTTTGTACTTCCGTCATAATAATTCAAAGCATCAAATGTTAATTCCGTTTGTAGTTTAAAAGTATGTTCCCAAATGTATTTAGTAACACCAACTGTATATTGCTGTGTATTTGGAGCTAAGAGCCTAATATCGTTTCCAACTTTTTGCGTAGAATACCTACCAATAATTTCATAATTTGACGGAAAATTATAACTCAACTGATGGTCAAAGCCACGTCCCACATAAACAAAATTAGATTGTGAAATATCATTTGGATTTATTGTAACGGCATTTTTAGAGGTGCTTCTGGACATATAACTTGACATAGCGGCCCAACCGTTATATTTCAACATGGCATCCAGCATTACTGATTTCATAGTTCGGGCTTCAAACAAATCAATCCCTAATTGTCCCTGCGTTCTTTTGGCCTGATTATTTTGTTGAAAAGCCCCCGAAAGCAATAATTTAGGCCTTTTTTCTCTAACAATATCTCCTTCAAAATAGGTTCCATCTCTAGAAAATGCGCCAAATGGTAACAACTCTATCTTACCGGTTAAAGCAACTGCAGCATCAGAATTGCCAGTAACATTGCGGCCTTCTCCTGTAGAAACAGCAGTTTTGAAGTTATATGAAAACTTATCTCTAAACTCATTCATGTTGTGAATTTGAAAACCAAAATCTCTGTCAATCGTAAATCTAGCATTATTAATAGATCGATCCGTTAATTGTAAGCCGCCTGAAGAATTGACGCGCTGCCTATTTCCTGGTAATTTTGTTTGTCCAAAAACAATATTCCAATTTTTATTTGGCCTATAAAAAACAACGGCATCACGAATAATATTGAGATTATCGCCCTCTCTAATTTCACCAACATCGCCCGGGGCAAATGACAATTGAATTGCATACAAAAATTTAGGACTTCCCACATACCCATCTAATCGCAATCGTAATCTTCGAATTTGTCCATCATAAATACCTTTTTCATCCTCATTTTCTAAATACGTCACCCGATTCTGCATCCGGAACCGAATATTTAATTGATATAAACTATCGGGCGAAGTCATTCCTATCCCTTTACCAAAACTATAGTATGGCAATGCAGATAATCGCAAATCATTATCCTGTTTGCTTTGCTTTATGGTAACTTGAGCATTGCTGCAAATACTAATAAAAAGGATCAAAAAAATGGCTGTTTTTTTCATGCTGTACGGGTTTGTCTTAATTACAAATGTAAAATAAAATTTGATTTACAAATGCTCTTTAATTCGCTATTGCTACCTTTGCCAAAAAAAGTATGTCAAACATTTATATAGCGTATCATTTTACTATTGAACCAAAAGATTTGGGTTCTGAAATTTTGATTGCTGAGTTAGGAGAACAAGCTTTCGAAAGTTTCACAGAAACAGAAACTGGAATTTCAGCTTTTGTTCAAAAGGATTTATGGAATGAAAGCATTTTAGATGACATCCACGTTTTGCAATCCGATGAATTTACGATTGATTACACCTTTGAAGAAATCGAGCAAGTCAACTGGAATGAAGAATGGGAAAAGAATTTTGAAGCCATTGATGTTGATGGAAATTGCCATGTACGTGCGCCTTTTCATCCAAAAACAAATGCCGAATTTGATATCGTTATCGAACCAAAAATGAGTTTCGGAACAGGTCATCATGAGACTACACACATGATGATTCAGCATTTATTAGAAATGGATGTTACAGGATTAAAAACACTGGATATGGGTTGCGGAACTGCCATTTTAGCAATTCTCGCCGAAATGAAAGGAGCTCAACCTATTGATGCAATTGACATTGACAACTGGTGTTATTTAAATTCTATTGAAAATGCGGAACGCAATAATTGCAAATACATAACAGTTTATGAAGGTGAAGCGGCTTTATTAGAAGACAAAAAATACGACTTGATTATAGCCAATATCAATAGAAATATTTTATTAAACGATATGCAAAGTTATGTAAACAGTTTGAAACCTCAAGGAACGCTACTTTTAAGCGGTTTTTACTTAGAAGATATCCCATATATTGACGCTTCTTGTATTGAAAAAGGGCTGACTTATGTTAAAAAATTTGAAAGAAACAATTGGGTATCTTTAAAATATGTAAATTAGATTATTATTTTTTATTAATTACGAAAGTACAAAAACCTACAAAATGAGTACTAAAGAAAAAGTAAGAGAGAGAGTCAGTGTAAAAGAAATTGTGAGTTTAGATCATGAAATAGTAGTTTACAACGATGACGTAAATACTTTTGATCATGTCATTGATACACTAATTCGGGTTTGTAATCACACTCCTGAACAAGCAGAACAATGCTCCCTAATTGTGCATTACAATGGAAAATGTACTGTAAAAACCGGTCCTTATGACAAATTAAAACGGCAGTGCACCCAATTACTAGAGGCAGGTTTAAATGCAGAGATAATTTAAATTAATAAAACTTCCCACTAAGAAATAAATTATTATCAATAACATAAAAAATACTCACTTTTATTCTATATTTGGATATAAAAAAGTGTTTTTATGGAAGAATATGGTAAAATTTTAGTTTTTGTAATGCCCATATTTTTGATGTTAATTATCATTGAGAAAATATATGGGCATTACAAAGGGGAAGATGCGTCACCTAACATGGATTCTATTTCCAGCGTAAGTTCTGGAATGATCAATTCTCTCAAGGATGTTTTGGGACTCAGTATTACACTCATTTCTTACGATTGGTTCGCTTCTAAAATTGCTTTATTTACGTTAGAAGCAACGTTTGTAACTTATTTAATTGGATTTATTATTATTGATTTTTACGGCTATTGGAGTCATCGTTTGTCTCATCAAATTAATTTTTTATGGAACAAACACGCCATTCACCATAGCAGTGAAGAATTCAATCTAGCTTGTGCCTTACGGCAACCCATTTCCAGTTTTGTTAATTTATTTACTTTTTTACTGATACCGGCAGCTCTTTTAGGAGTTCCTTCTAAGGTGATTGCGATAACATTACCCATTCATTTATTTCTCCAATTCTGGTATCACACCAAACACATTAAGAAAATTGGTTTTCTGGAAAATATACTTGTTTCTCCGTCCCATCATCGTGTTCATCATGCTATCAACCCAGAATATTTGGACAAAAATCATTCGCAGATATTCATTATTTGGGATAAATGGTTTGGTACATTCCAAGCAGAATTAGAAACTGTTCCACCCGTTTTTGGAATTACAAGACCAGTGCGAACCTGGAATCCAGTTCGGATAAATTTTCAGCATTTATGGTTATTGATAACAGATGCATGGCGTGCTGAGAACTGGAAAGACAAGTTTACCATTTGGTTTAAACCAACAGGCTGGCGTCCAGAAAATTTTGAAGAAAAATATCCAGTAACTAAAATTACCAATGTTTTTGACTTTGAAAAATATGGATTTCAATATTCTAAAAAAATGATATATTGGTCTTTATTTCAAGCTATTATCACATTGCTATTCATTAGTTATCTGTACAATTCCATTGCTATAATAGGGTTGCCAAATGTATTTATCTACGGCGCATTTATCTTCCTAACCGTGTACAGTTACACAGAATTAATGGATGCCAGAAAAATTTCCGTGTTCTGGGAAAGTATTCGTTTTGTATTCGGAATTGGACTAATCTTCTATTTTGGGGATTGGTTTGGTTTGAATCAACTTTTTCCCTTTGCAAGTTATGCTATTGCAGGATATCTTATCTTGTCCTTGCTAATCACCATCTATTTTGCTAGCATTAATTTTGAAAAAGAAATAATTATCGTAGCTCAAACTTAAAAATAACATATGAAAAGCAACATAATACTAAAAAGTTTTATCGGAATTGCTGCTGTTTATCTTTTGTTTCTGTTTTCTGGAAATGAAAATTTAGTCAGGTTTTTGAAACCTTTATTGCTTCCATTCTTACTCTTGGCTGTTTATTATTCGGAAAGGTTTACCACAAAAAAAATTCTTTTAATTGCTTTAAGTTTTTCTTGGATAGGTGATATTATTTTGATGTTTGCTGACAAAGGAGAATTATATTTTATTGCAGGATTGATTGCTTTTTTACTTTCGCATATTTTTTATATCATACTTTTTAGCAAACAATTAAAGATTTATTTAAAGAAAAGTAAAATTATTTTTTGGATTGGAGTGACCTCAATTGCCTTTTATTTAATAGTTATAATGCTGATTTTATTACCAAGTTTAGGTGACTTAAAAATTCCAGTTTTTGTTTACGCGTTGACCATTTCAATTATGTTGTTGTTCGCACTTAAAGGCTTTTTGAATTGGCAAAAACCCGCCAATAGTTATATTCTGATTGGTGCAATTACTTTTGTAGCTTCGGATAGTATTTTGGCCTTTGATAAATTTCATGTCCCATTGCAATACAGCGCCTTCCTAGTTATGGCTACTTATTTGACTGCACAATATTTGATTGTCATTGGAATTTTAAAATTAAACAAAAAAAAATAGCATTTTCAAAATGAGAATGCTACTTTATTGCTAGGTTATTTCCAATTAATGAGGCAGCTTATTTTTCAATAATCCATACAAATAAGTACCTAAAAGTGATCCAAAAAGCACTAGTAGAATGGTCCAAAAACCCGCTCCAAGTAAGATAAATATTGGTCCGGGGCAAGAACCCACCAATGCCCAACCGAGTCCAAAAATTAATCCGCCAATCCAATATCGTGACGATCCTTTTTCTTTATCTGGAATTTCAATCGATTCTCCTTTGATATCTTTTATATTATTTCGTTTAATAATTTGAATTCCAAGGATCCCCGTCAAGATAGCCACCGAGATAATTCCGTACATGTGAAACGACTGAAATTGGAACATTTCATAAATGCGATACCAAGAAACAGCCTCAGATTTAGTCAATACAATTCCGAAAATAAATCCAACCACTAGATATTTTACTATATTTTTCATTCTTTTAATTTTAAATTTTTAAATGATGATTCCTTACCTACATTACAATTAATGGCAATAAAAAATGCGCCATGATCAGCCCACCAATGAAGAATCCAATTACCGCCTTCAAAGAAGGAATTTGTAAATTACTCAACCCTGAAATGGCATGTCCCGAAGTGCAACCACCAGCATAGCGAGCGCCAAAACCGATCAAAACACCACCAATAAGAAGTATTATAATACTTTTAGGAGATTCTAAAACAGCAATTCCAAAGAGAGCATTTGGTACTAATTTTCCGTTTGGAGCATCAATACCCATTATCGCTAATTTTTCAATTGTTTTAGGATTAATAGCAACATTTGAAGCATCACTCATAAAATGAACAGCAATAAAACCGCCTAACATAGCGCCAAGAACGACTACTAAATTCCACCGTTGCGCTTTCCAGTCAAAATCAAAAAAGGCTACACGTTTTCCTAAACCAGCCATTGAACACAGTGAGCGTAAATTAGAAGACATTCCAAAAGATTTTCCAAAATAAATAAGTGCTAACATAATCAAGCCGATCAAAAAACCAGAAACATACCAAGACCATGTTTGAAAAATAATATCCATACTGTTTTTTTTGTGCAAAGATAAGAACCATTTTATGAGATAGTATGAGAAATTATAAAATCAATAAAAAACAGGTATAAATTATTTAGGGGAACACACAATAAGGGATAAAGTTCTATTTATATTTGTATCATATAATATACATGCTTTTGTAATTACTATTTACACTTTGATGTTAAGTTTTGAGATGAAAGGTATTTAATTTTAAACATATAAGTCATTTAAGCTAAAAAAAAATAAAAACTTACATGCCTTAGATATTTAAAAACAAAGCCTGAACTCTATTTTTCTAAAGTGAAAATTGATCCATATTATTGCTTTAGAATTAAACATATAAGTCATTTAAGCTAAAAAAAAAACTTACATGCCTTATATGTTTAAAAACAAAGCCACAACTATAGTTTGTCTAAAGTAAAAAACTTACATGCCTTATCTGTTTAAAAACAAAGCCCTAACTCTATTTGTCTAAAGTAAAAACTTACATGCCTTATATGTATAAAAACAAGTATTCAACAAAACATTATTATTCCTATAAATTACGCGAATTTTGACCTCATAAATTTACCCTAAACATGAAAAAATCAGTCCTACTTATTGCTTTACTCATTGGAATATCCTCTTGTTCGAGTACACAATTTGTGCTAAAAAACACAGATGATAATGCTCCAAAACTTACCCTTTCAAAAGAAAATACTTTTGTAATTACTGCTTACAGTACAGACAAAAAATATGGCTATGATAAAGAGTATCCTATCAATATTTTCTTTAATAACACCAAAAACGAAACAGTCAATCAAGGTCGGTTTTTGAATGCTTTAGCAGGACCTAATGGAGAAAAAATCACGTTTACAAAATTAGAAAGTTGCTGTCCATTTCCAACAACAAGAAGTGAGTTAGGTGCAGGATTTTTAGATGTTTATGAATTAAAATGGATAGGTCAGAAAAAACCAGTTTTGCTGTATTTAAACATTTATGAAAAAGGGGTTTTGATGATTCCTGTGGGACTTTCGTTAAAAAAATAATCGTTATAAAATCCCATAATGGCCTTATTTACTAAATCCCTAGCCCTGATGGCAGTGGAAATCCTCCCGTTTTTCAGGGAGATTGCAATGTACAGCAGGAAACAGCTCCTAAAAAAAAGTTAATACCTGAAATTATTAAGGAATCGTAAATCGTAAATCGTAAATCATAACTACCTTTGCACCTTTAAAAAATCATATTATGAACCTACAAAATATTCCACAAATAAAGTATACTGATAGTGGCAATTTCTTTTTACTGGCTGGGCCGTGCGCCATTGAGGGAGAAGAAATGGCGATGCGAATTGCTGAAAAATTAGTTGGTATTACTGATCATTTACAAATCCCTTTCGTTTTTAAAGGTTCTTTCAAGAAAGCAAATCGTTCTAGAATTGATAGTTTTTCAGGAATTGGTGACGAGAAAGCACTTAAAATCCTCAGAAAAGTTTCGGAAACATTTAAAGTTCCTACAGTCACGGATATTCACACAAATGAAGATGCTGCGATGGCGGCTCAATATGTTGATGTGTTGCAAATTCCCGCTTTTTTGGTGCGTCAAACAGATTTAGTAATGGCTGCTGCCAATACCGGAAAAGTAGTGAACTTAAAAAAAGGACAATTCATGAGTCCAGAAAGCATGAAACATGCAGTTCAAAAAGTATTAGATTGTCACAATGAAAACGTGATGATTACCGATAGAGGAACCATGTTTGGCTACCAAGATATGATTGTTGATTTTAGAGGAATTCCTACCATGCAGCAATATGCTAGCACTGTTCTTGATGTAACGCACTCCCTGCAACAACCCAATCAAACCGCAGGTGTTACCGGTGGAAGACCTGATATGATTGAAACTATCGCTAAAGCTGGTATTGCTGTAGGCGTAGATGGAATTTTTATAGAAACCCATTTTGATCCTGCTAACGCAAAAAGCGATGGTGCTAATATGCTGCATTTGGACTATTTTGAATCCTTAATGACTAAACTAGTCGCCATCAGAAAAACAATAAATACATTTTAAATTTAGGCCCCAAATTCATTGAAACATTTTTTATTATATTCCGCATTCCTTACCATTTTATTTACCAATAACACAATTGCACAGGAAATTACAGAAATTCAAACTAAATATACAACTCATAACAAAGGAAAATTTTTTATTTCATGGGGAGGAAACAGAGATAGTTACTCCAAATCAGACATCACTTTTCAGGGTAAAGATTATAATTTTACTTTAGAAAACGTTCAAGCGCAGGACAAACCAAAAGGTTGGCATGTTGACTACATCAACCCAACAAAAATGACAATTCCTCAAACTAATTTTAGAATGGGGTACTTTATAAGCGATCATTATAGTGTGGCAATAGGTGTAGATCACATGAAATATGTGATGACTCAAAATAATGCTGTTGATGTCAACGGATATTATCCAAATCCGGGATCCTACGATGAAATATTGGCTAATAATCAAGTGCTTTTAACCCCAGAATTTCTAAAGTACGAGCATACCGACGGGTTAAATTATGTAAATACAGAGTTTTCTCGACATGACGATATTTCCTCTATTTTCAAAATTAACAATACCGATAAAATTCAAGTTAATTTGACGGAAGGATTTGGTCTTGGTCTTTTGTATCCAAAAACAAATACAACCTTATTAGGAAAAGAACGTCATGATGATTTTCATGTTTCGGGTTATGGAACTTCTTTAAAAGCAGGTTTGAATATTACTTTTTTTAAACATTTTTATATACAAGGAGAACTTAAAGGAGGCTACATCAACATGCAAGACATCCGAACTACACAAAACATCGAAGATAGTGCTTCACAAGATTTTTTCTTTTTTCAGAGAATAATTGCGGTGGGAGGAATATTTAGAATCTAACTCTCACGCAAAAAAATTATCAAAGCTGTCATTTATGATGGCTTTTTTTATGATTTTCCGGCAAAAATGACAAAATATTATAGAATTACCAACTAGCAAATTGTTTTGTCATTTTCTTCCTCATTTTTAAAAAGAAAAGGTTAATTTTATAATTCTATTTTTATTATCTACAATGAAATAATTTTATTTAAATTATAAATGACCAAAAACAAAACTTTATCTTCTTCTTTAAAAACTGACTACCACTTTGACAATTTTTTTAAAATATCTGCTGATTTTATATGTATTGCAGGATTTGACGGTTATTTTAAGAGAATAAATCCTGCTGTTTCAAAGTTATTAGAGTATACTGATGAGGAGTTGTATGCTAAACCCATAAGCAGTTTTGTTTATGCTCCAGATCTTAAAATCACAATTGAAACCCGAGAACAAGTCTATAAAAACAAGCCTCTTTTAAATTTTGAAAATCGATATTTAACTAAAAGTGGAGCTGTTGTTTGGCTATCTTGGACATCAATGCCTGTCGAGTCCGAAAAGTTAGTGTACGCAATTGCCAAGAACATCACTCATAAGAAAAAAGAGGAAGAAGAACGCAATTTACTTCTTGCAAATCTTACCCAAATTAACAAAGAACTTACTGTTTTATCACATAAAACGTCCCACGATTTAAAGTCTCCTATCAATAATATGCTTTCCGTTTTTAGTTTGATTGATAGTAGCAAAATTCACGATCCGGAAACTCTAGAATTAATTGATATTCTGAAATTAACCAGTGAAAATTTGAAACAAACGCTAAGCGATTCCATTGATCAATTAATTGAAAACAAGAATATCAACACACAAATAGAAGATATAAACCTAAAGGAATCACTAAAAGAAGTCCTAATATCAATAAAATCCTTAGTACAGGATTCAAAAGCTGTCATAAATGTTGACTTTTCGGCTTTTGAAAATGTTGCTTTTAATAAAGCGTACATCAAAAGCATTTTTTTAAATTTATTGACTAATTCTATTAAATATGCCAAACCAGAAACGACCCCAATTATTTTCATTCAGTCTAAAAAAGTGAACGGAATTAGTCAATTGATATTTTCAGATAATGGTCTTGGTTTTGATCTCGATAAGGTGAAAAACAAAATTTTTGGATTATATGAAAAATTTCATGGCAACAATGACAGCAACGGAATAGGATTGTATTTAGTCTACAATCACATCACTAGTTTGGGCGGACGAATTGCGGTTGAGAGTACAATAAATGAAGGCGCTACCTTCACAATATCTTTTAAATATTGAAATGTAGCACCTTCAAAAAGATACAATGCTTTGCTTTTTTTATAGAATACCGTTTTGATCTATCAAATAAAGTAACGAAGCCATTGCTGCGGCTCCCAGTTCCAACTCTCTTTTATTGACAGCATCAAAAGTGTCATTTGCCGCATGATGGTAATCAAAATAACGTTGTGAATCCGGTTGTAATCCCACCTTTACGATATGATTGGATTGTAAAGGACCAATATCAACTCCAGAATGTCCTTTTACAAATTTGTGGATTAAATAGGGCTCGAATAAAGTTGCCCAACTACTGATTTTATTAAAGTTTGCCTCATCGGCATCAATTGAAAAACCTCTTGGAGAAAATCCTCCCGAATCACTTTCTAAAGCGAAAATATGATTTTCCTTGTTTTTATTGGACTGTGTTTCATATTCTTTTCCGCCTCGAACACCGTTTTCCTCGTTCATAAACAAAACAACGCGCAACGTGTTTTTAGGCTTGTAGCCAATATTTTTGAAGATATTCAACACTTCCATACTTTGGACACATCCTGCCCCATCGTCATGAGAACCATCTCCAAGATCCCAAGAATCAAGGTGACCTCCAACAACCATTATTCTTTCAGGATGTTCAGAACCAGTCATTTCACCAACAACATTATAGGATAAAACATCAGCAAATGTTTCACATGATTGTTTCAAGTAAAAAGTTGCATTGGGATTGGTTTTCAAACTTTTACTCAAAAGTTCGGCACCGTTGGTACTAATAGCAGTTGCTGGAATGCGTTGCTCTTTTGCAATGTCTCCATAATTAGTTGCCCCTGTATGCGGAAAATCATCTAATCTTAAATTCATTGAACGAACAATCACTGCCAAAGCTCCGAGTTTTCCTGCCTCTCTAGCGCCTGATGATCTCTGGTCAACGCAGCCACTGTAGGCTTTAAAGGTCTCTACAAACTCTGGATTCATTGGTCTGTTAAAAAAAACTATTTTCCCTTTTACTTTGGCTTCGCCAAGAGCGGCTAATTCTTCTAAACTTTTTACTTCAATCACATTGGTATTCAATCCATCTTTTGGCGTCGCTACAGAACCTCCTAAGGCACAAATCGGGAATGAGATCTTTTGTTTACCCAATTGTAAATATCCGATTTCCTTTTCGCCACGAACCCATTTTGGCACCATTACTTCCTGAAGGTACACTTTATCTAAACCAAGCGTTTCTAATTGTGCTTTGGCATACAAAACGGCTTTTTCTGCTCCTGTGGAACCTGATAATCGGGAACCAATGGTATTGGATAAATGGTCCAACCAAGGATAACATTTGGCATTTGTCAAGGATGATTTATAAATTTCTTTTAACGCTTGTTCGTCTTTAGCTTGTGCGAATACAGTAATTCCACCAAACAAAAGTGCGGCTAAAACAATTGATTTTTTCATAATAAATTTAGGCTTTTTGGATATTCTTCTTTATAATTTTGGTTTTGGTTGCTCTCGCAATTTCGTCATTCTTATCGAATATTTGAGCTAAGATCCAAAAAAAAACCTGCAAGTTATACGTTCTTGCAGGTTTTAAATATTACTGTATTGGTTCGAAACTGATTGCTGTTCCTCCTCCTGGAGCTAAATTCAATTTGATTTTTGATTTGCTGGTCACTACTATCGTTCTTATTTTATAAGCAATTGGGTTGTTCTTCCAATCGGCATCTTTAGCATCTTCATAAATGATGGCTTTGTATTTTTTTCCTTTGGTTAGGAAGTCTAATTTTATTTCTGATGTTCTGGCATTCTCATCTGTGATCGCTCCTAAAAACCAAGTTTCTTTTCCTTTGGTATTTCGGGCAACCGTAACATAATCACCTGGCTCCGCTTCTAAATATCTGCTTTCATCCCAATCCGTTTCAACATCCTTGATAAACTGAAACGCATCTGGATATTTCTCATAATTCTCTAATAAATCAGCCGCCATTTGCAACGGCGAATACATGGTTACATACAAAGCCAATTGTTTAGCAAGAGTAGTGTGAACCTGTTCTGTTTTATTTTTATCATAATAACTCATTTTTACTTCAAAAATTCCTGGTGTATAATCCATTGGTCCACCCAATTGTCTGGTAAAAGGCAAAATGGTTTCGTGGGCTGGCGGATTACCCACACTCCATGCATTGAATTCATTCCCACGAGCCGCTTCGGCAGCGATATAATTAGGATACGTTCTTCCAAATCCGGTTGGTCTTGACGATTCATGAGAGTTAATCATAATCTTATAGTCTGCGGCACGTTTTACCACAAAATTAAAATGATTCACCATAGATTGTCCGTCATGAAACTCGCCACGCGGAATAATTTTACCAACATATCCAGATTTTACTGCTGGATACTCGTATTTTTTCATAAGATCAAAAGCGCGATCCAAGTGTCTTTCATAATTACTGACAGAACCAGATGTTTCATGATGCATAATCATTTTAACGTTTTTTTCTTTGGCATAAGCCGAAAGAGCGGCAATATCGAAATCCGGATACGGCGTTGTAAAATCAAAAACTTCCTCTTTCCAGTTTCCGTTCCAGTCTTCCCAACCTACATTCCAACCTTCTACCAATACGCCATCAAAACCGTTTTTTGCTGCAAAATCAATGTATCGTTTCGTATTTTCGGTAGTAGCACCGTGTTTCCCCGATGCTTTTGGTGCATCTGCAAAATTAGTGGCGTTTTGAGAACCGGCATAATCCCAAGTAGATTTCCCTACGTGCATTTCCCACCAAATTCCAACATATTTCATAGGTTTTATCCAAGAAGTATCTTCTAATTTTGATGGTTCGTTTAGGTTCAAAATCATTTTAGAAGCCACAATATCTCGCGCATCATCGCTAATCATTATGGTTCTCCAAGGCGACACACAAGGCGTTTGAAGATAGGCTTTGTCACCAATGGCATTCGGAACTAATTCGGCTTTTAATTTATAATTTATCACGTCAGCATTCAAATGCATTACTGGATAATTAACTACTGCCGCTTCAAAAATATTGAGATACAAACCTGATGGTGCTTTCATCATCAATGGTGTTTGAACCATGTATTTTCCTGGAATGGACTTCACTCCAATTCCGTTGTTCATATTGATTTTGGAATTATCAATTTCAGAAAATTTTGTTTCGTTGTATTCGTATTCATTGCTGTCGAAATCTCCTGGAATCCAAAATACTTTATTGTTTTCAGTTAAATTGAATTGAGTTACCTCCTCCGAAATGATGAAATAATTCAACTCTGCTTGTTTTGGAAAATCATATCTGAAAGCAACTCCTTCATCAAAGACCCTAAAAATGATATTCATTTTCACCTTAGTTTCCTTGTTGATAAGCGAAATATTAAGTTCATTATAGTGATTTTTAATACTGGATTGTTCCCCTAAAACAGGTTTCCACGATTCGTTAAAGCTTGAAGTTTTTGAAGTTAGGATTTCAAAATTAGTGTCTAAAGCTGGTTTTTCCTTTAATTGTATCCCTAAAGCACTTTCTAAAACGACGACTTTATTTTTGTAATTTACAGCATAAAAAGGTTGACCGTTTGTTCCTAATTTGAAATTTAAGGCAATTTTACCCGATGGCGATTGAACGCTTTGGGCATTGCCTAAATTGAAAAGAAAGAGTAGAAAAAGAGAAAATAAATATTTCATTTTTGAATAATTTTTTTGAATGGATAAAAGTAAATAAAATAGCCGTTTTTAATAGTGTCTCATGTAACAAATACTGTTTTTTTGTTAAAAAAAAAACCCTTCAGTACAAATACTGAAGGGCCGATCATAAATAAACAAACCAAATCTATTTAATCAACTCAAAACTAACTTTCATATCCGTGTTCGAATTTGTACCTACAAAAACCTGAAAAGTACCAGGTTCAGCCAAAAATTCTAAATCTGAATTGTAAAATTTTAATTCTTCGACAGAAATTTCGAAAGTAACTGTCTGTTTTTCTCCTTTTTTAAGGGCAATTTTTTGGAATCCTTTCAATTCTTTGACAGGTCTTGTAACAGAACCCACTAAATCTCTTATATACAATTGAACCACTTCTTTTCCATCATAATTCCCTGTATTAGTTACATCAACAGTAACTTTTACTTTTTCGTTGAAGTTCATTTTATCCGATGAAATTTTCAGATTTGAATAGTCGAAAGTGGTATAACTCAATCCAAAACCAAAAGGAAATAAGGGCTCATTTCTTTCGTCGATGTAGTTCGATCTGAATTTTTCGAACTTTCCTTCTTTATTCCCTAACGGTCTTCCCGTATTTTTTTGATTGTAATAAATCGGAACTTGACCAACGCTTCTTGGGAAAGTAGCCGTCAATTTTCCAGAAGGAATTTCATCTCCAAACAAAACATCAGCAATCGCCACTCCCGCTTCGCTTCCTGCAAACCAAGTATTCAAAATAGCCGGAACTGTTTCGTTTTCCTGAACCAAAACCAATGGACGGCCTGTGAATAAAACTAGAACTACAGGTTTTCCTGTTTTCAATAAGGCTTGCAATAGGTCTTTTTGCGCTTGCGGAATCTCTAAGTTCGTTCTGCTGCTGCTTTCTCCGGACATTTCAGCTGATTCGCCAAGTGCTGCAACAATCACATCGGATTGATTGGCAATTTTCAAGGCTTCTGCTAATAATTCTTCGCTAGTTCTGTCATCACGGTGTAAGGTTTTGCCAAACATGGTTGCTTTTTCTTCGAAAGCCGCATCATAATCCAGATTACTTCCTTTGGCGTAAAGCACTTTGGCATCCTTCCCGGCCACTTCTTTGATCCCGGCTAAAAGGGAAATGGATTTATCCATATTAGTAGCCACACTCCAGGTTCCTGCCATATTTTCTTTGGCATCAGCCAAAGGTCCTATTAAAGCAATCGTTCCTGCCTTTTTCAAAGGAAGCAACTGATTTTGATTCTTTAATAAAACTAAAGATTGAGCAGCCGTTCTTCTGGCTTCGGCTCTGTTGCTTGTAGTAAAAATTTCCTTTTTTGCTCTTTTCGTATCGGTATAGCGATACGGATCATGGAATAATCCCAAATCATATTTGGCATTCAAAATAAGACGAGCCGCATTATCAATTTGTTCGATACTCACTTTCTTTTCGTCTACTGATTTCTTTAAAGTCGTCAAAAAACCTTCACCCACCATATCCATTTCAATTCCGGCATTTAGGGCCAAAGCAGAAACAGTTTGCAAATCGCCCATTCCATGTTCAATCATTTCAGGAATCCCAGTAAAATCAGTAACCACAAATCCGTCAAAACCCCATTGCTTGCGCAATACCTCAGTCATCAACCATTTATTTCCCGTTGCAGGAATTCCGTCTACTTCATTAAAAGAAGCCATAACAGAACCTACACCCGCATCAACAGCGGCTTTGTAAGGCGGAAAATAATCATTATACATTTTAATTCGGCTCATGTCAACCGTATTGTAATCACGTCCAGCTTCTGGCGCGCCATACAAAGCAAAATGTTTGACACAGGCCAAAATAGTGTTATTAAGAGACAAGTCATTCTGCTGATATCCATTGACCATTGCTTTTGCAATTTGGCTTCCTAAATAAGGATCTTCTCCTGAACCTTCAGAAACTCTTCCCCAACGAGGATCACGCGAAATATCAACCATAGGGGAAAAAGTCCAGTTAATTCCATCGGCACTAGCTTCCTGAGCGGCAATTTGCGCACTACGCTCAATTAATTTCATGTCCCAAGTGGCTGACATTCCCAAAGGAATTGGAAACGTAGTTTCATATCCATGAATAACGTCCATTCCAAAAAGTAACGGAATTTTTAATCGGCTTTTTTCGACAGCAATCTTTTGAACTTCATATATTTTTTGAACTGATTTGATGTTGAATAAACCACCCACTTTCCCGTCTTCGATATTCTTCGCTACATTAGAACTGTTAGCAGCTCCAGTGGTTATATCTCCCGATGTTGGTAAATTTAATTGGCCAATTTTTTCTTCTAAAGTCATTTTCGAAAGCAACTCTGCTACGAATTCTGTTTTTGGTTTAATTTTGACGTTCTTTTTGGATGTCTTTTTTTGGCTGTAGCCAAAAAGAGAAAAGCCAATAAGGAGTATAATAAGTTTAATTTTCATTTTGTTTGTTTTTTGTTTGTTGGAACATCCAATCATAAATTTCTTGGTTGTCATATACACGCGACCAACTGTCGTGGTTTGCATCATCAAAAATGGTTAGTTCCACATTAGTGTTGCAGGTTTTTAATTTTTTATACATCGCAATGGAATAATCTACATTGACAACATCATCTAATAATCCGTGAAAAATCCGAATAGGAATAGCTTTGATTTTACAATTTTCGATCATGGGGATTCTGTCTACATATCCTGCAATAGGCACAAAAGCCGCAAAAGTTTCAGGATGTGCAAAGACTAGATTCCATGCGCCCCATGCTCCCATGCTAAGGCCTGTGAGATAAATTCGGTTAGCATCAATATTGTTTTCCTTCTGAATTTTCAGAATCAAACGATACAATACTTCTTCATTCCAATATTCATTTTCTGGACATTGTGGAGCCAAAACGTACGCATCGAGTTTGTTATTTTTCAAATACTTGAACGGTCCGTGCGCTTTTACTTTTTCAATATCCTTGCCTTTTTCACCAGAACCGTGAAGAAAAATAATCAAAGGCTTTTTATCTTTGGCATTCGCCGGAAGCTGTAAAGCGTACGATAATTCTCGTTTTTGTACGATTTCAGTTTTGATTTTCCCAACAATCTCCGTTTGAGAAAAGGAATAACACGACACTAAAAATGCAGTTATTACAAGTAGATACTTCATCAATTTTTAAAGATTATATTTTGTAGAATTAAATCCTAATTTTGCTAAACCTGGTTTTATTTCTGGCGCATTCATAAATAATTTCCATAATAAACCTGAACGGTGATTTTCAATCATGGGTGCAATTGTACCTTGATCAATAGCTAAATATCGTGGTGTTACCCAATTATAATGCGGTGAAAAAGCATCATAAGGCCCGGCTATTCCAACATAATCTGCTCTTTTTTCATCGTATAGATAATGAAGAAACTTCATAGATTCAGCTGGTGTAAAAGGAAAAGAAGAAAGTGCTGCCGTAGGCGTAATTACCCCTAAGTCATTATTGGGTTGGTGTGCTGAATATCCTGTAGAACCATCGCTGTTACGGGAATAACTCGCTGTTAAACCCCAACATTTATCAGAATATCCTGTCCACTGTTTTGGATTAGCAATACAATATGAGTTTATAATTTTAGAATGATTTTGGGTCAATGTCCAATAATCTGCATATTGATCTTTCAAAGTAGTAGGATCTAAACCTAAATAGGAATATTGTGCCCAGAACAGAGGCCCCACATTTCCTGAAGCACCATTATAATTAAAAACGACTGGAATTCCGTATTGTGAACCACCGTTTTTAATAGCTCCATTTCTTGCCCAACCTTGATGATAAGCCTCAGCCGAAATAGGATGTGTAGGTGAAGCAGCTCCCAAAACATAAGTAATCAAACATTCATTATAACCTTCTAACTTGAAGTTCATATCCCAACCGTATTGGGGTGACCAATGCCAGTAAAGAGCATTTTCTCCTTTGGTATACCAGTCCCATTCCACCCCTTTCCAAAGTGTATCTGCCTTTGCGGCCAATGCTTTTTCATTGGTGTTACCGTCTTTAAAATATTCTCTAATGCTTAATAATCCTTGACAAAGGAAAGATGTTTCTACTAAATCACCTCCGTTGTCTTTTGTTCCAAAGGGAATTACTTTTCCGGTTGAACCATCCATCCAATGGGGCCAAGCACCGTGAAAACGTTCTGCATTTTCGAGAAAATTCATAGCAGTTGTAAGTCGGGAAACGGCTTCTGACCGATTTACAAAACCTCTTTCAACACCTACAATTATTGACATCAATCCAAAACCGGAACCGCCTGTGGTGACAATATTGGCTTCAAAGCTAGGATCATTGGTATAATACCGTTCTCTTGCCAGTTTAGAATTGGGTTCGGCATACTCCCAAAAATACTTGATGGCATCTTTTTGAACCTGATCCATAGCCTCAATATCCGTTAGAGGAACTGTTGTAGTTACAGGAGTAGTTGGCAACGGAGTTCCAGTGCCTCCTGTACTATCCGGAGTTGAGGAAGAACATGAAATAAAAAAACTAATACAAAATAGTATGCTCAGGGAAATTTTCATTTTAATAGAAATAATAGGATTAGTAATTTTAAAATAAACCCCTAGTTATAAAAATCTAGGGGTTTACAATCTTTTATCTGTTGTCTTTTTCTAATTTATTAAGTGCTGCTATTTCATTTACAGAAAGTGCCACATTATAAATTCTGAACTCGTCGAGCAAACCCGCATAGCCGGTTGCCCAATCTTGTTGAGAACCATTATTTAGTGGTGGACTTGTTTCAAATTGATGGGTTCCAAAAACAACCTTACCATTGGTACCCGTCATTTCAAAAGCACCATATTTTGGAGCATTATTACTATTATTTAGGTCGCCCGGATTATCCGCAAACAAAGGTGCGATTCCTGCTGTACCATTTGCTGGAGCATAAGGAAAACCGCCTAAATTTGCACATAAAGATCCGTTAAGGTAAGCAGATAGAATGCTCGTACTTGCATTGTACGTAAAGACAATGTGAATCCATTGGTTTAAGCTATTATCAATATTCATTATTGCACCTTGTCCTCGCCAAGCCACACCTGATCTTCCGTTTTCTATACCTAGTTTTAATCGCAATCTGTTTGGGAAATTACTATCAGGATTTTCTAGAAACACATTCAGTCCTCCCCAAAATTCTAATGGTCTTACTATTGAAAAAATACCTTGGGCACCTTTTCCTATTCCTGCAGTGGCAGGATCAACAGTATTTGCAGTATTCATCCAAAAAGCGACTGTAAAATTATTTAATGTTGTTACTGCCGTAGTCGCATTTGCAACAGCATATCGCTCTTGAGAACTTGAACCAGAATAGGCATTTCCTTTGATTCCGGTTGCATAACCTACATTCGTTCCTACAAAACCTGAGATGTTATTTTTACTATCGATAAGATTATTTTCAAAACTCAATTTAGTAATTAAATTATCCGCGGCAATTTCATCTGAGCTTTCGTAACCACCAATTGCTTCATAAGCAATTGGACTGTTTACGGTATCAATACTGTCCTCATTGCAGCTCACAAAAAATTGTGAAGCCAGAACAGAGGCGAACAAGAAAATATATTTATTTTTTTTCATTTTTACTGTTTTAAAAATTAATATCCAGGATTTTGAGCTGACAATCCAGACGCTTCGCTGATAAAGTTTTGTGGTAAAGGAAACACTTCATGTTTTCCTGCTACAAATGTTTTGCCATGAACAGCAAAAGCAGCTACAGCACGAGCAGATCCTGTTCGAACTAAATCAAAAAATCTATCGTGTTCAAAAGCCATTTCGACTCTTCTTTCTTTCCAAATTGCAATTTTTATATCCGCTTGTGAGGAGAATGTTGTATTGGCTAATCCCGCTCTAGTTCTTATTTGGTTCAACAAAACAATTGCTTCAGAAGTTTGATTTAATTCGTTCAGCGCTTCTGCTTTCATTAAGATCACTTCAGCATAACGCAAATATTTGATATTGGTATCTGAATTATCCTGACCAGAATAAGCGGAAGAATAGGCTTTATAATTATACATTGGATTATCAGCATCAGCGGGAACTACTCTGCCATCGTACAAAGTTGCGCCTCTAAACATAATTGTTGCATTTTTTCTGACATCATTCGCTTCATAGGCTTCTAATAAACTTTGAGAAGGCGTATTGAAACCCCAACCCCAGCCACCGGAACCACGAGCACCTTGCGTTTGCGAATATTGTTTGATTCCTTGAGCTGGAAGAGATCCTCCTACTCCTTGAATTTCAAATATAGATTCGGCATCATTTTCTCCAGCTAATCTAAACATAGATGCATAATCAGAAACAAGAGAATATCCGGTAACTAGATTGCAATTGTCGATCACTTTTTGCCAATTTTTTTGGTACAGATTTACTTTGGCTAACAAAGCATAAGCAGATCCTTGAGAAGCTCTTCCTTTTTCGGAAGCGTTGTAAGCGGCTTTATTTGGTAACGCTTCAATTGCGTCATTCAAGTCATTTTCGATAAATGCATAGACTTCAGCAGTTGATTTACGCGTTAATTGCATAATTCGATCTTCATCAGAAGAAGGGTTTGGCAAACGATCTACAATGGGAACACCACCATAGGTTTTGACCAAAGTAAAATACATGAAAGCACGTAAAAACTTGGCTTCACCAATTAATCTGGTACGCAAAGCAGCATTAGCTTGGTCTAATTGTGGAATAATGTTCAATGCTTGGTTGCATCTATTGATTCCTTCGTAATTAGCTGCAAAAATTTCAGTAGTCGAAGGACTTGATGGATTATAGGTCAAGGCATCTAATAAGTCTTTATCAGAACCTGTGTCACTTGGTGATGATCCTTTATCGGCATCATCAGAAGCAATACTAGAAACCCCATTCCAAGAAAAGGAAGACATATTCCAATCTAAAAACTTATTATAAATTGCAGTGACAAAAGTTGCTGCACCGGCATCATTGTTTAATAATGCGATATCATTAGTAGAAATAGATTCGGTTTGATCTACGTCTAAATACTCATCTGAACATCCGGAAATAAAGCAAGCGGATAGAACAAAAACGGAGATATATATTTTTTTCATACTCTTAAAATTTTAAATTAGCACCAATTACAAATGATCTCAAAGTAGGATAAGCATCTAGCTCGATTCCTTGACTTCCATAAGGATCACCATTTCCATTCAATTCAGGCGAAAAACCAGAGAATTTTTGTGTAATTAATGGATTGATCGCATTAACATATATTCTGCAAGAGTTTATAAAATCTCCTTTTAACGGAATTTTATACCCTAACGTAATGTTGTTTATTCTAAAAAAGTCACCTGATTCTAAATAATAAGTAGAAGCGACAGGAACTTGATTAAAAGGCGCTGGATTAGAAGCTGTTGTATTATTTATAGTCCAGAAATCAGTAGCTAAAGATTCTTCGATGTTTTCGTTTCCAAAACGTTGTGCTTTTTTACCATTGTACACTTTTGCTCCTGAAGTTCCATAACCATCAACTGAGAAATCAAAGTTTTTATAGTTCAGTCCTAAAGTAACTCCATACGTTGAAGTAGGTAAAACAGATCCTACATGTTTTTTATCTGCATCATTCAAAGTTCCTTGACTCACTTTTTCGCCTGCGGTATTGTAATACAACATAGTTCCATTTGTAGGATCAAAACCCGCATATTCGTACATAAAAAAACTACCTAGTGGTTGACCAACAGAACTATCGTCTAATACTTTTGTATTTTGACCGTTTCCTAAGCTTCCACCAAGACGTTGTGGTAACCTAACATTTTTTAGCCCTGAAAGTTCATTTTGGTTATTTGAAAAATTACCTCCAACCCAATAGCTCAAATTATCAGCTAATTGATCATCCCAACGCAAAGCAATTTCATACCCTTTGTTTGAAACCTCACCAACATGTGCAGGAGAGTCATTACTTATTCCAGAGGTACTATAAGGTCTTGTGTATAAAATAACATTTGTTGTAGTTTTGTCATACACATCAAAAGAACCTTTTAATCTGCTATTCAAGAATTCAAAATCGATACCTGCAGAAGCTTCCTCGGTAATTTCCCAAGATAAGCTAGGATCAATCTGAGAATTAATTGTTGTTCCTTCACTCAGCAATATAGAACCTCCTAAAGGATAAGTCAATCCTGAAGAAAAGGCTTGATTATTAAGCGGTACGTTTTGGTTTCCTAGTCTACCCCAACCTCCTCTTAATTTCAATAAATCAACTCCTTTAACATCTGCCATAAAACCTTCTTTAGAGATAATCCAACCCAAACCAAAGGCAGGAAAGGTTCCCCAACGGTATTCTTTTCCAAAATTAGAAGAACCATCGCGTCTTAATGTTCCCGTAATTAAGTATCGATCCATTAATTTATATTGGAAACGACCAAAATAAGAAGCTAATTTACTTTCATTTGAAACTGCATCAGTATAATTCATAATATCAGCAGAATAATCAACATCGTTTAGTGCCCAATAATTAGCATCGGCATTTACATTTTTTCTGGTAACAGTCAATGTTTCTCTAGACCCTCTAATAGAAGTTTCAATTCCACCGGTAAGTTCTACATCATGAATTCCTCCAAAAACTTTATTATAAGTAAAGTAATTCGTTAAGTTCCAATTGAAATATTGAGATCTTCCTTTAGTTAATAAATTCAGAGGGACTCCTACATTAGCTGCTTCATAATCCGCAGCACTTGTATTTGGGTTACGCGCCATCCATATTCCTCGCGAATCAGAAAAATTATAATTTTTCCAAGAATAATATTCCCCATTAAATTGAGAGGTAAACTTCAAAGACTTTAAAATATCGTAATCTAATTTTAAACCACCTTGCAAAGTCAAACTTCTTTGTTCTTCATCAAAAAAGTCTAATTGCGCTACCGGATTACCCACATTGTTAAATAAATTACCCGATGTACCTGCAAAACCATTTTCTCCTACAAGAGGAACTCCATACTGACCATCAGGAAAATAGACAGGAACGATAGGCGATTGTTTGTAAGCAGTAGTAAAAGCACCCAAAGGTTTTGGAGTTGAATTAGTCGAACCCAAACTAAAATTTTGACTTAAGGTTATCTTATCAGAAATCTTATATTCATTATTATTTCTAAAAGTAGTACGACCGTAATCTAAACCTTTAAGAATACCTTTTTCTTCATAGTTACCCACACTAAAAAAGTATTTAATCTTTTCTGTTGATCCGGAAACCGAAACGTTATTTTGAGTGTACATTCCCGTTCTAGTTATAGCATCAAACCAATCCGTATTTACGGGTTGATCTTGTGAAAAAGTAGTGGTTTGCAGAGCAGAATTCGAATAATGCGAAAACTTATTGCTTCCTGCCATTTTCACTTTTTTCAAAGGCTGTCTAAATCCTGCGAAAGTTTCAAATTCGACAGATACTTTGTCACCTTTTCCTTTTTTAGTAGTAATAATAATAACCCCATTAGCAGCTCTAGTACCATAAATAGCAAGAGAAGATGCATCTTTCAGAATTTCATAAGAAGTAATATCATTTGTGTTAATATTATTAATGTTATCCGTAGGCATTCCATCTACAACAAATAAAGGAGTTCGTCCTCCAATTGCTGTTCCTAAACCCCTAATAACTACCGTAGGTGAACTTCCTGGTAAATCTGAAGAGATTACCTGAACTCCAGCGGCTTTACCTTGAATAGCTTGCGAAGCATTCAAAACTTTAGTTTTAGAGATTTCTTCTGCTTTTAATGAGGTAATGGAGGACGTATTATCAATTATTTTACGGGTTCCGTAACCAATTACTACCACTTCATCTAGTTGCATATCTTGATCCTCTTGAAGAGTAATCTGCATCAAAGTTGCAGATGCTGCAACAGAATAAGATTGAAAACCCAACATTGATACTTGCAAAATTTCACCCGCCACTGCCTTGATTTCAAAATTTCCATCAAAATCACTATTTGCATTGGTTTTTGAATCAACCGCAATTATAATTGCACCAGGAATTCCAATACCATTCTTATCTGATACTATTCCCTTAATGACTTGACCAGACATATAAGCTGGAAGCAGTATGAGCGCTAAAAAGCTCAAAATAAAATTTCTCATATATTAATAAATTGTTAAAATGTTAATGAAGCTAAGATAGATAATTACAACGTTATAGTTAGTCAAACAACACTACTACGCGACTACATCAAAAAATATAAATTGATAGTACAATCAACGGATTAGGCTATTTAATAAGCAAATAGACATGTTAGTTAGCCAGGTGTTGATGTAGTAATGATGTACTGTGTTTTATACTATAAAAACAGCGTTCCAATTAAAGTATCAATAAAAAAACAGAGGTATTTATAAGTTTAATAAAAATTTAGACAGATTTTCGTCCTGAACTAAATTTAATTTCTTTCTTAAACGATAACGATGTAGTTCCACTCCTCTAAAAGAGATGTTCATCAGCGGAGCAATTTCTTTCGATGAAAGATTCATTTTTAAGTAAATACAAAGTTTAATATCCTTAGAAGTTAGGTTGGAATATTTCTTCGAGAGCGTACCAATAAATTCATTATGAATTTGGTTTAGATTATTCTCAAAAACCTCCCATTCATGCTTATTTACAGCATTGATTTTTATAGCTTTTTTTATTTCACTTTTAAGTCGGTTGAAATCGGTTTCCGAATCCAGAATTCCTTGAATATTTTCAATCATTTCACTTTGCTTAGCTATAGAAAGTGATTTACCCGCAACTTCAGATGATTTGGTTTGTAATTCTAATTCAAGAATGTGCCTTTCATATTCTTGAACATTCAATTTATTTTCAGCTTTTAATTCCATTTCTAGAATTTTACTTTGATGTTTTAGTTCCTCATCCCGCAACTTCAACTTTTGATTGTAACGTAGGTTGTTCCATTTATAATACAAGTATAAGATGACCATTGCTGCACTTAAATACAATGCAATCATCCAAAAAGAAAAATACCAAGGCTTAGCTACACTAAATTGAAAATCAGCAATGGTAGTATAATTCAATCCATTATTTCGATAAATAGTGACTTTATGAGAACCACTACTTAGATTATTCAATACGATAATTCCGTCTTTGATTGGCATAAAATTACCTGACGCAATAGTTTTAAAAAACAAATTTGGTTTTGCAGCTCCAAATTTACCTGATATTACATGTAATTTTAACTCTAAATTGTAGTTTATCTTCGATTTATTTTGAATCAGACTACTGTCACTAAAGGCTTCGATTCTTACAGTTGCATTTTGATTGGGTTGTTGTTTCAATTGAAGAGCAATAAAACCGTCATCAAGATTTAATAAATAACTTTCTTTATTTTTAAAAATTTTCAAATTGTCATTAATGATTTTTCCTAAATAATATTTTTCATGAATAACATTCCAGACAAATTTGTTTCCAGCAGCATAAATATGATACAAAAGACCATTTTGAAGAACCACGAAATGACTCTCATCTATTGATGCAATATCGGTAACGTTTTTAAAATTAGAATTGAATACTATATCTTTTTCCAATTGGTTCGCAATTGAATTATAGGTATACCACGACTTATTGATAAGAAAAAGAATCTCATTTCTGAACTCAAATATTTTCACTCCAAAATCATTTTTGATTTTACTATCTTTAGTAACATTTTTGATTTCTGTTGTTTCATAAGCATCGTTATACAAAATTCGATACAGACCTCTATTATTATCCGCAGCCCATATTTCATTTTTCCGATTTTGAGCTACGTATTTTATAGGTTTCAAAAGACCATGAATAACTTTTTTCTGACTTAAATCGTTCTTATCGTTATAAATAATCACCCCGCTGTACGTAGCTTGCAAATATGAATTGTTGACGCCACTTTTTACGAGATTCCAACCACCATTTACGGCACTCAATTGAGAAACACTTCCGTTTTCATAAACAAAAGTACCTTCATTATGTCCTATAAGAAATTTATTATTTATTTTACTAATATTCCAAGCTTGTCCCTGTGTACTTGGAATCAAAGAAAGTTCCTTATTTTCATATTTATAAACACCGTGATTAGAAGCCATCAAATAGCCTTTTGGAGTACTTGCTACCGAATAAACCGACCCTAAAATACCGGAATTATCATAAAAAATTGAAATGGGGGAATTAACCTCAATATGAGCAATTCCGTTATCCAAACCAATCCATAAATCATTTTCTTTATCGACTCCCATACTCAAAATCGAGTTGTTCATCAATACATTATTTCTATTAATATTTTTATAGGAATTAGTTTCTAAATCAAATAAATAAAGGCCTTTACTACCAGTTCCTACAACTAATTTACTATTGCTGATGAATTTAGCGGCATTGATATTAGCCGTTTTCAAAATAGCATTTAAAGGATTTTTCCAAGGGCTCAAAACACCCTTATCGTCAACATAAACCCCATTTTTTTTAGTAAAAATATAAGTTCTATTTTGGAATTTTTCAACTGCATGAATCACATTATTTTCCACTAGTGACCAACCTTGAATTTTTTGAAATTTAGAGCCGTTCATCTTAAAAATTCCATCCTCCACTGAAGCAACTAACAACTGATCGTCGACCACAAAACAATAGGAAGCCAAGAAAGAAAAGGCTTTCTTCTTGATATCTTTTCCATCAAATAGAAAAATTCCATTGAATGATTGAAAATAAATTTTTCCTTTGAACTTAAATATCTTCCAAATCTCCTCATTATCACTATCCTCAAAAACCTTGGTTTTATCAGAAATAGAAACGTAAAACATCGTGCCATTTTTGCGCTGCCAATACCCAAATTCTTTATAAGAACCTGAATAAATCCTGTCACCATCAACCAGTATCGAACGAATGATTGTCTTGTTGGGCAATGTATATTTCTCCCATTTTACGCCATCATATCTTAGCAAATAGTAATTGTTAGCAAAGTACATCGCATTATCATTTCCTTGAGCTACATTCCAAATCTGGTTATCGCCTTGATAATCTGATTTGTTGTAATTTTCAACAAAAGGAAGTAACTCCTGAGCAAAAAGTTGGAATGAAATAAAATATAAAAAGGTTATTATAGTAATTTTTAATTTCAAAAGGTGGTGTTTTTATTTTCAAATATAAATAGATTTCTCAAATAAAAGGCATAAAAAAAGCTTCTGAATGCAGAAGCTTTCCTAAGAGCAACGTATTTTCTTAATTCTTCAATAATTCAAATACTTGATTGGCAATCTCGATTTCTTCATTAGTTGGTACAATCAATATTTTAGTTTTTGATTCTGGTTTATTGATTTCTCGGATCTCTTTTGAACGAATATCATTTTTAGCCTGATCCAGTTCAATTCCAAAATATTCCATATCCGTACACACTAATTTTCTTATGTAAGAGGAATTCTCACCAATTCCAGCCGTGAAAACAATAGCATCTAATCCGTTTAATACTGCGGCATAGGAACCAATATATTTTTTTATTCGGTACGCATTCATTGCTAAAGCCAACTGACAATCTTCATTTCCGTTCTCTGCATTTGCTTCTATATCTCTCAGGTCACTGTATCCCGTAAGGCCTAACATTCCGCTTTGTTTTTGCAACATCGTATTGACAGCTTCCAATGAATAACCTAAAGAATTTACCAGATAAAAAATCACGGATTGATCAATATCACCGCTTCGTGTTCCCATAATCAAGCCATTCATTGGCGCAAATCCCAGGGTATGATCAATACTTTTCCCGTCTTTAATTGCGGTCATACTGCAACCGTTTCCTAAATGTATTGTGATAATATTTGAGCTTTTCTGTACAGCGTTTTGTTTTAAAAAATGAATCGCGTTTTCTGAAACATATTTATGACTAGTGCCATGAAAACCGTAAACACGAATTTTATTTTCTGTCAAAAGATAATTGGGTACCGCATATTTGTGTGCTACAACAGGAATCGTTTGATGAAAAGCGGTATCAAAAACAGCCACTTGTTGCGCCGAACAAAAAATTTCTTCTGCTACAATTATTCCTTCTAAATTAGCAGGATTGTGCAAAGGAGCCAAATCAAAAAGCTGTCTAATTTTATCTTTTACTTCTTTAGTAATGATCACGGTATTCGAAAAGTTGCTCCCGCCATGTACCACGCGGTGTCCCACGGCTTCTATTTCATCGGTACTTTTAATCACACCTACTTTTTTATCCATTAGTAAGTTCGCAAT
The DNA here is from genome assembly GCF_052119725.1 of Flavobacterium sp. W20_MBD1_R3. Classification (NCBI taxonomy): domain Bacteria; kingdom Pseudomonadati; phylum Bacteroidota; class Flavobacteriia; order Flavobacteriales; family Flavobacteriaceae; genus Flavobacterium; species Flavobacterium sp. W20_MBD1_R3. The sequence continues at coordinate 127,856 of NZ_JBGQOR010000003.1, forward strand.
TTTTTCTAAACCAATTTTATGATTGGCAATTGGCAGCGTTTCTTCTAATTTAGTGGTATTTGTTACGTACGTTAGATTAGAAGTTTCTAACCCAATTCTATCAATCATACCAGAACAAACAACTTCATTTGCCGGCATGTTGATTAGTTGATATTTTATAGAGGAACTTCCAGAGTTTATTATAAATATTTTCATAATTTATTTATGGAGGTGGTAACTAAATACCTATTATTTCTAAATGATAATAGCATAGGCCTGTACCTTACTTTTGATTAAATTTATTTTATTATTTTTTTGTTTTTAAAACAAGTGTTCAAAAACAAAATGCGCTAAAATGATGTTACTATCATTGTCAATTACCTACCGATAGGTTGTATTTTGCTACCATTTTAATAAAATAATTCAAGTGAAACGCTAAAAAATTTCTTCTTTATTGCTTTCTTTTCTTATGCTCTAACGCTCTTCAAAAGTATACAATTAAATGACGATCTGATTAAATATTATTTATAAATACTCTCTTTTTTAAAGTGAACTGTCAGTAAGTAATACACAACCACTCTATATTTATTTCGGTTAGAGCGACCGTATTTTTCCATAACAGCGTCGATCGCAGCATCTAATTCAGGTTCCTCTTTAAGTCCTAATTTCTTGATTAGGAAATTGTTTTTTACCGTGTCTAATTCAGCTTGCTGACTTCCGGCTATGGTTGCAGAATCATCATTATAAATTGACGGACCACAACCAATAGTTACTTTTGTTAACAAATCCATATCTGGATTAACGCCACATCTGTCTTTTAAATCGGCGGCATACTTTACGATTAATTCTTCTCTTGCACTCATAAAAAAAAGTTTACTATTTGATTAATAGATTTTTACTCCCTCAAATTTAAACATTAATTCATCTCCTTTTACGAACGTCAAAAATTGATTAAACCAATTCTTTAAAGTATTGAAGTAAAATACTGTCGTTTTTTAATGTGGGTGTGAAAATTTCCAAAATACTTGGTTTTTCATTTTGAGCATACAAAGCGGTCAAACTTCTTGATAAACTAGCTTCATCGCTAGCGATACTATATTCAAAACCATACATTTTAGCCAAATGTTCGGCGGTTAAACAATGAGCCGTTTCAAAGAAGGTATTAAAAACAGGACTTTCTTCATGTCCTGGTAAAATTCTAAAAATCCCTCCACCTCCATTATTGATTAGAATAATCTTGAAGTTTTTCGGGACATAATTATTCCACAACGCATTGCTGTCATATAAAAACCCAATATCACCCGTTATAAATACCGTCTGTTTAGCATTGGCTACAGCCGCACCAATAGCAGTAGAAGTACTTCCGTCGATTCCGCTAGTACCGCGATTGCAATATACTTCAATCGAAGGGTCTATATCTATTAATTGTGCATACCGAATGGCCGAACTATTGCTGATTTGCAATTGACTGTTGATTGGTAGACATTGCATCACTTTTTCGAAAACTTTAAAATCCGAAAAAGGAATTTTATCTAAATAAATATCGCTTTTTAGCTTTCGCAATGCTTTTACAGCGTCTAATTGTTGAAAATAATTACTTTCGATTAAATTTGTGAGTGGCAAGAAAGTGTCAAAAAATACATTTGGGTCAACTTCAAAATGTTTAGTCAAAGCACCAAAAGTATCATACGCTCTCCAAGAATCAATATGCCAATGGTGTTTTGGTTTGTATTTTCTTAAAAAAGCCTTGATTCGTTTTGAAACAACCATTCCGCCAAAAGTCAACAATATTTCTGGACGTAAATCCTCAAAATTCGCAGTTGTAAAAGGCGTAATTATCGTATCAATATTATTGATAAAAGTATCGTGATGAAGGTTAGAAGTCGTTTCAGTCAACACTACAACCGACTCCTCTTTGGCGAAAGCCTCAATTATTTTTTCATTGATTGCATTCGGTTCATTTACGCCAACCAAAATCATTTTTTTAGTGGAGTTATTCCAAATCGTTGCATATTCAGCAACATCTTTCATGGAAATCGTCTGAGTCACATTTGCGAAAGCGACAGTATTTACTTTGACTGAAAGCTCCGAAACGGTTTCATACAACGGTTCTTCAAAAGGCGCATTGATGTGAACAGGACCTTTTTGAGTAATAGCCGTATTAATCGCCTCGTTGATTTTTAAATCATTCTCGATTGAAACATCCTCATGCAAATTAGCATTGTATAGCGAATGGTTTTCGAATACATTTTCTTGTCTAATCGTTTGTCCGTCGCCAATATCAATTTTGCTTTGCGGTCTGTCTGCCGAAATCACAATCATAGGAATCTGACTGTAAAATGCTTCCGCAAAAGCGGGGTAATAATTCAATAGTGCCGAACCGGAAGTACAGACCAATGCCACTGGCTGCTTGGTTTGTTGTGCGATTCCTAATGCAAAAAAAGCAGCTGAACGTTCATCAGCAATACTGTAACATTGAAAGGCAGGATTATTTACAAAACCAATTGTAAGCGGGGCATTTCGGGAGCCCGGAGAAATAATTATGGTGGTAATTCCTTTGGACAAACAAATTTCAATAATGCTTTGTGCTAAAGGTATTTTGGGGTAAATCATTGTATACATTTTCTGAGATACAAAGTTACAAACTTGCTGCCCTTTTTCCTTTATTTTTAACTGTTATTTCTTATTTTTGGAGCAAATAAACAACACATGGAAATTAGATTACGAGCTTACAAAACAGAAGACACACAAGCTATTTTAGATATCATTAATTACAATATTTTGCACTCTACGGCGCTGTATGATTACAACATCCGAACATTTGATCAACAAAAAGCCATACTCGAAGAAAAAATTAAAAAAAATTTTCCTGTTATCGTAGCAGAATTAGAGGGAAACGTTGTTGGTTTTGGAATGTATAGTGAATTTCGTTTTCGCGAAGCCTATAAATTTACGGTTGAACATTCTGTTTATGTCAACCAAGACCATCATGGAAAAGGTATTGGAAAAATTCTACTTCAGGAATTAATTCGTCTTGCGAAGAATCAAAAATTACATACGATGATTGCTGTAATTGACGCTGAAAATCAAAGTAGTGTAGAATTTCATGAGAAATTTGGTTTTAAAACCGTGGGAGTAATCAAGGAATCTGGCTATAAATTTGATCGTTGGTTGCACTCTGTTTTTATGCAATTGATTTTAGAATAAAACAATTTTTTCATGATGTAATTCATTTTATGCTCTATTTTGACTTTATGAATTTTATAACTTTAAGACTTGCTACTTTATAGTATATTTGCACAACTAAAAATTTCATGGATTATACCTTACTCTCCTCGCCTTTACAGGGATTTACCGATTTTCGTTTTAGAAATGCCCAAAACAAACTTTTTGGAGGTATTGATACATTTTACTCGCCTTACATTCGCCTAAACGGAAAAATGGTTATCAAGCCGTCTTACGAACGCGATTTACTTCCGGAGAACAATCTTGATTTAGAGGTGATTCCGCAGGTGATCACAAACGATGCCGATGAATTTTTATTTGTGGCCAAATATGTTCGGGAATTGGGTTATAAAGAGTTGAATTGGAATTTAGGCTGTCCGTATCCTATGGTTACCAAGTCAGGTATGGGAGCTGGACTAATTAGCAATCCAGAAAAAATTAATAATATTCTTCACAGAGCACATAATGAATCGGATATTATTGTATCTATGAAAATGCGGTTGGGTTATGAAAACAGTGAAGAAATTCTTGATGTTTTGCCTGTTTTAGATACCTATCCTATTAAGAATATTGCCATTCATGCGCGTATTGGAAAGCAACTGTATAAAGGTGGCGTGAATCTGGATGCGTTTCAGCAGTGTGTTGATAAAACCAAACATAAATTGTATTACAATGGTGATATAACTTCCGTTGCTAAATTTCATGAGATGCAACAACGATTTCCAAGCATTGACCATTGGATGATTGGCCGAGGATTAATTTCGGATCCATTTTTACCCAGTATGATAAAAAACAATACATTAGAATATCCTGCAAACAAAATAGAATTGTTCAGTGCGTTTCACGATACTTTATATGCTATTTATAGCGAATCACTTTCTGGCTCAACCCATATTTTATTGAAGATGTACCATTTATGGGAATATTTTTCGGCTACTTTTTCGAATCCACATAAAGTTTTAAAAAAAATAAAAAAAGCGCAAAGCATCCGAAATTACGAAGCTGCTGTAGCTGAAATTTTCAAAAACGAAAAGTTTTAATTTGTAGATTTAAAAATAAAAAAAGCGATTTTCAGTTTCCCGAAAATCGCTTTATTATTTTATTACTTCTTGATTATGCTTTGATCCAATTCAATACTTCTGGATCAGTTACTAATGTTTGCGGAGCAATTACTTTTTCTAATTCACCATTTTCGTTGATTAGGTATTTTTGAAAATTCCATTCTACTTGAGAATCTTGCAAGCCATTCTTCGATTTTTGAGTCAAGAACTGATAAATAGCAGCCATATCATCTCCTTTTACAGAAATCTTGTCCATCATTGGGAAAGTCACTCCATAATTTCTTTGACAAAAAGTAGCAATTTCTTCATTAGTCCCTGGCTCTTGAGAAGCAAAGTTATTTGCAGGAAAACCTACAATTACTAATCCTTTATCTTTATATTCTTTATAAGTTGCTTCTAGATCTTTGTACTGCGGTGTCAATCCACATTTTGAAGCTGTATTCACAATCATGATTTTTTTCCCTTTCAAAGTAGCAAAATCAAAACTGTTTCCTGTTAAATCTTCTACTTTGAACTGATAAATCGTTTCTTTAGCAACTAAGGGTGTACTCATTTTATTTTCGGATTTTTGTGGTTGTGCCTGATTTTGGCAACTAAATAATAGTAAAGCGCAAGAGGCTATGAATACTAAATTTTTCATATTTGAAATTTTTTATAAAATTAGATAAAAATTTGTTTTATCAAAGCATTTTTTTGTTAAACAGTCGTTAAATAAAAAAAGAAGCCTGACATCATGAAATGCCAGGCTTCCAAACAAATAAACAACAAATCGTAATGTGGTATTTAAAACGTATAGGTTATTTTTCCTTTCATGAAGAAAGGCGTTCCTGGAGTAAAATGAATTTCTTCAACACTTTCAGGTTCATTTTGAAGCCTGGATTCAGTGGCAAATTGGGTTTCGTTCCATGCTGTATCAAAAATATTCTCTACTGCAATTCCAAAATTGATATTCTTATATTGGTAATTAACATTTAAATCTGAAATAAAATAACCTTTGGCAACAATGGAATTATCTTCATTCGCAGGGCGATTTTTTAAGTAACGATAGCGAATTCCTCCTGAAAACCCATTCACTTTTTGGAAACTTAACCCTCCAGTTGCGGTAAAATCTGGTGCTAGCGGAATGTAATCCTGACCTTTTGGTTCATCACTGCTTCTGGCATACGTATAATTTGCATCCGCATCAAAATACAACCAATCATTCAATTGGTAACGCAATCCAAGCTCTGCTCCCAAACGTTTTGATTTTCCGCTTGGCTCAATAATTCCTGCATCTCCCACATAAACAAACTCCTGTTCTAAAAACAAATACCATAAAGCTGAATTCACAATCAACTTAGGAAATGGTTTCCAAATGGTACCAATATCTGTTCCTATTGCGGTTGGTAAAATTTGTTTTCCACTGTTTTGAACGACAACACGGGCATCATTCGAATGGAAACCCATTCCTGATTTTACAAAAAATTGCAAGTTGTTATTTTGCGAATAAATGAAATTCAATTTAGGTGAAAACTTAACTTTTGATTCCGATTGTGTTTTGTAATTCTCCATTAATTTATCCTGATAATTGAATTTGAAATAATCCAATCTGATGGCCGGATTAATCATAAGTTTTCCAAAAGTAAATTCGGAATTCAAATAGGTAAATAAATTAGACTCATCAATATCACCCAGTTTTATATTTTCAAGAACCGTTCTTCTGTTTAAAGTATGCGAAAGCTCCGTATCTGTTGTAGCATCGGCACGAAAACCAGCTCCAAATTGCAACAAAACATCTGTATCATTTATTTTAGTCTTCTTATTCAACTCCGCATTCATTCCGTATATATCACGATTTTCTTTTTGTTTAATTTGGTCTCCGTTTATTGGATCATCTAAAAAGAACGTAAAATTAGAGTATAATTCAAATTGATAATTCGAATAAAAAGCATTCGCTTTTAAAAACGTATTTTCATTAATTGGTTTGCTCAAACTCGCATTAACATTAGTTCGAGAAGTATTTCCTCCTTCAGTATCATCAACAGCACCAAATCTCGAAATTGTTCCATTATCAACCAAACGCTGCGGAATTTGTCCCGAAGCGTCCCATTTGCTAGAAAAGCGAGAAGCTAAAATTGAAAACTTGCTGTTATCCTTCAAAATGGCAGAATATTTCCCTAACAAGTTGATTCTGTTAAAATTTTGAGGGGAATCAAACGGACCATCCGTCAAGATATATTCTGTGGCAATGTAAGCGCTTTGTGTTTTTTGGTTACCCAAAAGATTAAACAATCCTACGGTTCTCAGAGTATTGAATTGTCCTACTTCGACACCAATACTACTTTTTTCTATTTTATCTTTAGTTTGGAAGGTAACGTATCCTGCCGTTGCAAAATCCCCTTTGTTGGCATAATACGTTCCTTTTCCAAAATCTATTTTTTCTACCGTTTCCGGAATTACAAAATGCAAATCTGCATAACCCTGACCGTGTGCATGAGAAACCATATTCACTGGCATTCCGTCTACTGAAATTGCAATATCAGTTCCGTGATCGATGTCAAATCCTCTCAAAAATATTTGCTCTGCTTTTCCACCACCGGCATGTTGCCCGATGAATAATCCGGGAACTTTTCTAAGAATTTCCTGAGAAGAATTCACTGGAGTGGTTTGCAAATCTATTTTTGAAATGACATTCATTGCCGAAAGTTTCGGTTGGATTACTATCTCATTTAATCTAAATATATCATCTTCCATTACAATCACCTCTTCGGAAAAATTAAGGGTAAAATTTGTTTTTTTATATCCCAAAGCGGTTATTTTGATTACATCACCTAAAACCGTTTTATCCAAACTGAACAATCCAAATTCATTGGTGTGGGCATGACTTTCAGAATTTGTATTGACTAAATAGGCATTTTCAACAGGATTTCCATCATGATCCAACACCTTTCCTTTTTGGATTTGTGCATAGGAAGACAACCCAAAAAGGGTAATCAACACTAAAATAATATTTTTCATACGCTATAATTGATTTACCTTTTTCTCGAAATTAGGACCCAATTCATACAAACTGGATAGTAATTCTTCCTTAATAGGTTTCGTTTTGAGCGCTAAATTATTTGATTTGTAAATCATTGCTAAGTGGTATTGCACCTTTGGTTCAAAGGATTTTCCAACCACATGATTTTGAGCAATTTCTAATGCTTTTTTATTTTTGCCCACATTTAAATATGCCCAAGCTAATAAATCATAGGAATCTGCAGTGGGTCTGTGGTCTACTTCAATTTTAGCAATTTCTAATGCTTTTTGAGCGGTTTGTTTGTCGTCAGCGTAAATCAAAGCATTGTATTTGTTATACATTGCACCATAATTATTCTTTTCCATCATAGAAAAATAGGCATTTCTGTTTTTTACTTCCTCACTTTTATTACCTTCAAATTGGGCAATTTGTGATTTTAATAAATAAAAATCAGGGGTTTTGTGATTGGCAGCAATAGCATCAATAATTCTGTTGGCCTCGTTTACATTTCTTTCTTTAGAAAAGACAATCCACGCAATTCCTTTTAAAGCATAGGAATAATTAGAATCTAATGCTAATGTTTTCAGGTAACTGTCATATGATTCCTGAATTCTTCCAGCATGACCGTAAAAATCTCCAAGATTAGAATACGACCAGATTTTTAATACTTTATTATTTTCTTTTTCAGCAATATCTCTAGCCTTTTCCATGAAAGTAATCGCCGTTTCTAAATCGCCTTTGTGATCATTCCATTTAGCCAGACGAATCAAATAATCAAAACTATTCATGTCTCTTATGGCATTCAAGTTATTAACCGCTTCAGGATAATTTCCTAATTCCATTTGAACGTCAAAAAGTAATTTTTTGGTTTCTTTTTTACCCTCACCTATTGCTAATGCTTTATTTGCAAGTTCCAAAGCTTCCTTAAAACGGTGTTGCGAAATATAATTTCTTGCCAAAGATCGAATAGTTGAAACCCTAGAATAATCATAGGCTTCATTTGATTTTGTTAATAGATCTTCCGATTTATATAAGTTTTTGATAGCACCAGTATATTCAAAAAGTGTGTTATAGTTAGCAGCAAGTTGACTTAAATAACTGATTTGGTTTGGAGCAGCATCGTACTTTTTTTGCCAAAAATCAATTTCCTGATGAGCAAAAGTCAATGATTTATTGTCTTTTAAACTCAAATATTTATTATAGTCTTCCGTATTTGTAATTTGTTCTGATTTAGTCTCGCAACCGAATATGAATAGGATTGTGAAAACTAAAAATGATATTGTTTTTAAAGTTTTCATACTCTAATTGTTTTGTTTGTTTGTTTGTTTGTTTAATAAAAAAAAACAGAGCGAAAATTGTTTCAAACGCTCTGTTTTTTTTGAGGAAATACTACCAAGCAGAAGCTAAGTAAGGGAAAGTTGATCCAAATGCTTTATCATTTGAGTTTACATTATCTGAAGTAAGCCCAGGATTAGAAGTTCCCGCTGGCCCACCAAAAATTAATAATAATTCCACATCAATTACGTCATCTGCCAAAGCTCTTCCTGTCAAAACGTTGGTTCCGTCAAAGAAAGTTGTTGGTGCAGTTTTAGACACTCCTAATACATCTGTTGCCAAAAGACCAGTCAGCTGAGCAGCCGTTTGACCTAAAGCATTTGTAGTGTAGGCAGGATTCAAAGCCAATAATCTGGTTTGAAAAATAGATTGGTATTTAGCTCCCATTGCTGATGGAATTGCCGCATTAAAATCATCTTTTGGAGATCCTGAAGCAATAAAAACGGTATTTATCGCTGGTCTGGCCATTTGATCTTGCTGAACAAAAGTTCCGGTGAAGTCAACCATTGTTTCAGAAACAGAATCTGAATCATTGTTATCACAATTTACTGAAACAACTGCAGCTATCAGCGCGATTGTTATAATTTTGAATTTATTTGTTTTATTCATGATGTTTATATTTTAAGTTTTTCCGAAACCGTTAATCTCCGATTTCATGTTTTTGCTTTTTTAAATAAAATTAATTATTGTTTTTTCTTAGTTTCAGCCCAAACACCAACAGCACTTGATGAACCCAACATTGATTTTGGAACCTCAACTACAATAGACATAACATTAGTACCTGCAAATGTGTCTGTTCCTGGGTTGCTAAATCCTGTGGCCGTTCCGCCAAGAATTGCTTGAAATCGACCTAAATCAAAAAAGAAAGGATCGTCTCTTGGTCCTGCAAAAAATTTCATTCCGTTTTGTTCCGCTGTCAAAGCTGCCGTACCATATTGAGATATGGTAACACTACCTGAAGCTGCTGCGGTTTTAACTGTACTTGTAGTTCCAGTTGTTCCTGGAGCAACTGGTCCAAAGAAATACATTTTGTCGTCTCTCTTAATTGCCTGAATCACCAAATCTTCTACATTATCACCATTGTTATCAATGTTAATTTCGATCATTATATTTTCATCGAACTTTGCAGCAGCTGTCGCATTTGGACTTAGCAAGCCTTGCGTGTTTACCGCAAACACTAAATTATTAGTGTTTTGCCCTTGAAAAGCATATACGTCAGTAATATCATTTGCACCACCAGATGCTGTAGCAGGAGCATCGATGTGATCTGCAGCTACTAAAATTAAGCCTGAAACCGCCACTAGCGATAGACCCAAAATCATTTTTGTTTTTTTCATTTTGTTATGTATTTAAAAGGTTATACAGTCATTTACGGGAATGGATTTGTTTTGGTTTTAAAAACGACACTAAAAAATCAAATTATTTTTTAAATAATTGATAATCAATATTTTAATATCTTAAAAAAAATCAATTTTTTTTTATTTCTATTTTTTTATTACCTAGATATTCATAAAATCAATTATTTGTAAATAAGAATGTATAAGTTTGTAATCGTTAAATAGTAAAATATGAGTCAAGAAGAATTATTAGTATTAATTTATAAGAAGGACGAAAGGGCATTTACACATCTATATGATATGTATTCCAAAAGTTTATTTTCAGTTATCAATGTTTTGGTAAAAAACAGAGAAGAAGCAGAAGATGTGCTTCAGGAAGTATTTGTAAAAATTTGGAAGAATATTGATTCTTACCATGAGAGCAAAGGAAGATTCTATACTTGGATTCTGAATATTGCCAGAAACACTTCTATTGATAAGTTGCGTTCCAAGAATTTTAATAATAGTCAAAAAAACCTTTCTACAGATAATTTCGTAAATCACTTTGAAGACAGTTCTAAACTGGTTGACAAAATGGATACTATAGGTTTACAGGATTTTGTAAAAAGGCTGAAACCAAAATGTATTCAAATAATTGATTTACTGTTTTTCAAAGGCTATACCCAGCAGGAAGCTTCGGATGAATTAGAAATTCCTTTAGGAACAGTAAAAACCCATAATCGAAATTGTATTAATGATTTAAGAAATTATTTGAAAGTATAATGGAAACAAAAGAATATATAGAATCAGGAATTCTGGAACTTTATGTATACGGTTTACTAAGTGAACCCGAAAATGAAGAAGTTGCTACTATGGCAAAAAATAATCCGGACATTAACAACGAAATTATAGCGATTGAAAAAGCTATTGTTGCTTTATCGTCAAGCTTTTCACCGTTTCATTCTGTTGCCAATTATGAAAAAATTAAGGCTAAACTTGAACTCAAACATGCGGAAGTCATACAATTAGAACCTTCTAAAAATTGGTCACAATACGTTGGTTGGGCTGCAGCTATGTTGTTATTAGTTGGTATTGGATATCAGTACAATCAATTGAATGAAACTACTACGCAAGTTGCCAATACTGAAATTGAAAAAGCCAAACTGGAGAAAGAATTTAATGTCTTAAAATTAAAAAACACAGCTAACGAAACGAGTTTAGCAGTAGTGAGAGACACTAAAAATACGGTTGTCGCACTTGGTGGACAAGCAGTTGCTCCTGAATCTTCAGCTAAAGTATATTGGAATCAAGACACCAAGGTTGTTTATATTGATGCTTCAGGTCTACCAGAACCACCGGAAGGAATGGTGTATCAGGTTTGGGCATTGAAATTAAGCCCATTGACTCCTACCAGCATTGGATTATTGGAAGATTTTGATGTAAATGAGCAAAAATTATTTGCTGTAAATAATGCTAATGAAGCCGAAGCTTTCGCTATTACACTAGAACCGCAAGGAGGTAGTTTAGCTCCTACCATGGAACAATTATATACGTTAGGAAAAGTGTAAAAAACTCTTTTTTTAGAAACTAAAAAAGGTTCAACTGCAAGTTGAACCTTTTTTTATTATCAAACTGTCCCGTCCTGAAATAGCGATACACAAAAAGTATCCTAATGGAAAAACATGAAGAAACACGCTATGTGAAGCGAACTCAAAAAGATTACTCAATGTCTTTTAAGTTACAAATTGTTCAAGAAATCGAGCGAGGCCAACTCACAGTTACAGAAACTGCAAAGACGTATGGCATTCAAAATAGAACAACTGTTGTTAATTGGCTTAAAAAATTCGGTAACTTTGATTGGGAAAATCAAACACCATTTACTTTGTCAAAGTCGCCAGAACAAAAGATAATGGAGCTTGAAGCCAAAGTAAAACTTCTAGAGAAACAGAAGTCATTTTTGGAACGACAAGCCTTTGTTGCAGATAAAAAAGCAATCATTTTTGATATGATGATCGATATCGCAGAAGAAGAATATAAAATTGACATACGAAAAAACTCTCCACCCGAACAATCGACCATTTTAAACACAAAGAACAGCAAACAATAATGTTCGCCTGTAATTTGTTCGGGATAGACAGACCCGTTTATTATCGAAGAATTAAAAGAAAAATCAACAAGGAAGCTAAAGCAATTGAAGTAGTTTCGATGATTCATCAAGTTAGGCAATTAATGCCTAGGCTTGGTGGCAAGAAATCATATCACATATTAATGGACGATCTTAAATCAATGAAAATTGGAAGAGATAAATTATTTGATATACTTAGGGCTAATCATTTATTGATACAAGCAAAACGTAGTTATCATGTAACCACTAATTCTCATCATCGATTTAGAAAACATCGAAATCAAATTCTTGACTTAGAAATAAACAGGCCTGACCAAGTTTGGGTTTCAGACATAACATATATCGGAAAACGAGAAAAACCGTGTTATTTGAGTATTGTTACAGATGCCTATTCTAAGAAAATTATGGGGTATTATGTTGCTGAAAATATGAATACAGAAAGCAGTGTTAAGACTCTTAATATGGCTATAAAGCAGAGAAAAAACAATGAAATACCATTGATTCATCATTCAGATAGAGGACTGCAGTATTGCGCAAATGATTACCAAAATACTCTAAGTAAAAATAGGATCCTTCCAAGTATGACGCAAAACTCTGATCCCTATGAAAATGCTGTAGCTGAAAGAATAAACGGAATATTAAAACAGGAATTTATGATTGATAAATACCATCTAGATTTAAAAGTCATGAAGCAAATTGTGAAAGAATCAGTCGACATATACAATGAATTAAGACCTCATTATTCTAACTATATGCTTACTCCAAACAAAATGCACTTACAAAATCAAATTAAAATGAGAACATACAAAACAAAAAACACTTGCAAAAAAGTTTTTGCAAGTGTTTAATTAAATATTTTTGTCTAATAATCTGTATCGGTTATTTAGGACGAGACACCTAAATAACTATTATTTTTTATAATACTTCTTATATTTTGGATAAGAAATTGCACCAAATAAAGTTATTACTCCAAGAGAATACCAAATCCAATTTAAGGAATGGGCTTCACCACTGGCGTAAGAATGCAATCCTACCAAGTGAAAATTCACGCCATAATACGTAAACAAAATAGATATAAAAGCAAACATGCTCATTAAATTGAAAATCCATTTTCCTCGTAAAGAAGGAACAAATCGAGCATGAATTACAAAAGCATAGACCATAATACTAATTAAGGCCCACGTTTCTTTTGGATCCCATCCCCAGTAACGTCCCCAACTTTCATTGGCCCATTGTCCTCCAAGGAAGTTTCCAATGGTTAGCATAATCAAACCAACCGTTAGAGCTAGTTCATTTATATAAGTGATTTCTTGAATATTCAAATCCATTTTGGCTTTGTTTTGTTCATTGGTAAACAAAATCAGCAATAACGAAACTGCGCCTAAAATCATTCCTAGTGCAAACGGCCCGTAACTGGCAACAATCACCGCTACGTGAATCATAAGCCAATACGAATTTAGTACCGGTTGTAAATTTGCAATTTCAGGATCAATCCAGTTCATGTAGGCTGCTGCCAAAATCATGGCAGTTACAAATGCTGATGAAGCTACAGTAAGTTTCGATTTTCTATCAAAAGCTAAACCAAAAAACATGGTTGCCCACGCAACATATATTATCGATTCATACGCATTACTCCATGGTGCATGTCCGGAAATAAACCATCTTGCAACTAACCCAAGGGTGTGTAATACAAATAAACCAATCACGACGATGTGCATAAAATTAACTAAATAATTCAACACTTTTCTATCCTTGAAGATTTGTAATATGGTAAAAAACAACATTAAAATAGAGGCAAAAATATACCAATACGGCAATTTCTTGAACACATCATATTGATTGTATAATACTTCTAAAGTAATTTTTTCTTCGGTTGGCCTAACTTTACTACCAAAGCGTTTTTGAAAACCATTGATACTCTCCAGCAATTCATCTGCAGTTTTGTAATCATTAGATGCAGAAGCATTCGATAAAGAACCAAAGTACAAAGGCAATACATTTTTAGTGTAGGTTGCTTCCATTCCTTTGAAACCAGCCTCATTCAGTTCTAAATAGGAAACCCATTTATTATTTTTATCTTCTGGAATTGGAAAAATTTTCAAGATTCTTCCGCTTAGGGCTGATTCCATAAGATTTACTTTCTTATCCGTCTCGATAAAATCTTTTTCAAATTGGTTCGGATTAGCTGATTTGAACGCGTCACCTAAATATTTAGAAAGTTTGTAATTCCCTTTCTCATCAAAAAAGGATACAAAGGGAGCAAACTTTGCGTCCTTATCAATTCCTATAATTTTTCGAATACTATCATTTCCGCTTTTGATATAAATAATTGGAATTTCGATCCAATAACTGGCGTATTGTGTCATGGACAAAAAGACCTGATCAGAATTCATTCCTTTATAAGAATCATCATGACTTACTTTTCTCAATAATTCCGATGAAAAGGTGTTAATTGGCTTCATCCTCCCACCACCATCTTGAATAACTAATCGACCAAATTTTGCTGCATGTTCTTCTGGCACTTTAAATTTAGTAATTAAATCATTTAGTTCCTGTTGACTTAATGCTTTATTAGTATGGTCAGCATGTGTTGCTGCGGCGGCTGCTGGTGCTGCTTCGGCTTCTGAATGAGCATGCCCTTCATGATCTGCATGGTCGTGTTCTTGTTCTTGAGCGAAACTGCTGAAACTCAATAATAGCATTAAAATTGTCAATAATTTAGCTTTTTTGGTTTTGACAATCTCTAGTTTGCGTTTGATATCCGCAAAACGAGAATATTTAGTAAACATAATTGCCATCATTGCAAAATACAACATAAAGTACCCAATATAAGTTAGTGTAGTTCCCCAAAAATCATGGTTTACAGATAGAATTGTTCCTTTTTCATCTGGATCAAAACCGGATTGAAAGAAACGATAACCATCGTGATCTAAAACATTGTTCATATAAATTCTGGCATCATAAGGTTCTTTATCCTCAACAGTAACTTGACTTTCAAAAGAAGAATAACTTTTCTCCGTTCCTGGATATTTCTGTGCAATAAAGTCATTCAATTTTATCTTAAAAGGTAGAACATACGCTTTGCTTCCATAGAAAAAACTATAATCAATATTTCCTATTTTCACCGTACTGACATCTCCTAATTTACCTTTAGAACCTAAAACGGTAACTGTTTTTTCTTGTCCTTCAGCAGTTATTTTTACGGTTAATGCATCTTCCTGATTTTTAGCTTTAAAATCATTTTTAGATTCATAATCAATAATTCCTTTTACCGCAACATCTGGAAATACAAATCGCATTTCGCCAATGCTGTACAAGGATCGCATCATCAATGGTTGTGCGGCATCCTTTGTAACTTTTCCTTGCAATTTATCTGCCATTCGCATATAATTCCCTTCAAATGGTGTTTGAATCGTGTATGCAGTTCCCTTAGTATTAATATTTATAGCGCCTTGTGTTTCCTTGTTTAAGGCAAATAACACATTGTGAATATTTTGTACTTCTCCATCCTTTAGGAAATGTTCTTCACGACCGCCATCCCCAGCTTCCACTAATTTTAAGTATAAAATTCCTTTTGGATCTGGTTTTATATACTCTTTGGCTCCCATGATAAAATTTTCATAGTTCACCTCAAATGGAGTATCTGCAAATTTTCCTGAAATGCTGAAATTATTATTTGTTGCCGGAGATAACAGAACTTTCTTTTCAAAAGTTCTTCGCTTCATTTCTCCGTTATAATCTCCATCGACAAATACAGTCAGAAAGGTTTTATCTGAAAAAACTTGATTTTCCGCGGCGCCTTCGCGAATGGGCATCATTCCTTCATAACTGATATATCGCGTTACAAAAGCACCAGCAATGATAAAAATAAAAGACAAATGAAGCAATAAAGTAGCCCATTTTTCTTTTTTCAAAAGTTGGTATCGCTTAATATTACCAATGAAATTAATCATAAAAAACACATGAATTGCTTCAAACCACCATGCATTATAAACTAAAATTTTTGCAGTATCAGTGTTGTATTTACTTTCGATAAAAGTTCCTGTAGCCATGGCAGCGGCATAGGAAATAAA
This sequence comes from Flavobacterium sp. W20_MBD1_R3, assembly GCF_052119725.1. NCBI lineage: Bacteria > Pseudomonadati > Bacteroidota > Flavobacteriia > Flavobacteriales > Flavobacteriaceae > Flavobacterium > Flavobacterium sp. W20_MBD1_R3. The sequence continues at coordinate 143,968 of NZ_JBGQOR010000003.1, forward strand.
TAAAAGAGCCATTAAACGTGTAGAAAACAAAAAAGAAAATATTTTTTTATCCATTTTTATGGGATTATGTTTTGTAAAAGTGCCACAAAAGTACTTAAAAATCTTGACTTCTATATTTGTACTTTTGTTAATTTAAACTAAAAATAAGCTTTTGTGGTAAAGCCTAAAAAGTCTTTATCAGAACAAAATTGGTATTTTTTAGCAGCATAAATTTAGAATAAAACTCTTAATATTTTTTTGCTATTTTTACCCCATGATCAAAGTAGTTATTATTGGTTCTGGAAATGTGGCGCAGCACTTGATTGCAGCATTTCAAAATTCCCAAAAATCAGGGACAGAAATAGAATTAGTTCAAGTATATTCCCGCCACGCAAGAAGTGTTTCCCACCTTATTGACTTAGAAAAAATCACTGCTGATTTCAGTACTTTAGCAGAAGCTGATGTTTATATAATTTCAGTTACAGACGATGCCATTGCCGAGGTTTCCTCTAGTCTTCTGTTCAAGAATCGTTTAGTGGTGCACACTTCTGGAAGTGTTTCTTTGAATGCAATGAACGAAAATAATCGAAGAGGTGTTTTTTATCCTTTGCAAACTTTTACAAAGAACAAAGCAGTTGACTTCAAAACTATTCCTATTTGTTTAGAGAGTGAGAATGGAACGGATTATCAATTATTAGATCGAGTGGCCAAATCCATAACTGAAAAAGTTTTTGCAATCAATTCACAGCAACGGAAAGCACTTCATGTTGCAGCTGTTTTTGTCAATAATTTTACTAATCATTTGTACCAATTAGGTCAGGAAATTTGTAGAGAAAATCAAGTTTCGTTTGAAATTCTTAAACCCTTGATTGCAGAAACAGTCCAAAAAATAATGGTACTTTCGCCCCAAGAAGCGCAAACTGGTCCTGCAAGCCGCAATGATACTGCCACTATTGAAGCTCATGAAGCTTTTTTAGCTGAAGGAAATCATTTGAATATATATAAAATACTAACTCAATCAATACAAGAAAATGGCAAAAAGTTATAAAGAAATTATGAATGACATTACTACTTTTATATTTGACGTAGATGGTGTCCTAACTGATAGTTCTGTTTTTGTAACTAATGAAGGAGAGATTCTGCGTACCATGAATATTCGAGATGGTTATGCTATGAAAGCAGCTGTAGAAAGTGGATATAATGTATGTATTATTTCTGGTGGAAGCAACGAAGGCGTTCGCATCAGACTAAGAAATCTGGGAATCACCGATATTTATTTGGGGACACCCGATAAAGTGGAAACCTTTGATGAATATACGGATGTGTATCAAATAAATCCGGAGCATGTTTTGTATATGGGCGATGATATCCCTGATTATCATGTGATGAAATTAGTAGGATTACCTACTTGTCCTCAAGATGCAAGCCCAGAAATTAAGGGTATTTGCCGCTATATTTCGCATAAAAACGGAGGAAAAGGTGCTGCCAGAGACGTTATTGAGCAAGTAATGAAAGCGCAAGGAAAATGGATGGCGCATTTTGACGGGAAACACGATTGATTAGTAATCAGTGGTCAGTTTTTAGTAATCAGTTGCAATGATTGTTAAAAAAGTAATTTAGTTCTATTTTTTTCTAAACACTGAATTTTCTATGAACCATATAAACTGATCCTTGAATATTAGATTCTCTAATCTGAACACGAAAAAACTGAACACTGAACACTAAATATGAAGTTCCTAAAACTCATTCGCTACCAAAACTTACTCCTGCTTGCTTTTATGCAACTTGTTTTTAGGTACGGATTTTTTAAAGTTCAGAATATTCCTTTGGCGTTAGCAGATTGGCAGTATGGATTATTGGTTGCAGCAACCGTATTGATCGCGGCAGGTGGTTATGTTATTAACGACATCTTTGACCAAAAAACAGATACAATCAACAAGCCTAATGCCGTTGTAATAGGCAAAAATATTTCGGAAACACAAGCTTATAATTTATACATCATATTAACCACACTTGGCGTAGCCATTGGTTTTTATTTATCAAATGTTATAGCAAAACCCAGTTTTGCCTCCATTTTTATTTTGATCGCAGCTACACTTTATCTGTATTCTACTAGTTTGAAACAAATGATGCTCATTGGCACTATTAGTATAGCATTGTTGCTTTCCTTTAGTGTGGTCATCATTGGTATTTTTGATTTATATCCCGCTACAGGAATAGACAATCAGCAGCAAATGGGATTGTTTTTTTCGATCCTGCTGGATTACGCTATTTTTGCTTTTATGATCAATCTACTTCGGGAAATTGTAAAAGATATCGAAGATACGGACGGTGATTACAATCAAGGGAAAAACACCTTACCTATTGCAATTGGAAAATCAAGAACTGCAAAAATTGTTTTCGGGTTGAGTTTTATCCCGTTGTTTTTTATCGTATATTATGTCAATAAATACTTGTTTGATTTATTGTTTGTAACATTATATATGCTTCTTTTTGTTGTAGGTCCATTGTTTTATTTCGTTTTGAAAATTTGGTCTGCAAAAACAAAAAGTGACTTCCATTTTTTGAGTTTGTTATTAAAATGGATATTGCTTTTTGGAATATTATCCATTATTGTTATTAGTTTAAATATAAAATATAATGCTTAGAAATAAATTAAAAAAATACACTCTTATTTTGGCTTCTGGTTCGCCAAGACGCCAACAATTCTTCAAAGATTTAGACTTGGATTTTGAGATCAGGTTGAAAGAAATTGAAGAAATTTATCCGTCAGAACTAAAAGCTCAAGAGATTACTAATTATTTGGCCATATTAAAATCCAGCGCTTTTGAAGGAGAATTAAACCCAAATGAAATTTTGATTACCAGCGACACCATTGTCTGGCACAATCAAAAAGCTTTGGGTAAACCAAAAGACGAAAAAGAGGCTTTTGAAATCCTAAAATCGTTATCGAATACAACGCACGAAGTAATCACTTCTGTTTGTTTTAAAACAAATGAAAAAATAGTCGTTTTACATGAAATAACTAAAGTTACGTTCAATGAATTAAGCGAGGAATCGATTCGTTATTACTTAGAAAAGTACAAACCTTACGACAAAGCTGGTGCGTATGGCATTCAAGAATGGATTGGTTTTATAGGTGTTTCAAAAATTGAGGGTTCTTATGCTAATGTTATGGGAATGCCAACGGATAAAGTGTATGAATATTTGAATAATTTAGCTTAATCATTGTATGGAAATGTCATTGCTACACGAATATAACCGGGAATTAATTGCAACCGGAGTCATACTGATTTTGTTAGTTTTATTGCGAATAATTGCCACTAAACTAGTAAGACGATATGCAAAATCAAACCAAAAGCTGGAACACCGAACTAATTTAGTCATTAAATACTTTCATTTATTTATTAATATTATCGCCGTTATAGCTGCTATAATTATTTGGGGTGTTCAGACAAAAGACATTACTATAGCCCTTTCCTCTGTTACCACAGTTGTTGGCGTGGCCATGTTTGCCCAATGGTCAATTTTGAGTAATATTACCTCTGGTATAATTTTGTTTTTTTCTTTTCCGTTTAAAATTGGAGACATCATCAAAATTCATGACAAAGATTTTCCAATCGAAGCTCAAATAGAGGATATTGGGGCTTTTCATGTATATTTGAAAACCACTAATGACGAAAAAATAATCTATCCAAATACGTTACTGTTGCAAAAGGGAATTTCAATTATAAACAATTACGAAAATCAAAGTGGATTCATGGATTAATCATTTTTAGCAAAACGAAGGATTATCAGTAAACAAAACTTGCTATTGAAGTGGAAATTATATAACTATTGCAAAATAAAGTGTAATGTAAAATTTTTCAAATAGTAGATATTTGTCGATTACGAATAGCTACTTATAATTCAATTATTCTTATGTTAGACAAAAAATAAAAACAACATGAATGAAATCTTAAAATTTCCCTTTTATGCTAAGCTAACGCTCATTCTACTGAGTCTGATTGCTATTATTTTTATTTTTTATATCGGTCAGGATATATTGGTTCCTGTTATGATGTCTTTTTTGTTTGCAATATTATTGTACCCCATAGTTCAGTTTTTAAAATCAAAACTTTACTTTCCGCATGTTTTGGCCGTTATGGTTTCCGTACTTCTTTTTGTATTACTTATTTTAGGTCTTTTCGTATTTCTATCCTTTCAGATAAGTGATTTTGCTAACGATTATGACAAAATTGAAAGAAATATAGATATTCATTTCAACAATATCCAACGCTTTTTAAGTCAAAATTTTCACTTGAGTTCTTGGGAACAAAAAAAATATATTGATACTGCCACCGAAGATTCAATGGAAAAAGGCAAGGAAATCATTGGTACCACCCTAATGTCATTTACCGATACATTATTAAATTTGACTTTGATCCCTATTTATACTTTTTTGATACTACTGTACAGAACTCATTTCTTGTTGTTTTTGTCAAAATTATTTAAAGAAGAGGATCATGAACAATTGAAAAATATTTTGTCAAATATTAGAGTTGCGATAAACAGTTATATCGTAGGTTTGATCATCGAAACTATTTTAGTATCGGTAATGACTGTAGTAGGATTTATGCTTGTGGGAGTAAAATACGCAATTTTACTGGGAGTTATAACCGGAATTCTGAATCTAATTCCTTATATTGGAATCCTTTTTGCAGGTATTTTAAGCATCATTGCGTCTCTTACAGGGTCCCCGGATTTATCGATTATTGTTGGTGTAATTGCCGTTACCATCATTGTTCAATTAGTAGATAATAATATCCTTGTTCCAATGATTGTAAGCTCTAAAGTAGAAATAAATGCTTTTATCTCCATTATAGGAATAATAGTAGGAGGTGCAATTGCAGGAATTTCAGGAATGTTTTTAGCATTGCCGGTCATTGCAGTCCTCAAAGTTATTTTTGACCGAATAGAATCCCTTAAACCGTGGGGCTATTTGATGGGCGATCATTTACCCAAAACATACACTTGGCACAGCATCAAATTACCGCTTTTTAATTCTGAAATATCATCTAAAAAAACCATTATCAAAACGGATTATATTGCACCTCTTTTTACAGAAACTACCACTGAAAATAATACAGAAAACAAAGCAAACACGGCTGCCAATAACACAAGTGACTCCGTTTAGACGACTCCCTTTTTTGTAACTTTTATTCCTTATTTTTGCTAATTCCTCAAATCAATATTTTTGTAATGTTAAAAAAACAAAAGCTGATTGTTCTCCTCTTACTGTTTTGTTGCTACCAAATTTCATTTTCACAAGAAAACAAAAAGGAAAAAGATTCTTCTGCAGTTTATAAAAATATTCAAACGTATTCGACTAAAAATAAGGTTACCAAATTTATTCATAAATTAATTTTCAGACCTGTAGCTGTAAAGAAAATTAGAAAAAAAATTGTTCCTAAAAAATATGAAACTTTCGAGGGAAAAACTATCAGAAACATCAATATTGTTACTTTAGATCCTTTTGGATATTCCGAAATTGATTCTTCCAGAAATCCTAAAAATTGGGCAGAACGTATTGGAAACAGAATTCACATCAAAACTAAAAAAGTAACCATAAAAAACATTTTGTTAATAAAACGAAATACGCCTTTCGATTCCTTATTGGTAAAAGAATCAGAACGACTAGTAAGAACGCAAAGATACATTAGCCGTGTTGATGTAACCGCACAATTAACCCCTAGCAGTCAAGATTCAGTAGATGTTACTTTTAGGGTTTTAGATTCCTGGAGTACGATCCCAAAAGGGTCTCTTTCCAGTTCACGAGCGAGATTAGCGCTCATTAACCGTAATTTTTTAGGTACAGGTCATGAATTTGAAAATGAATTTAGAAACAGATTCAGCGATGGCAAAAATGCGTACGGACTAACCTACAGCATTCCAAATATAAGAAATACGTTTATTCAAACTAGACTAAATTATCGTATTGATTTAGAAAATTATTACAGCAAAAGTCTTATTATTGATCGTCCCTTTTACTCTGCTTTTACAAAATGGGCTGGCGGAATAGCGGTAGAACAACACTTTAGAAAAGATACACTTCCAGATTCAAATTTGGTTTTTGAATATCAGAATTTCAAATACAATTCACAGGATTTGTGGTTTGCGCATGCTTTTCCAGTTTTTAAAGGCAAAAAAGAAAGTCAACGCACGACAAATTTGATACTCGCAGGTCGTTTTTTAAATATAAAATACCTAGAAAGTCCAACGATTCAGTATGACGCAACCAACTTTTATTCCAGTGAAAAGCTTTCACTTTTTGGGATTGGAATAAGTTCCCGTAAATTCGTGCAAGACAACTATATTTTCAAAAACGGAATTATAGAGGATGTTCCCATTGGAAAAATATACAGCATTACTTCTGGCTATCAATATAAAAATCATTTGGGTCGCTTTTATTTGGGAGCTCGCGCTGCGTTTGGAAATTACTATAAGTGGGGCTTTTTGAGTGCTAATGTAGAGTTGGGAACTTTTTTTGAAAAGTCAGTTACACAGCGAACTGCTTTTACTTTTCAAGCAAATTATTTTACAAATTTGATGAGTGTAGGAAAATGGAAATGGAGACAGTTCATAAAACCGCAATTAATTCTTGGTAGCAACCGCGTCAATATTATTGGCGATCAACTCAATATTAATGAAAATTATGGGCTTAGAGGTTTTAATAGTGCGCAATATGGCACTAAAAAATTAATGCTAACACTTCAAACGCAAGCTTACGCGCCTTGGGATCTTTGGGGATTTAGAGTGAATCCTTATATTAATTATTCAATTGCCCTATTGGGAAATTCCAGAGAGAGATTAGCGGAAAACAAAGCCTATTCAAAAATTGGTATTGGATGCATTATCAATAATGATTTTCTAGTTTTTAGTGCGTTCCAAATTTCTCTTTCCTACTACCCTACGATTCCGGGCAATGGGGAAAACATTTTCAAAACAAATGCAATTGAAACAACTGACTTTGGTTTTCAAGATTTTGAGTTAGCAAAACCGCGTACCGTAATTTACAGATAACTGCTTTTATTTAGCATTACATGTGGTTTTTAACTACAATTAGTAGCGGTTCCTAAACGAAATACAAATAGTTAAGACACTATAAAAAAGATAGTTATATTCAAAAATAATCTATAAAAACCTATTAAAGTCAAGGTCTCGAACTATAATGAATAAGAGTGTGAATTATATAATTTAATACCACAATTTTATAAGAAAAAAATATGTAATATTGTTTACTTTTAAATTGTTAAAAATTTTAACTAAAACCCCAACGAAATGAAAAAAGTTACCTTTTATTTAATGATGCTAGTTTTATCAATTAGTGTTATGCCAACTCAAATGTTAGCAGCAGAAAAAAATCCAATTGCAGTTTCTAATACCCCAAAAGAGGTTCCTGCTGAAGTAAAAGTATTGCTTAATCGTCTAGACGAGATAAAAGCAATGGACAAATCTGAATTAAATTCAGTAGAGAAAAAAGAATTGCGTAAAGAAGTTCGTGCTATTAAAGCAGAATTAAAGTCTTCCGGTAATGGACTTTATTTATCTGTAGGCGCAATTATCATTATCATTCTTTTATTGATATTGTTATTGTAAATAAAATTCAAATTTTACAAAAAAAAGGAAATGATAATTCATTTCCTTTTTTTTTGCATGAAATCCAATGGGATCAAACAAACCATTTTGAGCTAGAATTTCATAGTTTTAGTGTGCAGTATTAAAGTATACGCGCTTGTTTCACGTATTTATTTGCTGCGAATTTTACAAATTATCCCGACTTAATTTATGAAGATTTGCATAATTAGGAATGCAGATTTGCAAATCTAAAGGATTAATTTGCAAGGATGTATACTTAGTGCGCCTTAGCTAAGCAATCCACTAATGCAGCATTGGAATAGTTATTGATACAGTAGTAAAAAAGTACAATTTTTTAAATATTTACAATTTATCACTTAAAAAAATAAAGATGAAAACATTAAAATTAATCGTTGCTGGAATAATTCTTTTAGTAACCAGCCAAGTGGCACAAGCGCAAGTTTCGGTAAATGTTAATTTAGGGAATCCGCCAGCTTGGGGACCAGCAGGATATTCTGCAGCAGAATATTATTACATTCCTGATGTTCAAGCCTATTATGATGTAAGAGCAACACAATTTATTTATTTTGGAAACGGAAAATGGAATCGTTCTAGAAACCTTCCTAACCAATATAGAAATTATGATTTATATAATGGCTACAAGGTAGTTTTGAATGATTATCACGGTTCAAGACCTTATGCTAACTTTAAAAATCATAAAGTAAAATACCGTAAAGGATACAAAGGAAGTCCTCAAAGAAACATTGGTGCAAGAAAAGTTATTATTCGTAAGGAGGTAAATAACCGTGGTAACAATCATTCCGATCATTCTAAAAAAGGAAAAGGAAATAAAGGACACGGTAACGGAAAGCAGTAATTCCTATTGTGGTTAACTAAAGAGTCTCTAAAAATGGAGACTCTTTTTTTTTGGAGAAAAACTGTTATTTGAATACATTTTTGGTTTTGGCACAGTTGTTGGATTATTTCAAAAAGAGAGCAAAAAAATGGTAATTCACATTTTTATTACTAATTAAATTTTTAACAAAATGAAAACATTAAAATTAATCGCCGTAGGAATTATTTTCTTAGTATCTAGTTCAATACACGCACAAGTTTCAGTAAATCTAAATATTGGTACCGCTCCTTCTTGGGGGCCGGCAGGATATGCCAACGCTGACTATTATTACTTACCAGATGTAGAAGCGTATTATGATGTACGAGCTACACAATTTATTTACTTTGGTAGTGGTAGATGGATCCGATCTAGAAATTTACCAGGACAGTATCGTAATTATAATTTGAATAGAGGATATAAAGTGGTGCTAAATGATTATCATGGTTCAAGACCATATAACAATTTTAATAATCACAAACGAAAATATTACAAAGGATACCACGGAAGAGAGCAAAGAAATATAGGAAACCACAACAGCAATCGCCGAGTATATGTGAATAACAGATCAAATGATAATCGTAGATATTACAACAATCGTAAAGGAAACGATAATCACAGGGATCATGGTGATGACAGAAGAAAAGGCAATAAAGGTCACGGACGTGGACATGGAAACGATAGAGACTAAGCCTAACACTATTATAAAAAGCAAAGAGAGAAAGCTATATTTAGTTTTCTCTCTTTTTTGTTAAATCAAACTATTATTTTTTAAAGAAAACTAAAAACATTTCCAACAAAAATATTTAATTCCTACATTTGAAGCTCTTGCAAATTAAATTAAAAAAAATGCAAAAAAAACACCTTTTAGCGCTAACGATATTCCTTCTTTGTTTTCAAATAACAATTGCACAAAATCCTAAAAAATTAAATGCGGTCGAAATTTATAACCAAATCGAAAAGCTTAATTTTCTGGGTTCCGTACTTTATATAGCTGCACATCCAGATGATGAGAACACCCGACTCATATCGTATTTGTCCAATGAACAAAAAGCGAGAACAGGCTATTTATCTTTGACACGAGGTGATGGTGGCCAAAACCTAATTGGTACACAATTAAGGGAGTTATTAGGAGTCATACGAACTCAAGAACTTATTGAAGCCCGAAAAATTGATGGTGGGGAACAATTTTTTTCTCGTGCCAATGATTTTGGTTTTTCCAAAAATCCAACAGAAACCTTAGAAATTTGGGATAAAGAAAAGGTTTTAGCTGACGTTATTTGGGCCATCAGAAAATTTCAACCCGATGTAATTGTCAACCGATTTGATCATCGATCTCCCGGAACTACGCATGGCCATCACACTTCATCGGCAATGTTGAGTGTTGAAAGTTTTGAACTGGCTAACAATCCCACTATTTATCCCGAACAATTACAATTTGTAAAGCCTTGGCAAGCTAAAAGACAGTTTTTCAATACATCATGGTGGTTTTATGGAAGTATCGAAAAATTTAATGCCGCCGACAAAAAGAATTTCATCGCAGTAGAAACGGGTGTTTATTATCCAGGAATAGGAAAATCAAATCAGGAAATTGCGGCATTAAGTCGGAGTCGTCATCAATCACAAGGTTTTGGGAGTACTGGTGAGCGCGGTGAAGAAACAGAATATTTAGAATTCATAAATGGAGATGCTTTAAAAGATAAAAAATCACTTTTTGAAGGAATTGATACTTCTTGGAACCGAGTAAAAGGAGGAAAAGCAATAGGAGAATTATTGACCACCATAGCAGCCAAATTCGACCACAGTAATCCTGCGGCAAGTATTCCAAATTTGGCGAAAGCCTACGCTCTGATAAACGCTCTAGACGAAAATCAGTGGGCACCATTGAAATCTGAAGCCATAAAAGAAATTATAGCAGCCTGTTCTGGTTTGTATCTTGAAGCCATTGCCCAAAATCAGGAAGCGACTCCCGGAAGTACTATTAAACTGAAACTTGAGGCCATTAATAGAAGTGTAGCGCCAATACAATTAATCAGTGTGACCGCTTTACCTAATCAAATTACGACCATTCAAAATAGGGAGTTAAAAAATAATATACAAAATAACATCAACCTAGATTTGACATTACCTGAATCCATTAACTACACACAGCCGTACTGGTTAAGAGAAAATGGAACCACGGGTATGTATGCCGTAAATGACCAACAAAACATAGGGATTCCAGATATTATTAGGGAAACAAAAGTGGTCTTTAACGTTCTAATCAACGGAATCGAAATCCCCTTTGAACGAACTGTGGTTTATAAATACAATGATGATGTAAAGGGTGAAGTGTATAATTATCTGGATATTGTTCCTGAAGTAACAACTTCTATCATTGATAAAGTATTACTTTTTAAAGACACTAAAATTAAATATGTGGGCGTAAAAATTAAAGCTGGAAAAGATGACGTAAAAGGAAACTTAAAGCTTGAATTGCCGCAAAATTGGAATGTTTCTCCAAAATTGATTCCGTTTAACATTCAAAAAAAGGGAACCGAACAAATTGTTTATTTTGAAGTAATTGCGCCTAACAAATCAGATGAAGCAGTAGCTAAAAGCGTGGCGATAATTGACAATAAACGATTTGATAAAGAACAAATTATCATAAATTACGACCACATTACAAAACAGCAAGTTTTAAAATCAGCTGAAGCCAAATGTATTAAAACGGATTTAAAAACAAATGGTGAAAAAATCGCCTACATTATGGGTGCAGGAGATGAAGTTCCTAGCAGTTTGACCCAATTGGGTTACTCAGTTACGGTACTTAAACCCGAAGAAATAACACCGGAAAAACTAGAAAATTTTGATGTGGTAATGACTGGTGTTCGTGCGTATAATACCGTTACAGCTTTAGCAAACAAGCAAAATATTCTTTTTGATTTTGTAAAGGGTGGAAAAACCATGCTCGTACAATACAATACTGCTGGTGATTTAGTTACTGGAAATATTGCGCCTTATCCGTTGAAATTATCCCGCGACCGAGTGACGGAAGAAGATGCCGAAGTCCGATTTTTAGCACCAAACCATCCCGTTTTGAATTTCCCAAACCAAATAACTGCTAAAGATTTTGAGGGTTGGAAACAAGAACAAGGTTTGTATTACCCAAGCGAATACGACAAAGCCTTCATTCCTATTTTATCCTCAAATGACAAAGGCGAAAGTCCTAAAAATGGTGCGTTGCTAATTGCTCCTTACGGAAAAGGGCACTATATTTATACTGGTTTAAGCTTTTTTAGAGAATTACCTGAAGGTGTTACCGGAGCTTACAAACTAATATCAAATATTATCTCGCTGCAATCCTTGGAAACTATTCCTGCTCAAAATACTAAGCACTAACACAACCCAAAATGGAAACAAAGAAAGTAAAAACCTGGAAAAAAAATTACACTTGGGTACTTGTGGCCAATGCTATATACATCTTGATCTTTTGTCTCATCATGAAATTATACTCTTAAATTATGCAATTATTTGACTGGATTATACTCATAGTTACATTATTGTTCATTGTAATTTACGGTGCTTGGAAAACCAAAGGGAGTAAAAATGTGGATGATTTTATTCTAGGAAGTAATGAAACCCCTTGGCATGTTGTGGGCCTTTCTGTTATGGCAACTCAGGCCAGCGCAATTACATTTCTTTCTACTCCGGGACAAGCGTATCATGACGGAATGGGATTTGTACAATTCTACTTTGGACTGCCTATTGCCATGGTGGTAATTTGCGTCACCTTTATTCCTTTGTACCACAAATACAAGGTTTATACAGCTTATGAATACCTAGAGAAAAGATTTGATTTAAAAACCCGTTCTCTTGCAGCCATCCTTTTCTTGTTCCAAAGAGGTCTTGGAACCGGATTAACCATTTATGCTCCAGCGATTATATTGTCCGCTATTTTGGGTTGGAATCTTACCTATATGAACATTGTTATTGGTGTTTTGGTTATTATTTACACCTTTTCTGGCGGTACCAAAGCTGTCAATGTTACTCAGAAACAGCAAATGTTTGTGATTATGTCTGGAATGTTTATCACCTTTTTTCTGATCTTGCATTATTTACCAAATGATATGACATTTACCAGTGCATTGCATATTGCTGGTGCAAATGATAAAATGAATATCGTAAATTTCTCTTTTGACCCAGAAGAAAAATATACATTTTGGAGCGGAATAACGGGAGGTTTTTTCCTTGCATTGGCATACTTTGGAACTGATCAATCTCAGGTGGGACGCTATTTATCAGGGAGATCCGTTCGAGAAAGTCAAATGGGACTGATTATGAACGGATTATTAAAAGTACCAATGCAGTTCTTCATTTTGTTGACCGGAGTGATGGTTTTTGTTTTTTTTCAATTCAATCCAGTTCCTTTGAATTTTAATCCAAACAATAAAGTCATGATTGAAAAATCAGCGTATAAAGGCGAATATAACGCTTTGGAGAAAAAATTAGACGATTTATCCGAAGATAAGAAAGTAATTAATCTCTTGTATATTGATCAGCTCAATCAAGATTACGACAATCCAACGCTTAGGAAGGAATTAGTGACTTTATCCAATAAAGAAAAAGATTTGCGAGATCGGGCCAAAGAAATCATCCTAAAAGCGGATAGCAACAGCGAAACCAATGATAAAGATTATGTGTTTTTTCACTTTATTCTCAACTATTTACCTAAAGGGCTTATCGGTTTATTGCTTGCTGTAATCATATCAGCAGCCATGTCATCAACGGCTTCCGGATTAAATGCACTGGCCTCTACAACAGCTATTGATATCTACAAACGCAATCTAAAAGAAGAAAAATCAGAACGCCATTACTTGTACGCAACTAAATTTTTTACTTTATTGTGGGGTGTAATTGCAATATTATTTGCTTGTATTGGAACGCTATTTGAAAACTTGATCCAATTGGTAAATATCATTGGATCTATATTTTACGGAACTGTATTGGGTATTTTCTTGGTTGGTTTTTACATCCACAAAGTACAATCGAAAGCAATTTTTTACAGCGCAGTAGTTAGTCAAATTACTATTTTTATAATTTACTATTACGCCATTTACATTTTTCCGAGTGGACAAGAAAAACTGGGTTATTTATGGTTAAACTTTATTGGAGCAATGCTAACGATTGTGATCTCATTACTGCTGCAATGGACTATTTTCAGAAAACAAAGAGCTATTACAGCCTAATGAATAAAGTTAATGTTGCTCATTTTTTAAAACTAAATGATTATCCGTTACTAATGTCAATGTCTTTAATTTTGTCATTTCGACGAAGGAGAAATCTCATTAGTTATTCTCGTTTTATGATTTCTCCTTCGTCGAAATAACAAATTGTGCAGTTGTTTATTATAGTGATTACAAAAGCAAAATGGTATTAAGAAGTTGGACCTATTTAATGTTATACTAACAAATGAGTGAAATAATATTAACATATAAGTCATATAAGAATTAAACCTTAAATGATCTTATGATTGTTTAAGGTACACAAGGCTAACACAATTGAAACTTAAACTTACATGACTTATATGGTAAAAAAAATGCAACATTGTTTTATTCTTATTACTTACGTTCTATATTTAAAATCATAATACCATATTTTAAAACTAAAAAATCCCGTCTCAATAATCATCGAGACGGGATTTTTTTTAGTGAAATAGTTAGAGTAACTAGCTCTTACTCCACTCTGCTATACTGTCTTTGTTCATTTTTACGTAGTCTTGATTTTTTGCCATTTCAGCTGAAGCAATAGATGCTTTAGCGGTTTCGATTGCTCCTTTTTTATCACCAAGTTTAGCTTGAATCAAGGATTTCAATCTGTTATACCAAAACGGTTTGTCTTTAGCCATATCCAATGCTTTGTTTACATAAACCAATGCTTTTGCAGCATCACCATTGGATTGAAATAAAAATTGAGCAGCAGAAAAATAATCTCCTCCTGTTGGTCCAGCTAATGCTTTATCAATATTAGCCGTTGTTTTTTGTTGTGTAGGAACTTCAAATTTTATAGCACCATAGGAATTCTCCCAATAGATTTCTAAAAAAGCAAAATTATTATCTACACCACTTATTCCAATAGTAAAAGTTTCAGCACTTTTATTTACTGTTTCTGGTTTGATTGTAGTTTTAAGAGCTACATTTTCTTCATTCCAGTCTGCTGGATTACCCCAATTATTCGTTGTTTTATAAAAAATTACGTCCCAACGTTCTATTGTTGGGATTGTGTATAACGAATATTTTCCTTTTTTTAATGTTTTACCATCAATTACAACATCGTCGCTAAAAGAAACAGTGGTATTTTCATTGGCTCCGGTTCTCCATACTTTTCCAAAAGGAATTAAATTACCAAAAACAGATCTTCCTCTGGCACTTGGTCTGGAATAATTAATTTCAACATCAGTTAAACCGACTGTTTGCATAATCGTAGCTTTAGGGCTAGATTGAGGTGTTTTTAACTGGGCTTCAGCACTTAAAGTCATAACAAATAGCGCGAGAGCAATGATTATTTTTTTCATATTATTGTTTTTAATGATCTCCAAATTTACAAATTCACTGGCTTCAAAATGTTAATTTTTTATTAATTTAGAATCAATATTCTTAACTCGATCAAAACCCAATTCGTTAAAATGATTTATAATTACATCGGCTTCCGATAAATCTTGTGCTTCTGTATGAATACTTTTATACCCCACACAAAAAATTCCTGCAGCTTTTGCCGCTTTTATTCCATTTGTACTGTCTTCAATGACGATGCAACTTCCCTTTGGTGCGACGGATAAACTCGCGGCATACTCAAAAATTGCAGGATGTGGTTTCGATTTAGGAAAATCCTCTCCACTAACCACGTGTGTAAAATAGTCCTGCAGCTTAAACCTGCTAAACACGCGCTCAATAGTCACCTTAGAAGCTGAAGAAGCCAAAATCAATTGCATCCCGTTTTGATGCAATTCTTTAATAAGATTTTCAACGCCTTCCAATAATTCTAAATCGGCTTTACTATCAAAAGCGTCATTAAAAATAGTTCGTTTTCTTTGAATCAAATCCTCCACCTCGTGTTCAAGTTCAAAATCCTCCTTTAATTTCTGAAACGTGTTTCGAGTTGAAGAACCAGTAAATGAAGTGTACATTTCCTCTGTAACAGTAATATTAAGTTCGTCGAATTGTTTGAAATAAGCATAACGGTGTACAGGTTCAGTATCGACAATTACACCATCCATATCAAAAATTACGGTTTGTATCATTTTTTTTTAGATTATTAGACTTTTAGATTTTAAGACTTGTTAGATTTTTAGAACTGAATACCGAGACTGAGCACTGAACACTATTTTTTTAGTAAATAACGAATTACGGTTTCTGCAGCATATAAACCAAATAATCCTGGCATGTAACTATTGGTTCCGTAAAATGATTTTTTGAAATTGGATCCATCCGTCATTTTTAAACTCGTTTCATCTTGAATTTCCGAAGAAAAAACTACTTTCAGTTTATCGATCTTGACTTCTTTTAATCGTCTCCGAATTGTTTTAGCAAAAAAACAATTCACGGTATTGGTAATATCTGTAACTTTCACTTTAGAAGCTTCCATTTTCCCGCCAGCACCCATGCTACTTATTATTTTTACTCTTTTTCGCTTTGCGCCAATGATCAAATTTAATTTTGGAGTCACGCTATCAATACAATCCACAACATAATCAAATTCGTCAGAAACAATTTCAAAAGCACGCTCTGGCGAAAGAAATTCTTGCACACAAGTCAGTTTTAATTCTGGATTAATGTCCATTAGTCGATCACCAACAACAGTAATTTTGGCTTGCCCCACGGTAGAGTGTAATGCAGGTAACTGTCGGTTTATATTAGTAATATCGACTACATCACCATCTACAATAGTCATGGTTCCCACTCCTGCTCGGACTAAAAATTCAGCCGCAAAAGAACCAACACCGCCTAATCCTACAACCAAGATATTTGCGTTTTTTAAATGATCTAAACCTTCTTTTTTAAATAAAAGTTCTGCTCTTTCTGTCCATTCTGCCATTTTTTTTTGTTTTAAGTTTAAAGTTTTTGAGAAATCTGAAATCAAAAATCGTTAATCTACAATCTGAAATCAAAAACTTCATTAAAATTACTATTTACTAGTTCCTGTATTTCTTTGACAGAAACACCTTTGTATTTAGCTGCTAATTCATAAACTACTGCAATGCCTTCTTCAATAGTATCTGTTTCCAGAAAAAATCGATTATTGGGAACACTTTTAAAAACAGCTCCTAATTCCTTATTTAGTAATAAATATTTTCCAAAAGAAATATAAAATCCATTGTCCACCAATTGTTTGGCAACTTGTATGTTTTTTGAAAATCCATGAATCAACATTGGAACTGAAATATTCATTTTTTTCTTAATTGCAATCAGTTCCTGAAAAGCCGCAACGCAATGTAGTACGATCGGTTTTTGGTACTGTTGTGCCAATAGCAATTGCTTTTCGAAAACCATTTGCTGCAATTCCATCGGGATTTCGATGCGTTTGTCCAGTCCACATTCGCCCACAGCAAGACAATTAGGTTCTTGTAATTTACGTTCGATTATAGCCAAATCAGCATCTACTTGCTCTTCAACGATAAACCACGGATGAATCCCGATGGAATAATATGGAATTCCGGAATCAAATTCCTGTGGATATTGATTGACTAGTTCCAATATATTGGGTTCATTCGTATATTTATGTGTATGTAGATTAAAGTATTTCATTAGTTATGAAATTTTTTAACTCCCGCTTTTATAGCAATAGCTAGATCATTTTCCAGAGGAACTTTTGGACAGGAATATTTATAATTATAAGCGCAATATGGATTATACGATGTATTAAAGTCAATTACAATTGTATCTCCTTCTGGAATTTTTAAATCGATATATTTCCCACCAATGTAACTTTCCTTCCCTGACGTCAAATCAGAAAACGGCAGAAACAAATAGTCTTTGTATCCCTTCTTTTTTGAAAGTTCAATGTTTTTGTATACATTTAGTTTAAAATCACGACCATTTATTTTAAAAGAAAGTTCCCCATATTTTACATACAATGGTTTTCTATCCGTTGAAGTTTCCATTTCAAAAGGTTTCGCTTTTTTAGTTCTAACCAATTTTGCCACCACAAAAAAAACTTCATTAACAGGATAAAAATCCAGCGTTTTGAATTCCGCTAAATCTTCTGGAGTCAGCGGACTTTTCTTGGCATCCGCATATTCCATGTTTAATTCCTTTTGGAATTTGGCTACAGCGGAAACATCAAATTGTCCTTGGCCAAAGCCAAAATTCAAGTGCATAAAAAACAATAAAGTAAATAGCATTCTCATGTTTATAATTTTGTGCCTTTCCAATTTTACTAATAATTGAAAATTTTGTTAATTTATAAAAAGTTACTTTCTTTTAAAAGCATCAAAATTGTGTCGTTCGCAAAGCCATAAACACAATTTTTTTAATTTTAATGTTTAAAAAAATATAAGCTTCCAGACACCCAATCTATAATTTTATGCAAAAATAGTTTAAAACTTACTAGGACACAAAGGCGCAACGCTACAAAGTTTTCTACCTTAGCAAAATTATAACTCAGTATATGTTCCAAACTGCTTTTCAGCGTTACATCAATAATTTTAGAGGCTTTACCAGAGAGATTTGGATTCTTACCCTCATCACTTTTATCAATCGTGCCGGTACGATGGTATTGCCCTTTTTATCAAAGTATTTAAAAGAAGATTTGAGTTTTTCCTATGCACAAGTAGGATGGATTATGGTTGCTTTTGGGTTTGGATCCATGCTTGGCTCTTGGCTTGGCGGAAAATTATCTGATAAAATAGGATTTTACAGAATCATGGTTTTCAGTTTGTTCACCAGCGGAATCTTATTATTTTTTGTTCAATACATCCGAACATTTTGGGGATTATGCATTGGAATGTTTGTCATTATGACCGTTGCTGATATGTTCCGTCCCGCGATGTTTGTATCCTTAGCGACCTATGCCAAACCTGAAAATCGCACCAGAGCACTGACTTTAGTCAGATTAGCGGTAAATTTAGGCTTTACTGCAGGGCCGGCTTTAGGAGGTTTGATCATTATGAATATGGGATACAGCGGCTTATTTTGGGTTGATGGAAGTTCTTGTATTATTTCGATATTAATATTTACCGTATTAGTAAAAGAACGCAAAAAACCAGCTGATTTAGACTCAGTAAATAGCGAAACCGAAATACCTGTCTCTGTTTTCAAAGATAAAATATTCTGGATTTTTCTGTTTATCTGTTTTATAACGGCCATGCTTTTCTTTCAACTTTTCACTACTTTGCCTTTATATCACAATGAAAAATTTGGATTAACCGAGTTTCAAAGTGGCCTTTTATTGTCTTTAAACGGACTGTTGATTTTCTTCTTAGAAATGCCTATTGTAAGTTTCACTCAAAGAAAAGGCATCAATACACTCAAAATTATTCTTTGGGGAGCACTGCTAATGTCATTGAGTTTTTATGTTTTACTGATCAATATGTGGGCTGGAATACTAATTATTAGCATTCTTTTTATCACTTTTGGTGAAATGTTCATCTTCCCTTTCTCCAATTCTTTTGCGCTAAGCCGAGCGCCTAAGGGACATGAAGGTCGCTACATGGCCTTATTCACGATGAGTTTTAGTTTAGCACATATTGCCAGTTCTAAAACTGGACTGGAAATCATAGCCGCTTTTGGCTACCAAGCTAACTGGTTTGTAATGGGAACACTTGGATTGCTTTCGGTTGCGGGTTGTATTTGGCTGCAAAAACTCGTTAAAAAAGAACACAATTAATTTCAGTACCATTCTTTGGGCGTGACGCTATAAAAAAAAGGGGCTTAGCAACAACATCGTTACTAGCCCCTTTTCTTTATAGCGTCGGGTTATACGCGCTACTTCGGTAGCTAGCTTCTACCCCTCACGCAGTCTCCTTGTAATGATTACATTTTTGATTTAAAGGATAATTAAACTACAAAAAAACACGTTAAACTATAAAATTAGTTATTAAACTACTTTTTTAGTTTCGTAACTACAAAATTAGTTGTAAGTTTGATTTAAATAAAAAAATCATGCAAAAACTGACTAATAAAGAAGAGGAGATCATGCACATTTTATGGAAGCTCAAAAAAGCATTCGTAAAAGAGGTTTTGGCAGAAATCACAGAAGAACAACCACATTACAACACACTTTCTACCATTGTGCGCAACCTTGAAGAAAAAGGTTTTGTATCGCACAATGCCTTCGGGAACACACACCAATACTATCCTATTGTAAGTTTAGAAGACTATAGAAAACGCTTCATGAATACAGCTATTGATAATTACTTCAATAGTTCGTATAAAAATATGGTATCGCATTTTGCCAAAGAAGAAAAAATTTCTGCCGCTGAATTACGGGAAATTTTAGCCATGATTGAAAATCAAAAAGAAGAAATATAAACTTTATAGTAACAACATTATTTATGGAAGCATTCTATCTTTATCTTATCAAATCCAGTGGATTAATTGCATTGTTTTATTTGGCTTATCATTTTATGTTGCGAAAAGAAACCTTTTTTACGAGCAATCGTTGGTTTTTATTATTAGGATTATTTACTTCCGTTTTACTGCCGTTAATGGTTTATACCAAAATAATATGGGTCGAACCTACTCCTGTAAATTATGACTGGTCCTCATTGCCCATAAGTACAATTATTGATGAAGACCACACGCAAGAGTATATTTATCTGGGATTAGCAGTGCTGTACTTCATTGGTACATTGTATCTTTTGACTAAATTTAGTTTTGATTTTTACAGTTTACAAAAAATAGTAAAAGGAAAAACCATAAAACGTCAAGCGGATTTTAAATTTATAGACTTGCAAGACAATCTCGCTCCCTTTTCTTTTTTTAATACCATCGTTTACAATTCGTCCTTATACAGCAGTTCCGAACTAGAAAATATTTTGGAACATGAAAAAGTACACAGCGAACAAAATCATACTGTTGATGTTTTAATTTCAAGACTCTTTTGTATCCTTTTTTGGTTTAATCCATTCATTTGGTTGTACAAAAAAGCCATCTTACAAAACGTGGAATTCATTGCTGACAGCGAAGCCACAAAAAAGATAGTAGATAAAAAAGCCTATCAATTAACGCTTTTAAAAGTAACAACACACCAAAATTGTGTTGCCATTACCAATCACTTTTATCAATCATTAATCAAAAAACGAATCGTTATGTTAAACAAAAATCAATCAAAAAAATCGAATTCCTGGAAGTACGCAACGGTACTTCCTGCTTTAATCGCATTTGTAATGCTATTTCAAGTAAATGTAATAGCTCAAGAAAAAGTAGATTTTCAAGCAACAACAAAAAGCATAAAAACCAATGAAAAAGCAATAGATGTTTACGAAATAGACAAAAACACCACAGATGAAGAACTAAAAGAAAAATCTAGGAATTTAAAAGAAAACTATGCCATAATAGCTGACTTTTCCGGAATCAAAAGAAATTCTAAAAACGAATTAACCGCTATAAAAGTTAATTTAAAAAAAGGAAAAGAAATTGCACAGAAAATGGAAACAAAAGGAAATGAAGCAATAAATAAATTTGGAATTACAGTATCTAAAAATAATAATGGAATGCTTACTGTAAATTTTGGTTCAGATGAAAATAATAGCAATCAACAAAGTATGCTTGTTGTTCCTAATGCTCCGTCCGTGATCGACAAGGAAATTTTTATCGACGGTAAAAAAGTTAGTAACGAAGAATTAGAC
Source organism: Flavobacterium sp. W20_MBD1_R3 (assembly GCF_052119725.1). Taxonomy (NCBI): domain Bacteria; kingdom Pseudomonadati; phylum Bacteroidota; class Flavobacteriia; order Flavobacteriales; family Flavobacteriaceae; genus Flavobacterium; species Flavobacterium sp. W20_MBD1_R3. The sequence goes on from NZ_JBGQOR010000003.1 coordinate 165,282, forward strand.
AGAACCAATCCGGATGATATATCCACAATGAATGTTTCTAAGGAGAATAACAAATCGATAATCAATATTGTGACAAAAGGAAAAACATCTCAAAACGCAGGTATGTTTAATTCTAAAGTACAAGGAACTAATTTGGGATTAGAAAATGTAGATCCTATTAGTTTAAATATTCTTCAAAAACCAAAAAATCCATATACGATTACAAAAAAAACGACAGAAATAAATGGTATTCCTAGTGATGCAGAATATTTTATTGACGGAAAAAAAGTAAGCCCGCTAGAGGCCGAAAGTATGAATCCAAATCATATTAGCTCAGTAAATGTAGAAAAAGAGGGAACTTCAGCTAAGAACTCAATCCGCATTATTACTAAAAGCTATCTGGATGCGAAAGAAATGATCCCAGAGCCACCAACTCCTCCTACTGCACCAACTTTTAAATTTAAAGCGCCGAAAGCACCTGTTTTTCCAAAAGCTCCAAAAGCTCCAAAAGCTCCAAAAGGAGATCCTATCATTGGTGATAAAAAAGCTTGGAAAGAATTTGATAAAAAAATGGAAGATTTCAATAAAAAAATGGAAACTTTAGCACCTGAAATGGAAGCCTTTGATAAAAAAATGATTGAATTTGACAAAAAAATGGAACCTTTCCATGCACAAATGGATAATTTTGAAAAGAAAATGAAAATCTACGAAAAGCAAATGGAAGAATATCAGTCCAAAATTAAAGATAGAAAATAAATAGAAATTCACAATTTAGACGGTCTCAATGAAGACCGTCTTTTTTTATATCTTTGTCCAAAATAAAACTGTATGTATAAAATCCTAGCCCAACTCAACAAAGTCATTTTACCGAGTTTCACCAAACAGCAATTGGATTTGGCTAAAGCCAAGAAATGGCAAATGGCAATTATTGGTTTTAGATATTACGTAACCACACGTGCGCTGGATTAATACGTAATTGCTGCAAAAATGTCATTTCCTTTGATTTTTGCCCTTCCATTCAAGAAAGCTAATTCCATCAGGAAATTGCATTGCACAATTTCGCCACCCAATCGTTCTACTAATTCACAAACTGCTTTCGCCGTTCCCCCTGTTGCCAAAACATCATCGTGAATCAGGATTCGGTCCCCTTTTTGAATCGCATCAATATGAATTTCTAAAGTATCCGTTCCATATTCTAAATCATACGTCGCTGAAATAGTTTCATAAGGCAACTTGTTAGGCTTCCGAACTGGAATAAAACCAACATTCAATTCCTGAGCAATCAACATTCCAAAGAAAAACCCGCGACTCTCCACACCTATTACCTTGTCTATTTTTTTATCTTTCAAGGACGAAACCAGTATTTCAAGGCATTTATTCCTCGCTTCGGGATTTATTAACAGCGGAGTAATGTCTTTAAACAAAATTCCTTCTTTAGGAAACCCCTGAATATCACGTATATAATTTTTTAATGGCATATTTTTTTGTTTTTTTACAATTTCAGACTTGCAAATTACACATTTATAGTTATATTTGCACCCGCTAAGACACCTTAATTAGGACATCAATAGCAAAAAAATGGCCTTGTGGCGCAACTGAATAGCGCACTTGATTACGGCTCAAGAGGTTACTGGTTTGAATCCAGTCAAGGTCACAAATTAAAACACAACTAACTTATTTAAAGGTAGTTGTGTTTTTTCATTTACTAATAGCCCGACAATTTCCGAATACATTGATTCCATTTCTGTTTTTTTGGGCAATTAGGATAACGATGCACAAACTAAATAATAGGCACTTTCTAAATATAGCCTATAAACCCAAAAGCCCGCTTACAATAAATTGGATTTGATTGTTTTTAAATGTTGTGCAAATACTATTTATACATTACTTTTTATTCTCCTTTTTTCTACCTTTGAAAATAAAAACCACAAGACCATTACGGATGATTACAAAAGCAACCTTAGAGAACGTTTCGCAATTAAATACATTGATCAATTCAGCGTATCGCGGGGAATCCTCTAAAAAAGGATGGACCACTGAAGCCAATATTCTAGAAGGGCTGCGAACGAATGAGATAGAACTGTCAGAAACGATTTTGAATCCAAAAAACACGATTCTGAAATTTACCGAGAATAACCAGATTATAGGTTGTGTCTTGTTAGTTGAAAAAGAGCAGCAATTATACCTTGGCATGCTCACCGTTTCTCCTGAATTACAAAACAGTGGCGTTGGGAAAAAATTACTGCAACAGGCAGCACTTCATGCATTAGAATTAGGATTGCCAAGAATTGTAATGACTGTGATTTCCGTCCGGGACGAACTGATTGCCTGGTACAAACGTCACGGTTATGAAGATACTGGAGTACGTGAACCCTTTCCGGCAAGCGCCGTTCATATTCCTATCACGGAAGAGCCTTTGGAATTTATTGTTTTAGAAAAAAGGATTGGATAAATTTAATTGATTGTCAGCCGATTATACTATTTATTTAAGTAAAATAAACTAACTTTAATGGTTCATTTTAATTCTACAGAAAAGGAATAACAACTGAATCAATCCATTAGAACTAGCACAAAAAATCTTAAATCAAAATGAAATGGCTACTACTTCCAAAACGTACGTTGTAAAAGATTTAAAAGAAAAATCAATTTTGGTTTCCAGAACGTTTTCTGCCCCGCTTGAAAAAGTTTGGCGAGCGTATACTGAAAGTGAATTATTAGAACAATGGTGGGCGCCAAAACCATGGAAAGCTGAAACCAAGCGGATGGACTTTTCTGCTGGTGGTTATTGGTTGTACGCGATGGTGGGTCCTGAAAATGAAAAACATTGGGGACGCATGGACTATACAGCAATAACTCCACATTTAAGTTTTGAAATTAAGGATAGTTTTTCTGATAAAGAAGGAACTATAAATACTTCGTTGCCGGTTTCTACCGGAATAGTTGTTTTTACAACTACAGAATCGGGTACTTTGGTAGAACTCAAAATGTTCTATTCCAATGAAAAAGAGATAGAAACCATGATTGAAATGGGTTTTGAACAAGGTATTACCGCTTGTATGGAGCAATTAGAAACGTTATTTCAAGAAAATAAAATATAACGATAAACAAAAATACTATCTGTTTTAGGGTCTTTCGCGTAAGGGATTGCGGCGGCATCCTTTATTTTTTTCTTTTAAAAAATAAAGATACAGCCAAAAGCCCGACCCCAAAGCTGTAGGTACACAAATGGAAAAGGACATTTTCTGATTTGGGGTTACTCCAGAAAAAGTATTAGTTCCTTTGAAATACTTTCGTAAAAAGGTTTTTTAGTTTGAAAATCACAATTTTGCATTCTTTTATGGATGCTCCGGTAAAAAACAATACATTAGTAAAATTAAATTTTATCAGAAAATTGTTATTGAAAATACCTCAAACCAATCTCTTTATGAAAAAAACAGTACTATCGTTGCTCTTCGTTGGATTTTTTACGGCTTTACATGCCCAACCACCAAAAGCACCAGCAACTACTCCTGCTCCAAAAGAAGAATATTCAGCTGCAAATCTTATTTTTAATCCGGATTCTCAGGTCATAACGGAACATAGCACGACTATTAAAGGTCAAAAAGTGCCGTACAAAGCGACCACTGGGACGATGCCAGTTTGGGACGAAGACGGAAAAGCTATTGCCGGATTATTTTACACGTATTACGAACGCTCCGATGTAAAAGATCGTGCTGCCCGTCCCTTGGTTATTTCCTTTAATGGCGGTCCAGGTTCGGCCTCAGTTTGGATGCAAATTGCGTATACGGGTCCCACTTTAATTAATATTGATGATGAAGGCTACCCATTACAGCCTTATGGAATCAAAGAAAACCCGTATTCGATTTTGGATGTTGCCGATATTGTTTTTGTAAACCCGGTCAATACCGCATATTCAAGAGCTACAAGTAAAGAGATACCAACCACTAAATTCTTTGGCGTAAATGCCGACATTAAATACCTCGCCGACTGGATCAATGGATTTGTATCCAGAACCAATCGTTGGGCTTCGCCTAAATATTTAATTGGTGAAAGTTACGGAACGACGCGCGTTTCCGGATTGGCGCTTGAATTGCAAAACAGCGAATGGATGTACCTGAACGGTGTTATTCTGGTATCACCAACTGAACTAGGAATCACTCGCGGTGTAGCCGCTGAAGCTGCTCTGAAACTGCCATATTTTGCTGCTACGGCTTGGTATCACAAAAAGCTACCTGCTGATTTACAGAACAAAGATTTAACAGATATGCTGCCGGAAGTAGAAGATTTTACAATCAATGAACTACTTCCCGCTATGAGCAAAGGGGGCGCATTAGACGACCAAAAAAGAAAAGACATGGCTGCTAAAATTGCGCGCTATTCCGGACTTTCGGAAAAAGTCGTTTTACAAAACAATTTAGATGTTCCCTATGATTATTTCTGGAAAGAATTGTTGCGCGATCAGGGGTTTACAGTAGGAAGATTAGATTCTCGTTATAAAGGAATTGACCGCAAAGCCGCTGGAGACAAACCTGATTTTAATGCGGAACTGACTTCTTGGCTGCACTCTTTTACTCCTGCAATCAATATGTATTTGAGCAATAATTTAAATTACAAAACCGATTTTAAATATAATATGTTTGGTTCTGTGCGGCCTTGGGATGATTCCAATGATAAAACCGGAGAAAACCTGCGACAAGCCATGGCACAAAATCCGTATTTGCATGTAATGGTTCAATCTGGATATTATGATGGCGCCTGCGATTATTTCAACTCAAAATACAACATGTGGCAAATGGATCCAAGCGGAAGACTAAATGACCGAATGTCCTGGAAAGGCTATAGAAGCGGTCACATGATGTATTTGCGAAAAGTAGATTTGGAAACTGCCAATGAAGATATCAGACAATTTATCAAACAATCCTTGCCTAAGGCCGGAGAGTCGGCAAAATACTAGACTCGGTATTTTTTTTATAAAAAGGCTGTTCAAAATGATTTTGAACAGCCTTTTTTATTTTTTACAGATACATTAACTAATATAAAAATACCTATCGGCGTTTACGGGTAAAACAAAACCTATTTTTGTGGCGTGAAAAAATTAGTTTCAATTATTGGAGGAGGTCCCGCAGCGCTTATGCTGGCAGCATTTTTAGATTGTGAAAAATTTAAAGTTACTGTTTACGAAAAAAATAAAACGCTGGGCAGGAAATTTCTCGTAGCCGGAAAAGGTGGATTCAACCTTACCCATTCGGAATCCATTACTGAACTGATTGCACGCTATACACCAGCTGATTTTCTGGAAAAAGCACTCCTTGATTTTGACAATGAAAACTTTAGAAAGTGGCTTAGTTCCATAGGTATTCCGACGTATATAGGCAGTAGCAAGCGAGTTTATCCTGAAAATGGTTTCAAACCCATAACGGTGCTCAATGCCATTTTAGCTGTTCTGGAAAAGCAAGGTGTTGCCATTCAATACCAACATACTTGGACGGGTTGGACGAGCGAAAATTCAATTGTTTTCAATACAGATACAACAATAAAGTCCGACTATACCATTTTTGCTATGGGCGGCGGAAGCTGGAAAGTCACTGGTTCTGATGGTGGCTGGCTTGATTTATTTGAGAGGGAAAATATTCCTATCGTTCCATTTCAATCTTCAAATTGTGCGTATCGTGTGAACTGGCCGGAAGATTTTATTTCGGAACATGAAGGCAGTCCGCTTAAAAACATTGCGATTAGCTGTTGCAATAAAACACAAAAAGGGGAAGCAGTCATCACGCGTTTCGGTTTAGAAGGAAATGCCATTTATGCCCTTAGTCCACAAATACGTCAGAAATTGGAAAGCCAACAAAAGGCGATAGTTTTCTTGGATATGAAACCAACTTTGCGTTATGATGATTTGCTTCAAAAGATTAGAAAATCAACTTTTAAGAAAACGAGCGAAACACTACAAAAAGAAGTTAAATTAAGTCCTGCTCAGATTGGGCTTTTGAAAAAATACCTATCGAAAGAAATCTATCTAAATCCAGAATTATTGGCTCAAAATATTAAAAAATTAAGCCTAGAAATTACCGGTACTGCACCATTGAACGATGCGATATCTACGACAGGCGGTATTCAACTGAATGCGGTAGATGATAATTTCCAATTAAAAAATAAAAATCATACTTATTGCATTGGCGAAATGCTGGACTGGGATGCGCCCACCGGCGGTTATCTGCTGCAAGCTTGTTTTAGTATGGGGATGCATCTTGCGCGTCACCTAAATAAGGTTCCATAAATTTTTTACAATACCATTTCTTCAAACAAGCGTTGCGCCGTTTGTTCCAAATCATCACACAAACCCGGATGCGGTCTTGAGGTTTGAATAGCGGAACTGCGAAGTGCAGTCAACCAACGGAAACGCGATGGAATATCAAATTGCGCTATTGGGCCACCTGATTTTTCGCCATGTGCCACTTTTGCAAATGCCTGTACATTTAAATGCAGTTGTTGCACATCCAAATCATCCGAAAAAAGTTGGAGTTTTGCTTCATTTACTGAATACAGAACCTTAATAAACTTTGCTTTTTTACAAAAAAGAATAATACCCACATTGAGGAATTCTTCGCGTTCTACCCTTGGCACAACACGGATTACGGCATACTCATATAAGTGCTTCTCTTGCATTTTGTGCTTCGTTTATAAAAATTTCGGAATGGTTCAAACGTGTTCTTAAAAACTGAAAATAGACTTCTCGAATGGCTTCGGGAGTTTCATCGGTATCTTCCCAATGGAGCCATACTTCGGGAATCAGATTCACAATATTTTGCAATACATCCTCAGACAATATTTTTTTGAAGGCTGTATCAGTTTCTATTAATAACGAAGCTTGAGGCAACAATACATGGTCTTTTATCAGTGCAAAAGGACTTTGTGCATGCTTTTCCCAATTGGTCCAAGAATGGTGAAAATAAAGACTCGCGCCATGATCTATCAGCCATAATTCTTTATGCCAGATCAACATATTAGTGTTTCTAAAGGTTCTGTCGACATTAGTGATAAAAGCATCTAACCAAACAATTTGGGAAGCTAGTTTTGGATCAACCAACGTGACAACAGGATCAAAATTAATGGCACCTGACAAATAATGTAATGCCAAGTTAAGGCCTTGACTGCCTTGAAGCAAGTCCTGAATTTCTTCATCGGCTTCACTGCGTCCGAAAGCTTCGTCGAGATTTGCATAAACTAATTCCGGCATTTTCAAATTTAATGCACGGGCAATTTCTCCACCGATTAATTCGGCAATTAAAGCTTTTACGCCATGTCCGGCACCTTTGAATTTCAAGACATATTTAAAATCATCATCGGCTTCAGCGAGCGCAGGCAAAGAACCGCCTTCCCGCAAAGGAGTGATGTATCGCGTAACATTTACGGTTCTAAGATGGGGTGTTTTTTCCATAATCGAATTGGATAAAGCTATTTTACTTGGATACAAACTTACAAATAAGTAGAAGAATTTAGTATCTATTTTGCAGAATGATTGCTAACAATCTGGCTTCTACCACAGGAAAAATCTCATGAAGAATATTTTCATCACTAAACTATATTGATAATAAATTGAACAAATGAGCTATTCATAAAAAAAATTACCGGAAACTACAATGAGATTCCTCCCTCGTCTGAATGACAAAAGGAAAAGGAATAAAATAAAATGGTCAAAGACAAAATACTACTCCAATTTTTCTAAACTCAAAAAAGCTTTCCCAACATTTATAATACGATAAGAAGCAATTTAAGACTGGTTCCCCGTTTATTATAATACACTATTCGTGTCTAAATTTAAAAAAAAACAATCCCTTTTTATTTAATTCTCAAAGAATTAGATACTAATTTTTAGGAAATAGTTTATATTTGATTAATTATTAAAAATAAACTGCAATGAAAAAAGTTATTTATCTATTGCTAATATTAGTTTTGGCCTCATTTACAACTTCAAAAGAGCTTACAACAATTTCAGGGAAAATTACAAATACCGCTAGCGACTCTATCAGTATAAAAGGAGAATTATTTGAGAAAGAAATTATATTAAAAGCTGACGGTAGTTTTTCAGAAAACATAAGTATTCCATATGATGGAATTTATACTCTTGAAACTGGGAAAAACAGTGTACCAATCTATTTGTCAAAAGAGACTAATCTCGTGCTACTTGCAGATGATAGCGTTTTTTACACAAGTTTAAAATATAAAGGCAAAGGTAGTATCGAGAATCAATATATAATTGAAAAATTAAAGATAACTTCACAAATTTCAGATGAAGAATTATATAAATTGGATGAAATGGAGTTCCTGAATAAAGTGAATGAAATTAAAACTTCTATTTCTGACTTGTACAATACAACTAAATTTACTAATACCTATTTCAAAGAAAAAGAAGTTTCTAATATCAATTATTTAGAGCAAAAACACTTCTTGTTTTATGAAAAGTACCATAATTTTCACGCCCATTTAAAAGAATTTCACGTTTCAGAGGAATACCCAAAATTTGATGAAAAAATTGATTTAGATAATGATGCTGATTTTTTATTTTCCCGTGAGTATCAAAAATTAGCTGTGTTGAAATTCCTCAATAATATCAAATTTAACGGAACTGATCTTGATTTTATTAAAGCTAAAATCATTAATATTAAAGCCATCAAAAGTCAAAACCTTAAGAATTTCATCATTCATAATTCTATTTATGACGTAAATATTGATAATGCCAATTATGGAAAAATATACCAAGAATATCTTTCCATTACAAATGATCCGAAATTAAAAGAGAGCCTAACTACAATTTATAATAATATATTAGCGACACAACCGCACAAAGCATCTCCACAATTTGATTACGAAAACCAAAAAGGTGGAAAAACGTCTTTAGAAAGTCTAAAAGGGAAATATGTTTACATAGATGTTTGGGCAACGTGGTGTGGACCTTGTCTTAAGGAAGTACCATCCTTGAAAAAAGTAGAAGAAGAATACCAAGGTAAAAATATTCAGTTTGTTAGCATTTCTATTGACAATATTAAAGATCGAAAAAAATGGAGCAATCTTGTAAACACAAAACAGTTGGGAGGAATTCAATTATTAGCAGATATGGACTTCAATTCTGAATTTATTAAAGCTTATGAAATAAAGGAAATCCCCAGATTCATTCTTATTGATCCAGATGGCAACATTGTAAATTCAAATGCTCCAAAACCATCTGAAACCAAACTGGCTGAGTTATTTAACGAATTGAAAATATAACTATTGTGAAGCGTTTTTAAAATTTTTATTCTGTAATACTCAAAAAAGCTTTTCCAATATTCGCAATCACATCTGAAGCGATAAAAGACTGATAACCGGTCTCCGGCAAAGCGATATCAGCGGTTAATCCGTGGAGATACACGCCAAGAATTGCAGCGCTTGTAGGTTCATAGGATTGCGCCAATAGACTAGTAATCATTCCTGTCAAAACATCGCCAGTTCCCGCAGTTGCAAGCGCAGCATTTCCGGTGGTGTTTTCATAAACGGTTTCGCCATTGATTATTCGGGTGGGTGCGCCTTTCATTACGATTATAATTTTGTATTGTTTGGAGAAAGAGACTGCTTTACTCATTTTCTCTTCTTCGGAATGCCATTTCCCAATTAATCGTTCCAGTTCTTTGGGATGTGGCGTGATAATCGTTTTGGGTTGTACTAAAGCTAATAATTTTTTATTTTTAGAAATAATATTCAATGCATCAGCGTCTACAACTAATGGGACTCTGTTCGTTTTTAGAAATTGATAGAGCGCATTTTGGGTTTCTACAGCCTGACCCAAACCGGGACCAATTCCGATGGCTTGCGGCGATATGTCAAAAGTGATATTAGAAATTATTTGCTCCTGATTATCTGTGAGAACCATAACTTCAGGTATTGCGGTTTGCAAAATAGTGTAGCCACATTTTGGAATAAAAACGGTGACTAATCCGCAACCGGTTTTCAAAGCCGCTTTCGAAGACAAACTGATTGCTCCTATTTTGCCATAACTTCCGCCAATGATTAAGGCGTGTCCCTGAATTCCTTTGTGTGTATGTTTATCTGGTTGTTTGTAATGTTTCAGGATTTCTTTTTGGTCGATGTAAATGGGATTCGTCATGGAAATTTGTTTGTTTAAAATTACGAATTTAATAGGAAACAAATTCGTTATTTGAACCCAAATTTCCTAGCCCTGATAAAAGCGGCATCTCCCGCTTTAGAAAAAGAAGGTTTTTTTAGCCGTAGTTTTTGTTAAGCGGGAATACAGCGAATAGCAGGAAATAGCTCCTAAAAATACTTATCATAAATCCTACAAAATTTGTTATTTCGAAAACGTTTGAAACTTTAAACTTTGCGCGGTTCCGCCTTTGTCACCCGAAATAAAATCAATAAATTAGCGACTTCAAATTTTATATAAAAACACCATGAAAAATACTGCGCTAACGCACATACACGAGAGTTTGGGAGCAAAAATGCTTCCGTTTGCTGGATATAATATGCCCATTTTATATGAAGGAGTGAATGCAGAACATGAAACGGTTAGAAATGACGTGGGTGTTTTTGATGTTTCTCACATGGGTGAATTCTTGCTTACGGGTCCAAATGCTTTGGCTTTGATACAGAAAGTGACTTCAAATGATGCTTCGACTTTGACTATTGGAAAAGCGCAATACTCTTGTTTGCCAAACAATGATGGCGGAATTGTTGATGATTTGCTGGTTTATAAAATGAAAGACGAGCAGTACCTATTAGTGGTAAATGCTTCGAATATTGACAAAGATTGGAATTGGATTTCTGCTCAAAATGACTTGGGCGTGGAGATGAAAAACCTTTCGGATGATTATTCTTTACTGGCTATTCAAGGACCAAAAGCGGTTGAAGCGATGCAATCGTTGACTTCAAAAGACTTATCAGCGATTCCGTATTACCATTTTGAAGTGGGTGAATTTGCCGGTATCGAAAACGTAATTATTTCGGCTACAGGATATACGGGTTCAGGAGGTTTTGAAATTTATTGTAAAAATTCAGAAGTAGAACAAATTTGGAATAAAGTTTTTGAAGCAGGTTCGGCTTTTGGCATCAAGCCAATTGGTCTTGCGGCTCGTGACACATTACGATTAGAAATGGGTTTTTGTTTGTACGGAAATGACATCAACGACACAACTTCTCCACTGGAAGCTGGTTTGGGCTGGATTACAAAATTCACAAAAGAATTCACGAATTCTGAAAATCTGAAAAAGCAAAAAGAAGCGGGAGTTACTAAAAAATTAGTTGCATTTGAAATGCAGGAACGTGCAGTGCCAAGACACGATTACGAAATTGTAGATGCTTCCGGAAATGTAATCGGAATTGTAACTTCGGGTACGATGTCACCATCTATGAGTAAAGGAATAGGAATGGGATATGTAACTGTTGAAAACAGTGCTTTAGAGAGTGATATTTTTATCAGAATCCGTAAAAATGACGTTCCTGCCAAAGTGGTGAAATTACCTTTTTACAAGAAATAAAATCATTGGATAAAGATTAGAATAACTGTATTTTTGCAGTTCAAAATAAGAAAAAGAAATGGGAAGAGCGTTTGAGTTTAGAAAAGGAAGAAAAATGAAACGTTGGTCTGCAATGGCCAAAGCATTTACCAGAATAGGAAAAGATATTGTAATGGCGGTAAAGGAAGGCGGACCAAATCCTGATGCCAATTCCAGATTAAGAGCCGTGATCCAAAACTCTAAGGCAGTGAATATGCCTAAAGAAAATGTGGAACGCGCCATTAAAAAAGCTACCGACAAGGATACGGCTAACTATAAAGAGGTTTTATTTGAGGGATATGCGCCTCATGGAATTGCAATTCTGGTTGAAACTGCTACGGATAATAATAACAGAACAGTAGCTAATGTCAGAAGTCATTTTAACAAATGCAACGGCACATTGGGAACGCAAGGTTCGGTTGAATTTATGTTTGATCACACTTGTAATTTCAGAATTCCGGCAAACGGACTTGATCCAGAAGAACTAGAATTAGAATTAATAGATTTTGGTGCAGAAGAAGTTTTTGAAGATGAGGACGGCATATTGATTTACGCGCCTTTTGGAAGTTTTGGAACCATCCAGAAAGAATTAGAAAACAGAGGATTGGAAATCCTTTCTTCCGGATTTGAAAGAATACCCCAAATTACTAAAAAATTATCGGAAGCTGAAATGGCCGATGTAGAAAAGTTAATAGAAAAAATGGAAGAAGATGATGATGTTATGAACGTATATCATACTATGGAAGAAGCATAGCACTTTTCTCAATTAGATATAAAAACTCTAGCTTCGGCTGGAGTTTTTTTGTTTAAATAGTTATGAAATAAACCCTTGATATTTCTTGTTTAAAGTCAACTCAAGATAATTTTATAGTAGCAAAAAGTGTGTGGTAGGTACAAATGAAATGCATTCATCAAATACCGTTTTTGCCATATTGGTTTGATTTTCCTCTTAAAAACCAAATTTAAGAACAGTTAATAGAACTCAGAAAAATCCACTATAACAATTATTAAAAAAGGTCTTTAACACAGATTGGCAAGATGAAAATGTTTTAAACTACAGAAGGTCATAATCTGTGCATAGCTGTAATCTTTAGCGAAAAAATTTAAGGCTGCACGGCTGAGTAATCCGTTAAAATTTATGAAATCTGTGGCAGAAAGTTAGGAACTTTATTAAAACAGACGACTAACTGATTCAGTCCTAATAATTTTCACATTATTCATAATTTTAAAGAAATAAAATCAATACCCAAAATGTTCTGTCTTTTAAAAGATAAAAAATGTTATATTGTATTACAAATACCATTAAAATGACAGAATCCAATTAAAAGAAAGTGATTTAGCAAAGGAGTATTTTTTAATGTCTTTTTTCCTGATACCAAGTTGCTTATCTTTGCCTACTTTCTGATAAATACGAAACCAAAAAAAACAAGTGATAAAGCAAATTATTGGGTTTATAATTGTTTTAAACATACAAATTTATCATTTAATACAAATAAAAATTGGCTTTTATAACGATTATCTACAAAATGCAATTAGTAAAAGAATGATGTAGTTAATTAGCTAAATATCCAAATCTAGAATATCGTTCTAAGGAACGCATTAAATATAACATATATGACAAACAACATTCTAATTGAAAATCAATATAAAAGAACCAGTTTATTTGAAAAAGAAAATGTAAACTATTTAGTTCGCATTTTAAAAAGATTTAATACCGTACCAAAGGTCAATAACATCAATATTATTACGTCAACCACGGAGCCTTCTATTTTCAAAATTGTACCTAATAAAGCGATAATAATTGGTTCTTCTTTTTTGAATAAACCTATTTTAGCATTAGTTTACTTAAGATATGGTATTGAATGGCAACTGTGGTACAAGGCTTTAAATAATGAAAAAAAAGATGCTGTTTTGTGCGATATCGCAGCACTTGAAGTGATTCGAATTTTTTATAATTTATTGCCTAAAGACGATAAAGAAAAATTAGAAGATCTTGATTATCTTTTAATTAATTTAATTAAAAATGACACTTATTTAAACACGGAATCTTCTGTAAAAAATGAAGAACTGCAATCTTTTCATGGTTTAAAAAATTCGAACACTGAATTCAAAGATTCTTGGAAATCTATTGTTAATAATTTAGCAAAACCAACGGAATACTTATTGATGTCCGGAGGCGATCTTAGATTAAATATTGACGAAATTCATTTGCTAAACAAATATGGTTGTCGTCCATTCCCTAGACCTGATGCATTTACTTTTGCCTCATCAACGGCAACCAGTGTTTCAAACTTTGCTTTCGATAAAACAGATAAAGTGAGAAGTATATTAATTCGAAACAGCTTGAAAAATGGTTTTAAAAATAGTACGATAGAGTTTTCCGAATTACTAAAAAATAACCTTAGAAAAACATTTAAATTAAGTGATGAATGTGAAATAATTTTCTCCCCGTCAGGAACTGATTCATCACTGCAAATTGCAGCCATAACGCAAATTATTTCAGACAAGGAAATTACGCATATTTTAGTAGCATCAGATGAAACTGGTAGTGGCGTTGCTGCAGCCCTGAAAGGATGTCATTTTGAAAATACTACTGCTTTAAATTATCCTATTAAAAAAGACACTAAAATTGAAGGTTTTAGAGACGTTGATTTAATTAAAATCCCGTTTAGAGATCAAGATGGTGTATTGAAATCTTCTAAGCAATTGGACAATGAAGTTTTTGATGCCGTTGCCAGAACCAGAAACCTGGACAGGCACATCGTATTGCATGCGATGGACCAATCAAAATTAGGATATCAATCTCCAAGTGATGAATTAATTAAAAAATTAAATACTCTTGAAAATTTATCTATTCAGATTATTGTAGATGGCTCGCAGCTTAGACTAGACCCAAAAGACATACAAAATTATTTAAATAAAGGATATATAGTTACCATAACGGGAAGTAAATTCTTCACTGGGCCTCCCTATTGTGGTGCATTAATACTACCTAAAAATGTTAATAAATTAATTCATTCTGCAAAAAACACCCTACCTAAAGGTTTAAATCAATATTACAATCGCTCTGATTGGCCAACTTCATTATATTGTTCTAATGAATTATCAGATGGCTATAACTATGGTTCTTATATGCGATGGAATTCAGCCGTTGTTGAAATGGACAGGTATTACAAAACACCTATTTTATATCGAAATATGGGTATTGAGATGTTTTGTAATTTTGTTGATGATTCCATAAAAGAAGCTACTTTTTTGCAGCCTATTTATGGCGATGAAACAAAAACCAAGAGTTATAGCAGTAAAGAATTTGGAATACGAAATATCCGAACTATTTTTCCTTTCTTTATTTTCCAAGATAATAAGGTCTTAACTGTGGATAAGGTAAAAAAATTATACACATTACTAAACTCTGATTTATCGGATCAATTTGAAGGTTCGTCTTTAGAAATTATTCGCCTTGCAGCTCAAAAATGCCATATTGGTCAAGCAGTTAATGTAAAATATACTACTGAGATTGAAAGTGCTATTTTAAGAATTAGTTTGGGCGCCAGAGTCATTTCTGAAAGTTGGGTCAATAGAGATATTAGTCTCTTTTTTAGAAATATAGAATTACAAATGAGCCAAATCACAATTACAATCAAAAAAATTGAATTGATCCTTACTACTCCTGAATTATTGGATTAAAGTAAAATTGGCACTTTCGTATATTTAATAAAAAAAGTCCCATTTGCTATTGCAAATGGGACTTTTTTTAATAGTACTTTTTATCTTATTTTATCATTTCGACTTTTTGAACATCTTCTTGGTTTATGCTATCAAAAAAGCCTTGTTCATTCATCCAATCATCGCTAAATACCTTACTCATATACCTCGAACCATGATCTGGAAATATAGCAATAACAACACTTTCAGCATCAAACTCGCCTTCATCGGCGTATTGCTTAATTGCTTGTAAAACCGCTCCTGATGTGTATCCTACAAACAAACCCTCTTTCTTAGTAATTTCTCGCGCAGCATGAGCACTTTGTTCGTCAGTTACTTTGACGAATTTATCAATACTATCAAAATCTGTTGCTGATGGAATTAAGTTTTTACCCAGACCTTCTATTCGGTACGGATAAATTTCATTCTTGTCGAATTCTCTGGTTTCATGATATTTTTTTAATACCGATCCAAAAGCATCCACTCCAAGAATTCTAATGTTTGGATTTTGTTCTTTTAAGTATTTTGCTGTACCTGAAATAGTTCCTCCAGTCCCACTGCATGCAACTAAATGTGTAATTGTTCCGTTAGTCTGTTTCCAAATTTCAGGACCTGTAGATTTATAATGTGCATCAACATTTAACTGATTGAAATATTGATTGATATAAACGGAGCCTTTCGTCTCTTCGTGAAGCCGTTTGGCTACGTTATAATAAGACCGTTCATCGTCAGCAGATACGTGTGCGGGACAAACATATACTTTGGCACCCATACTGCGAAGCATGTCTATTTTGTCTTTAGATGATTTAGAGCTAACAGCCAGAATGCAGCTATATCCTTTGATAATACTTACCATTGCTAAACTAAAACCAGTATTACCGGAAGTGGTTTCAATAATGGTATCACCGGGAGATAAAATACCTTTTTTTTCTGCCTCTTCTATTATGTGCAATGCTATTCTATCTTTTGAGGAATGTCCCGGATTAAAAGCTTCTACTTTAGCATAGAAAGAACCTTCTATTCCTTCCGTAACTTTGTTGAGTTTAATAAGTGGCGTATTTCCAATTAGTTCTAAGACATTATTGTAAGCGTTTATTTTTCTTTCCATAAAAAAATAGTTAGTTGCACCAATATTTAAGTAAACCATGAAGGCCCAAACTTAACAAAAAAATCATTCTAGTTTTTAATTCCTTCTAAATTTAATAAAAAACTAAATTCTTTTGCTAATTCCTTTAAAGCTTCAAATCGACCGGAAGCACCACCATGACCAGCATCCATGTTCGTATTCAAATATAAAACGGTATTATTTGTTTTTTGAGTTCTCAGTTTTGCAACCCATTTTGCCGGTTCCCAATACTGTACTTGAGAATCATGCAGTCCGGTAGAGACAAACATATTAGGATAATTTTGAGCTTTAACATTATCATAAGGAGAATAGGACAGCATATATTCATACGATTTTTTCTCATTTGGATTTCCCCACTCATCATATTCTCCTGTTGTTAGCGGAATCGTGTCATCAAGCATAGTGGTGATTACATCCACAAAAGGAACCTGAGCAATCACTCCATTGTATAATTCTGGTGCCATATTAACTACTGCTCCCATTAACAAACCCCCAGCTGATCCTCCTTCAGCATACAAATGTTCTGGTGAAGTATATTTTTGCTGAATTAAATATTTGGAACAATCAATAAAATCGGTAAAAGTATTTTTCTTTTTTAACAATTTTCCGTTTTCATACCATTCTCTTCCCAAGTCCTCACCTCCTCGAATATGCGCTATTGCAAAAATAAATCCGCGATCCAAGATTGATAAACGTGTCGACGAAAAGTGAGCATCCATAGTCACACCATAAGAACCATACGCATAAAGCAATAGCGGATTATTGCCGTCTTTTTTCAATCCTTTTTTGTAAACCACTGAAATGGGTACTTGAGTACCATCAGTAGCTGTGGCCCATATACGCTCTTCTATATAATTATTTTTATCAAATTTGCCACCAAGAACTTGCTGCTCTTTCTTGATTTCTTTCTCCTTAGTTTTCATGTTAAAATCAATAACCGAAGATGGTGTGGCCATTGATTGGTAACTATAACGTAAAATATCGGTATCAAAATCAACATTTGTTGTGGTGTAAGCACTATACGTTTCGCTCCCAAAAGGCAAATAATATTCCCCTTCCCCACTCCAAGGCATGATGCGAATGTGATTCAAACCATTAGAACGTTCTTCTACAACAAGATAATTGCTAAAAATCTCAATGTCTTCCAGTAATACTTCTCTGCGATGTGGAATTAAATCCTTCCAATTTTCTTTTGCAGTAGCGTTCTCAGGAGTTTTCATCAACTTGAAGTTAGTTGCTTTATCCTTATTAGTCATGATATAAAAAGAATCCCCAAAATGAGAAATACTGTATTCTAATCCGCGAACTCTTGGTTGGAAAACAACAAATTCACCATCGGGTGTATCGGAATTCAAAATTCTATATTCTGTTGTTAAAGTACTTCCAGAACCTATTACTATGTATTTTTTGGATTTCTCTTTTCCTACTGAAACATTGAAGGTATCATCTTTTTCATTAAAAACTAGTACATCATCAGCTGAATTTGTGGCTAATTTATGTTTGAAAACTTTATCAGAGCGCAACGTAACCTCATCCTGTCTGGTATAAAAAATCGTTTTATTATCATTTGCCCAAACCGAACTACCGGTAGCATTTTCAATCTTATCCGAAAGAATTTCTCCTGTTTCAAGATTTTTAAATTGTATTGTATAAATTCGTCTTCCTACAGTGTCGATTCCAAAACTCGCAAATTTATTGTCTAGACTCACACTTAAACCTCCCAATTGAAAGTATGATTGGTCTTTTGCCAAGTCATTGCAGTTGAATAAAATTTCCTCAGTTGCAGCAAGATTTCCTTTTTTTCTGGAATAAATAGGGTAATCTTTACCAGTTTCGAAACGGGTAATATAATAATACCCGTTGTATAAATAGGGAACCGATTGATCGTCTTCCTTGATACGGGCTTTCATTTCTTCGTACAACTCTTTCTGAAAATCTTTCGAATCCGCAGTCATCGCATCATAATAATTATTTTCCTGAGTCAAATAATCAATAACTTCCGGATTTTCTCTATCATTTAACCAGAAATAGTTGTCTATCCGTTTTTGGTTATGTTTTTCTAACGTTTTTGGAATTATTTTAGCTACTGGAGTAGGAATATTTTTTAACATTTGCTGTGCTTTAATTTTAGTATTTGATGCTGCAAAAATAACACAAAGACAACTTAGGATGAGTTTATTTTTCATGAATATTTTATTGATTTTGACTATGCAATATAGTAATTTTGTCAATAAAGTAATTTAAAAAATTAAAACATGGATTTAATGGGAATGATGGGTAAACTAAAAGAAACCCAACAAAAAATAGAAGACACAAAAAAACGTTTGGACACGGTTCTTATTGATGAACAAAGTACTGATGGTTTATTGAAAGTTACCTTTACGGCTAATAGAACTTTAAAATCAATCACTATTGATGACTCCTTACTAGAAGATAAAGAGCAATTAGAAGATTACATAATTTTAGTAATGAATAAAGCGATTGAAAAAGCGACAAATGTAAACCAAATCGAACTGGATGCTGTAACCAAAATGGATATGCCAATGATTCCCGGCATGGAAGATTTGTTTAAATAAAAAAGTTTAACGTTTAAGGTTTAACGTTTATTAATCACGATAAAATCGTTAAACCTTAAACATTAAATAAATTTTAAAGACAAAATTACACTAACTTTTGCAGCGTTTCTAATACATAAGTATGCATCACCTCTTTGTAATCGAGATGCGTTACAATTCTTAATTTTCCATGACCCATGGAACTAATTAAAATGTTTTTTTGTTTTAATAATTCAATTAAATTCTTTTCAATGCAACTTGGAACCAATGAAAAGATCAAAATATTAGTTTCAACTGGCTCTACTGATGCAACCCAGCTTACTTTTTTCAAAACTTCGGCAATTTCTTTTGCTCTTCTATGATCGTCAGAAAGACGTTCTATGTTATGATCCAAAGCATAAATTCCGGCTGCGGCCAAATAACCAACCTGTCGCATTCCACCACCAAATAATTTTCGAATACGCAACGCTCTGTGGATCGTAGCTTTATCAGCCAACAAAACTGAACCAATTGGCGCTCCTAATCCTTTAGATAGACAAACTGAAATCGTGTCAAATAATTTTCCAAATGCTTTAGGATCTTGATTTTTTGCTACCAAAGCATTCCAAATCCGAGCACCATCCATGTGGAATTTTAAATTGTTCGCATCACAAACCTTTTTTATTTCTTGTAAATCTTCCAACTCATAACAGGCACCACCCCCTTTATTTGTGGTGTTTTCTACACAAACTAAACTCGTTAGCGGACTGTGGTAAAACTCTGGATCATTTATAGCTCCTGCCACTTGTTCAGCAGTAATCATACCGCGATTTCCGTCTAATAAGCAACAAGAAACCCCGCTATTAAAGGAAACACCCCCACCTTCGTAATGATAAACGTGCGCATATTTGTCGGCAATCAATTGTTCTCCAGGTTGCGTATGTAATTTTATCGCCGTTTGGTTTGCCATTGTTCCTGACGGGAAAAAAAGTCCTGCTTCCATCCCAAAAATTTCAGCAACTTTAGCTTCAAGAGCAATAACCGTAGGATCTTGTTTGTAAACATCATCTCCTACTTCAGCATTTAACATATAAACCAGCATTTCACGTGAAGGTTTTGTAATGGTATCGCTAACTAAATTTATTTCCATATAATTATTTTTATTTTCAGTACGGACAATTCGCTAATTGTCCCTTCATAAAATTTTTCTATTTTTGTGCCACAAATTTACACAATACCGTTTGTTTATTCCAACTAGTTGCGTTAAAACTACACTAATTGTAAAACAGAAGAGCAAATTTGATAAATATAAAAAAAAGACCAATCAAAATAATATAATTTTATGACAACTACCGAACAAATTAAAGGTATTGTAGAGCGTCTTGGTGCGTTGAGGAGGTATCTTTGACGTTGATGCCAAATTAATTGAGATTTCAAATGAAGAGGAGAAAACGTTTGCACCAAACTTTTGGAACAATCCAAAAGAGGCTGAGCTTATTGTAAAAAACCTTCGTAACAAGAAAAAATGGATCGAGGATTACAATAAAGCAATCGAAATGACCGACGAATTGCAACTTGCTTATGATTTTTACAAAGAAGGCGAACTCACCTCAGAAGAATTAGACGAGCATTACATTGCCACCCAAGCGCATATTGAAGCAATTGAATTCAAAAATATGCTTTCAGATGAAGGAGATACTTTGAGTGCTGTGATCCAAATAACCGCTGGTGCTGGAGGTACAGAAAGTTGTGATTGGGCTGAAATGTTGATGCGCATGTACATGATGTGGGGAGAAAAATATGGTTACAAAATAAAAGAGCTGAATTTCCAGAAAGGAGAAGCTGCGGGTATAAAAACCGTAACACTCGAATTTGAAGGTGATTATTCTTTTGGATATTTAAAAGGCGAAAATGGCGTACATCGACTAGTTCGTATTTCCCCTTTTGACTCTAACGCCAAGCGTCACACATCTTTTGCTTCCGTCTACGTGTATCCATTGGTAGATGACAGTATCGAAATTGACATAAATCCTGCTGACATCGAGATTACGACTTCGCGATCCAGCGGCGCAGGAGGACAAAATGTAAATAAGGTAGAAACTAAAGTACAATTGTTTCATAAACCAACCGGAATTCAAATACAATGTTCCGAAACACGTTCGCAACAAGACAACAGGCAACGTGCTATGCAAATGTTACGCTCTCAATTGTACGAAATTGAGTTAAAAAAGAAACAGGCACAACGTGCGGATATCGAAGCCGGAAAAATGAAAATAGAATGGGGTTCGCAAATCAGAAATTATGTAATGCAACCCTATAAATTAGTCAAAGATGTTCGTACCGGTTATGAAACCAGTAATGTTGACGGAGTGATGAATGGGGAAATTGATGAATTCCTAAAAGCCTATCTGATGATGATGGGACAAAAAGAAGAATAAATCTAGCCTCGTAATAAAAAAATCCTACAGTAAGAAAGCATCTATATTGTAGGATTTTTTTATTACTTTTATCCAAAGAAAATCTTGTATCCATGAAAAATTTACTTATAGTATTCGCTTTGTTATTCTCTCTAACATTTTATGCACAGAAAAAAGTATATTTTACAGAAGATTTCAAAGAACTACCATCTGCCGTCAATGCCTTTTACTACACTATATACGAAGAGAATCAAGAGGGAACATTGCGAACATCATATTACATTGATAATTCCCTTTATTCCAAAGATCAATTCTCAAATTATAAAAAACGAATTATAAACGGCACATCCGAAAGTTGGTATCAAAATGGCGCTAAAAAAACGTTAGCTTTATATAGTAAAGGTAAACAAGAAGGCGTCCAAACGCGCTATTATGAAAACGGTCAGATAAAACGTTCTGAAAATTTTAAAAATAACAAATTTGTTGACGGGAAATGCTTTGATGAAAACGGAACCGAAATTGATTTTTTCCCTTATTATACCAAACCTGAATTCCCGGGAGGAATAAATGCTTTTTATAAATATATAGCACAAAACTTCAAATCTCCAAACAGCGCCAAAGGCCAAATTAAAATAACATTTACTGTTGAAAAAGATGGAACTTTAACTGATTTTAAAATCGTTGAAGGACTCAATTATGACATGAATGTAGAAGCTTTAAGAGTATTATTTCATAGTCCAAAATGGCTTCCCGGCAAAATAGATGGCGAAATTGCAAGTGTAAAATTTGGCTTACCCCTTACTGTAAAATAAGTAACTTTCTAAAAATTATTTTCTTTCAAGTAAAGCAACTCATTGTGCAGCAATGGTTTGCCAATTATCACAATCGATTTAGAGTGACCCACATCCATACAAACTATTAAATAGTGCTGCTGATACTAATTGCTACTATTAGTTGTTTTTATCAAATTATAAAAGCAGTTGCCTCAAATAGGTTAAAGCTGTTTTAACTTGGTAATTATAAATATTCAAAACGTTAATTCAAGTGTTTTTTTTTGTAGCCAATAAAGGAACAAAACTCTGGATACAACTTGCATTCAAAGTGACGTGTATTGAAAACCGTATTTAATTCTATAATTTCTTGTTCTAGATACAATCTCGCTAAACAGAATCACACAAACCTCTGAAAATTATAATTTAGAAACTAATTACATCCAATACTTTTTTTGCTGTTATTTATTCCTAAAAATTTGGTTACACTGCAAAATCAACAGCATCGATCATTGCGTAAAATTGAAAGTACAATAAATAAGCACGGCTATTGAAAATGTTAACGACACGCACAAATAAAAGTTAATGTGGAAATTATGTAAGTCTTAATCCCTACTCTATTTTTATCTTTGTGACTCAATAATTAGTACTACAAATCGGAAAAATTTTATTTATAAAAATCTGATTTGGAAAATCCTCTTAATTATTCTTGAATACCGTTAATGTCAAAACAGTGTGTTTTGCATTACAAATTACTTTTGGCAGAAGCCAAAATATTAATCTTTTTAATACATTAAATTATGTCTATACAAACAACGAATCCGGCTACTAATCAAGTCGTGAAATCATTTGACGAAATGACGGATGCACAAGTAGAACAAGCCATTGCACAATCTGAAAGTACTTTTCAATTGTGGAAAAAAACATCCTATCCTGAAAGAGCAGCTGTTTTAAATAAAGTTGCCGCTTTGATGAGAGAGAAAAAAACAGCTTTAGCTACTTTAATTACTCTTGAAATGGGAAAACTCTATGCTCAAGCAGAGGGTGAAGTAGAGTTAAGTGCAAATATCTTAGAATATTACGCTAAAAATGGCGAAACCTTTTTAGCTGATAAAAAATTAGAGCCTGAATTAGGTGAAGCATTTGTTAGATCAAGTCCAATAGGAGTTTTACTTGGAGTTCAGCCTTGGAATTTTCCCTTTTATCAGGTAGCGCGTTTCATAGCACCTAACATGATGGTAGGAAATACTATTTTACTAAAACATGCCTCTATGGTTCCTCAATGTGCAATTGCTATTGAAGATTTATTCAAAGAAGCACAAGCACCAGTTGGGTTGTATACTAATTTGTTGATCTCAGGAAAAAGAGCTTCAGCCATTGTTTCTGACAAAAGAATCAAAGGTGTTTCACTAACTGGTAGTGAAGCCGCTGGTGCTAGTTTAGCTGCAGAAGCTGGTAAAAATCTTAAAAAATCAGTTTTAGAACTAGGTGGTAACGATGCCTTTATTGTTCTAGAAGATGCAGATATTGATAAAACTGTTGACTGGGCCGTGGTAGGTAGAATGAACAATAACGGTCAAAGTTGCATTGCCTCAAAAAGAATTATTGCTGTAGAAGCTGTTGCTGATGAATTTATTGAAAAATATACCGCCAAGTTAGCACAATTAAAAGTAGGTGATCCAATGGATCCAAATACAGAATTAGGTCCTTTAAGTAGTGAAGAAGCTTTACTACACTTACTAGATCAAGTTGAAAGATCCGTTGCAGCAGGAGCTACCGTTTTATTAGGTGGTAAACGCGTAGATGGACCGGGAGCCTTTATGGAGCCTACCATTTTAACAGATTTAAACCCTAAAATACCTGCTTATCATGAAGAGTTGTTTGGACCCGTTTCCTCTTTCTACAGAGTAAAAGATGAAGCAGCAGCAATTGTATTGGCAAATGATTCTGATTTTGGTTTAGGTGGTTCCATCTTTACACAAGATATTGAACGTGGAAAACGTATTGCAGATCAAATTGATTCTGGAATGGTATTTATCAATCACCCAACTTGGACACAAACTGACTTACCTTTTGGAGGAACCAAAGGTTCTGGTTACGGTAGAGAACTATCTGAAATAGGAATTCATGAATTTGTAAATAAAAAATTAATTCGTATCAGTGGATTATCTGATCCGTTCTAGAAAATAATAATTAGCTAAGGCCTATCTATTCTATTACCAATTTTAAAGTAGTAGAATAGATAGGCTTTGGCATTTATATTATTTACATGACTCACTTTTAAAAAATAAAATATTATGACAACAAAACAAATCGTATTAGCAGCTAGACCAAACGGGACTCCTGTATTGAATGATTTTAGATTTGAAAATACAGAATTAGACACATTACAACAAGGAGAAGTACTGCTACAAGGAATGTATTATTCCGTAGATCCTTATATGCGTGGGCGAATGAACGAAGGAAAATCTTATGTTCCTGAATTTGAATTAAACAAAGCAATAGAGGGCGGTGTTCTCGCCACTGTTCTAGAATCCAAATCGGATCTCTTTAAAACAGGAGATGTAGTTTTGGGAGCTTTGCCTTGGAGCGAAAAAATGATTGCTTCCGATAAAAATTTGCAAAAGGTAGAATCAACGGTAGAATCCCTGACGTATTATTTAGGAATTTTAGGAATGACTGGACTTACCGCCTATTTTGGTCTAATGCACATTGGAAAACCAAAAGCAGGTGAGACTGTAGTGGTTTCAGGAGCAGCAGGAGCCGTAGGAATTACTGTTGGCCAAATCGCAAAAATCCAAGGAGCACGTGTGATAGGAATTGCTGGTTCAGATGAAAAAGCAACAATGCTAAAAGAAGAATTTGGTTATGATGCAGTCATCAACTACAAAACTACCACCAACATAAATACCGCAATAGCTAATTTATGTCCAAATGGAGTTGACGTTTATTTTGACAATGTGGGTGGCATTATTTCTGATGCCGTTATTCAAAACCTAAATTTTCATGCTAGAATTGCTTTATGTGGGCAAATTTCTTTGTACAACAGCACTGAAATTCCAATGGGACCCCGAATTCAACCTATGTTACTAACGAGAAGTGTACTAATGCAAGGTTTTATCATCAATAATTTCCAAAAAGAATTTCCCGAAGGAATTGCTCATTTATCAAAATGGGTAAATGAAGGAAAATTAAAATTCACAGAAACAATAATAGAGGGTTTTGATCAATTACCAGCGGCTTTACTTGGTCTGTTTAAAGGAGAAAATAAAGGAAAAATGATTGTTAAAGCATAAAAATAGCATCAAATAAATACAAATAAGCCGATACTATTAGGTCAGTATCGGCTTTTTGTTTGCAATTAATTACAACCATTCAATTAAGGAAACCCCAACTCCTATTGTGGTTTGTAAATTATTATAGTCAATCAATGTTTCTCCATATCCGTGCGAAACCAATAAATAACCCTTAAGATTATTTTTAATGGGATAAGACCAAGAAAAAGAGGAATTCCCTCTTGCTTTTGAATTAAAGTTTAAATTATGACTCCCAATAAAAGAAAATATATTGCTGTTTTTGGTATAAATTACATTCACATCCCCACGTCCAACATACTCCGAAATATCTGGATTATCATCCTTCTCGGAAGGAATACGAAACCAAGGTCTGACATAAATAGTCCAATTCTTTCGTTCTAATCCTGCATGTAAGATGACCCTATTCCAACTTCTGGAAAAAGGCTCACTTTTACCATTGGACTGGTGGTTAAAAGCCACTCCAATCATTCGGGTTTTAAAACCAAATAAATTAAATTTAACAGGAATATTCAGAATAAGTTCTGGTTCATAATTGACCTCCCTGAAAGGTCTAGAAAGCGCATTGTTATAAATTTGCCAATGCGATATTTGTGTGTATGCCACCCATAAATCGCCATGACCCCAAAAGATACCCTGCAAGACTTTTGTTTTGAAGCTCAACTGGAATTTAGACTCAATATTGTTGTAATCAACCCCTAGCGGAGCAACATAATCTGGATCTATATTTCCTGAAATAGGACGTTCATTAGGATTATTAGACCAGCGGACCGGTAAAACATACATTGGCTTGTAAGGAGTAACTAAAAAAGTCCCTCTAATAGAAGTAGTATCTAATTCCCAACGTTCCGTCAAATCTCGAAGCTGTGTTTTACTGTTAAATAGAGCCTGAACTTGGGCATTAGCAATAAAACAAAAGAATAAAACTAGTAAAAAGGATAATTTTATCTGAAGTAATTTCATAACAAATAGATTATAATAGGGCAAATGTACGCCAAGGGTCGTTGATTATGTTACATAATTCGTTTCATAATTTACATAAATACCTCTTTTATTCGTGTTAAAGAAAAAATTAAGATTAGGAATTTCAACGCTAAATTCTTTTATTTGAGAATTATTAAACAAGAAAATCCAATCAATACGTTATGAAATCTTACACCATACAAGAAATTAACGAGATTCTAAATGGAGACATTATAGGGAATACAACACAAGAGATTACAGCTCCAGAACAATTAGAGTTGGCCACTTCCTCTGAAATTTCATTCATTGGAAATAAAAAATATGAAAAATTATGGCTTACTTCCAATGCTTGTGCTGCGGTAGTAAATGAAGATATAGCAATAGAACCGGGAGAAAACAGAGCTTTTATAAAAGTTAAAAATGCTGATTTAGCCATGTCACAAGTATTAGAGCTTTTTGCCCCTCCTACACCATTATTTACGGTAGACATTCACCCCAATGCCATGATTGATCCTACGTCCACAATTGGCAATGGTGCCCGCATTGGCGCAGGAAGTTACATTGGACCACAAGTTGTCATTGGTCACCACGCCACCATTTATCCAAATGTGACTATTTTGGATGAGTGTACCATTGGCGAAAACACTGTAATCTGGTCTGGAACCGTTATTAGAGAACGATGTCATATTGGAAATGATTGCATTTTGCATCCCAATGCAACTATAGGAGCTGATGGGTTTGGCTTTAGACCTGATCCACAAAGAGGGTTGGTGAAAATTCCGCAAATTGGGAACGTCATCATAGGTAATAATGTTGAAATTGGTGCTAATAGCTGCGTTGATAGAGGCAAATTTAGTTCTACTATTTTAGGAGATGGCTGTAAGATTGACAATTTAGTTCAAATTGGTCATAACAGCAAATTGGGAAAATATTGTATTATGGCTGGAAACAGCGGGCTAGCGGGATCTGTGACTCTAGGAAACGGTGTAATCATTGGCGGAAGCGCTTCTATAAAAGATCACGTAACCATAGGTGATGGTGCCATTGTAGGTGCTGGTTCCGGCGTAACAGGAGATATTCCCGCAGGAAAAACCATGTTAGGATACCCAGCAGTAGAGGCTCGTGATGCACTAAAACAATGGGCAATTTTGAAAAGACTCGTAAATGAATCCAAGCACAAATAATATTTTTTATCAGATTCATAAAAAAACAGGAGCTAAATTCTGTTTTTGTGTTTTTATACCAAAATATACACCATTTTCTTTCTAAACGAATAAAATTTATCTGATTCGATTTAGTATTTTAGCCGAAAATTATTTTTAACACATTTTAACATGGATTTGAACTTCAACAAAAACGAAGACCACAATAAACTTTTACTTTCGTCATTGCGACAAAAATTTAGTGTCGTTAAATTAGGCGGCGGAGAAAAACGCATCCAAAAGCTACATAACGAAGGTAAGATGACCGCTCGTGAGCGAATCGATTATTTGTTAGATCCAAAAGCGAAATGTATAGAAATTGGCGCGTTTGTAGGTGAAGGAATGTATGCAGAACACGGTGGCTGCCCTTCTGGCGGCGTTGTAGTAAAAATAGGATATATCAAAGGAAAACAATGCATTGTAGTTGCCAATGATGCAACCGTAAAAGCAGGTGCCTGGTTTCCTATAACCGCCAAGAAAAATTTACGCGCGCAAGAAATTGCGATGGAAAACCGTCTGCCAATTATATATTTAGTGGATAGTGCTGGAGTTTACTTGCCTTTGCAAGATGAAATTTTTCCTGACAAGGAACATTTTGGTCGCATTTTTAGAAATAATGCACAAATGAGTAGTATGGGAATCACCCAAATTGCGGCTGTAATGGGAAGTTGTGTTGCCGGTGGTGCGTATTTGCCCATTATGAGCGATGAAGCTTTGATTGTTGAAAAAACAGGAAGTATTTTCCTAGCAGGAAGTTATTTAGTGAAGGCCGCCATTGGTGAAAGCATTGATAATGAAACATTAGGAGGCGCAACCACACATTGCGAAATTTCGGGTGTGACGGACTACAAAGCTAAAGATGATAAAGACGCATTAGATAAAATAAAAAATATAGTTGATAAAATAGGTGATTTTGATAAAGCAGGTTTCAGCAGAATTAAAGCAGAAAAACCCGCATTAGACGAAAATGAAATCTACGGAGTGTTACCAAAAGCTCGTAATGAACAATATGACATGATGGAAATCATCAATCGTCTCGTTGATAATTCTGAATTTGAAGCCTATAAAGATGGTTATGGTCAAACAATTATTACTGGTTATGCCAGAATTGACGGCTGGGCAGTGGGAATAATTGCCAACCAACGAAAAGTAGTAAAAACTAAAAGCGGAGAAATGCAATTTGGAGGCGTAATCTACTCCGATAGTGCCGATAAAGCCACTCGTTTTATTGCCAATTGCAACCAGAAAAAAATTCCATTAGTCTTCGTTCAAGATGTTACCGGATTTATGGTAGGATCTAAATCAGAACATGGCGGAATCATAAAAGACGGTGCTAAAATGGTAAATGCTGTATCTAATTCAGTTGTTCCTAAATTTACAGTTATCGTAGGAAATTCATACGGAGCTGGAAATTATGCTATGTGTGGAAAGGCGTATGATCCCAGATTAATATTTGCTTGGCCAAGTGCTGAATTAGCCGTGATGGGCGGAACACAAGCCGCAAAAGTATTGGCACAAATTGAAGCTTCTTCGCTTAAAGCAAAAGGAGAACTTGTAGATGAAGTAAAAGAAAAAGAATTATTTGATAAAATAAAAGCTCGATATGACGAACAAGTTTCTCCATATTATGCCGCATCTCGATTATGGACCGATGCCATAATTGATCCATTGGATACTAGAACTTGGATTTCAATGGGAATTGAAGCAGCTAATCATTCTCCGATTGAGAAAAAATTTAACCTAGGAGTCATTCAAGTTTAATATCTGATTTACAGCTAATTATATATATTTTTGTATCTTTATAACTATAATTTCATACTGAATAAATAGTTATAACGCACTCCCCATTGTTATATAACGCATTGAAAATCTTAACCGAATTCATTTTAATTATTTAAAATTAAAAAAATGAAAAAGATTTTGATTTTACTACTTTCTGCTATTTTATTCCTAGGTCCATTTGTTTATGGACAAAGCGACAAAGATGGTAATACACCACAAACTCAAAAGAGATCCTTGTTCTTAGAATCAGGGATCAATGCATCGTTACCAGTACATATTCAGATGTACCGTAGTCACAGACTGGCAATTGGTGTTAATGCGCGACTTGGAAAAAAAATTTCTAAAAAAGGTGAAATTGGAATACGGTTCGATTATGATTACCGATTTATCAAGAAAAACAGCCGCATACTAACTCCGGAAAGCACCTTAGAAGAAAGAGCATTACGCAGTAATTTTAGTTTATTTAGTCTTAAACCTAATGTTCAATTTTATTTAAATCGAAATTGGTATTGGGGAGTAGAATCAGGAATTGGTTATGCACTTTCAGATGAAGATCCTAAAATCGGTCTTGGTTTTATTTCTGAATATGCCAGTGAACAACCCTTTGGACTGTGTTCTGGCTTGTATTTAGGAAAACGTTTAAGCATTGGACCCAAAAAAAACAAAATAGGAATCTCAATGGATTTCACTCAATTTTTAGCTCGTGGTCATGCTGAAAACAGTCTTGGTTTACGAATAAACTATCGCTTTATTAATTGATGTAGTACTGGTTAAAAAGAATAAAGCATACGTTTAGTAAGGGATGCTTTATTCTTTTCTTCAGAATTTTATTTATATGCTTTCTAAAATTTCCTTGCGTTTTATTTTGCCGTTTTGTGTTTCGGCAAATTTTGCTACAAAGAAAACTTCTTTTGGTTTCTCATATTTGTCTAAAACATCAAAAATATTTTCAGCTATTGATTGTATTTCACCCTCGATGATCAATACTAATTTTTCGCCCAAAACAAGATCCTGTTTTGCAGTGACAAAAAATCTGGAATGTATTTTATCTGCTAATTTTTCTTCAATTATTTCTGGAATTAGTTTAATTCCTCCACTATTTATAACATTATCTATTCGTCCTAAAAAAACAAATTGATTATCTCCAATCAATTCAACTAAATCGTTGGTCACAATTGATTCACCTGCTATTTTTGAGGCATCAATAACTAGACAATCCCGCTCATCTTTGGTAATTTTTATATTGGGCAACAAGGAGAAAGCCGCCTCACCAACTTGCTTTGCCGCAATATGTGTGATGGTTTCCGTCATTCCATAAGTCTCATAAACCTTAGTTTTTAATTTAGAAAGTCCTTTTTCAAGAGTTTTATTCATTTTAGCTCCACCAACGATCATTTTTTTGACATTCTTCAATGCAGTCAATGAATTTTGAGCTTGCAAAGGAACCATAGCAACAAAATCATATTTGATTTCATTATTTAACAAAGGATTTGAACTTGGCGCTACAAAATCAATATCAAGACCCAGAATAAAACTCCTTACAAACATCATTTTTCCAGCAATATATTTAGTTGGCAAGCAATGTAATGCTTTATCTCCGGGCTGTAAATCAAAGAAATCTCCTGTTGCAATGGCAGAATTTACCATGGCTTGTTTTTCAATTCGGATCAGTTTTGGTACTCCGGTTGTACCAGAAGTATTCATTTCGAGATATGATTTGTTATCAAACCAATCCAAAATAAAATCACCTACAGCTTTCTCATATTCTTCCCCTTCTTTAATGAAGCTATAGGCTACTCTACACAAATCATTTCGATTTAAATGATAGCCATTCAATTTGAATAAATTATGCACATTCTGATACGTGATAGTTTTGACCATGTTTATGATTTTTATAAATTATTGACGAAATTTCCTTACTGAATTTTACCAGTTAATTTCTCTTTCCAGTTCGTCCAGTTGTATTTTGTACTAAAGATAAATAAAAGAAGCGGGTAAATAAGCACAACTGGTACAATAACATCTAATCCTGCAGATGGATCAGAGATATCTTTGAATATTGAATGCGTTTGAAAAGCAGACCAATCTGATGTGACCAGCAATGCACCAACTAAATTATTAGCAGCATGAAATCCCAAAGCGAGTTCCATTCCTTCGTCCATTAGCGTAATAATTCCGAGAAATAAACCTGTTCCTATATAATACACTAAGATAATAGGACCAATTTTAGTTACTTCAGGATTAAACCAATGCATTCCCCCAAAAATAAGGGAAGTCATTACCAATGGAAACCACTTGTTTTTAGCAAGATTAGCAAAACCCTGCATCAAATAACCTCTAAAAATATATTCTTCAGAACTGGTTTGAATTGGAATAAGAGCAATACCTATAACCGCTAAAATTGCAAATGGAATAGGTTTAAAATTGATTATAAAATCACTTGGATTGTAATAATAAAACAGCAACGTGGAAACAATTGTAAAGGCAGCCCATAGTAAGAATGAAAATAAGATACGATTCCAGTCTACTTTATCTCTGGAAGTGGTTACAGAAAGCATCGTTTGCTGGTGCAACGACTTAACAACCAATACAATACCACCCATGACAAAAACAAAAGAAATGAGTACAAAGACTAAAGTCAAATTAGGTTCAAAAAATCGCATTATTGCCTCATTTGTATTAGGATACGGTTTTCCGGTAGCAAATGTTTCAGAAACTAAAGCCAATAAAAGCGGAATTTGCCCTAAAAATGAAGCGAAAATAATTATTATTGATCCTCCTATATATTTCCAAAATGTATTCTCTGGTTTGATGCCTTGTTCTATAAACATGAATTTTTACTTTAATTATATACTTGATTAGTATGACAAATGTTATTTTTGTTGCACTTTACATACTATTTAATTACAATTTGCATTCTTCGAAACACAAAATATGATACAAATATACCATAATTCCCGATGTGGAAAATCCAGAAATTGCCTTACACTTATTGAAAACTCTAAAAAAGACGTTGAAGTAATTCATTATTTGATAAATCCTCCTTCTTGTGAAGAATTATCCACGATTCTTCAAAAATTAAATATGAAACCTATTGAATTGATACGCCAAAAAGAAAAAATTTGGATAGAGAATTTCAAAGATAATTCACTTAATGACAAACAGATTATCGAGACAATGGTCTCTCATCCTATTTTAATCGAAAGACCTATTGTTATTATGGGAAATAATGCAATAATAGGAAGAGATTTACAAAAAGTAGAAGTCTTTATCTCTTAAAATCATAGTTTTTAATTAACATTTATTTGTGATTTGTACAATTAAACCTTATTCTACTTTTGCAATCTAAACGTCGTAACCAAAGTTTTTTTAAAAATGAAAAAAATAAATTCTGTTTTAATTCTGATTCTCTTTTTTACTACCTTATTTAGTTTTGCCCAGCAAGCCTCAACCCAAAAGATAAGAATTTCTGGGAAAGTAATCGAAAAAGTCAGCAAACAACCCCTTGAATATGCTACTGTAACATTCATGAATCCAAACAATCCAAAGCCCGTTGCTGGAGGAATAACAAATCCAAAAGGAGAGTTTTCAATTGATGTTAATCCCGGTGTTTACGATATCAATATCGAATTTATTTCTTTCAAAATAAATGAAATTAAGCAAAAAAATCTTAAATCAAGTACCAGTTTAGGTTTGATTAGTCTAGAAGAAGATGCGAATCAGTTGAATGAGGTTGTCATTCGATCTGAAAAAACAACCGTCGAAATCAAATTAGACAAAAAAGTATACAATGTAGGAACCGATCTAATGGTAAGAGGTGGAACTGTAAGCGATGTTTTAGACAACATTCCATCTGTTTCTGTTGACATTGAAGGAAAAATAAGCCTTCGCGGAAATGAAAACGTCCGCGTTCTTATTGATGGAAGACCGTCAAACGCAATTAACATAGCTGAAGCTTTACGATTAATTCCTGCTGATGCAATCGAAAAAGTAGAGGTAATCACAAATCCATCAGCGCGCTATGATGCTGAAGGTGGTGGAGGTTTATTAAACATCATTTTGAAAAAGGGAAAAAATTTAGGTCTGAACGGAACTTTTATTGCTACTGCAGGTGATCCCGAAAATAACGGTTTGAGTGGTACTATAAATTATAAATCTAAAAATTTCAACCTTTTTACTACACAAGGATACAATAAGCGAAATAGTCCAGGAAATGCGCTTACCAATACTAATTATTTAAATGCGGACAATTCCATCAAAAATATAGTTAATGAAACAAGAGAGAATGATCGATATAGCAAAGGATATAATGGGAATTTTGGTATAGAATTGTATTTAGATGAAACTACAACTTGGACCAATACATTCAATTACCGAAAAAATAAAGGTGATAATCGAGATAATGTTTTTCAAAATTATTATGAAGTGGATAACACTTTTGATTATTCACGTAACCGAATCAATTTAGAAAGCAGTGACAGTGAAAACGTAGAATTTGCAACTAATTTTACTAAAAAATTCAAAAAAGAGGGTCATAAATTAACGCTAGACGGGTCCTTCTCGACCAGTGAGGATCTCGAAGTTGCAGTCATTACTGATAGAGCTACTAATACTACTGATGTAAAATTTGACAACACCCTCAACAACCAAAGTCAAAGCAGAAACTTACTTCAAATGGATTATGTGTTGCCTATAGGAGAGGGCGGTCAGTTTGAAGCCGGATATCGTGGTGATTTTTCTGAATTACTTACGGATTATCAAGTTGATAATGATGGAGTCATCAATAAAAATTTTACCAACACCTTAGAATATAAAGAGAAAATAAATGCGGTTTACACTCAATATGGGATGAAAATCAATAAGTTTTCGGTGTTGCTAGGTATGCGTTTTGAGGATTCAAATATTGACATCAATCAATTGGCCACTAATGATTACAATACTAAAAAGTACAATAACTTTTTCCCAAGCGCCTTTTTTACTTATGAAATATCAGATAAAAGCAGCGCTTCTATAAGTTACAGCCGAAGAATACAAAGACCAAGAGGTAGAATGTTGAACCCGTTCAGCAACTTATCCAGTAACATAAATATTTTTGTTGGAAATCCAGATTTGGATCCCGCTTTTTCTGATGCAATTGATTTTGGATACATCAAAAGATGGGAAAAAGTGACTTTTAATACATCCCTATACGTCAACAAAACAACAGATGTTTTTCAATTTGCAAGAAGAGAATCCGGAGATTTCGTTAACGGGATACCAATAACAATAAGCTCCCCAATCAATTTAGCCACAGAATACAGAGCTGGTTTTGAATTTACATTAAACTATTCTCCTTACAAATGGTGGAAGTTAAATGGAAATTTCAATTTCTTCAGAAATGAAACACAAGGAGATTTTGTTTATACTGATTTCAATAATAAAGTAATTACACAAAACTTTGACAATACAGCAACTTCTTGGTTTACAAGAATCACCTCAAAAGTTTCGTTGCCATACAAAATTGACTGGCAAACCAATGCTACGTATAATGGTCCTGAAAAAAGTGCTCAAGGAAGACGTTTAGGAATTATTAGTGCCAACTTAGCGTTCAGTAAAGATATTTTAAAAGAAAAAGGAACACTTTCATTTAACATCAGCGATGTATTTAATTCCAGAAAAAGAATGATGGAAACGAATCTTCCTGGATTTGCTAACTCCTACAGTGAAATGCAATGGAGAGTAAGACAGTTTAGCTTGTCATTTACCTATCGTTTTAACAAACCTAAAAACGAAAGAGAACAACCTAAAAGAAATCAAGGGGATAACGAAGGCGATTATCAAGGATAAAAATTTAGGGACTCCTGTAAAAGAGTCCCTTTTTTTTCGTTTTATCTATTTGTACAATGAAAAATAATAGGCATAAAAAAAGGACTCTTTTACAGGAGTCCTTTTTTTATTTAACAAACAGATTATACTGATTGCTCTTGCTTCTTTTTTGCTCTTTTCTCCTTGAATGCTTCCCAACTTGCTCCTCCTACCCAATAGGATACGAAACCAACTAGAAAAAACATTAACCAAAATCCTATAGTAAGAATGGTTAAGAAAAGTAAAAAGCCTAAGTACTGTGAAAATTCAAACATGTTTTCCGGAATTTTGAATGTAGCCACAAATGTAAGTTTAATTCTTTTTTGTACCAATTAAAAAGCATAAAAACTACCAATCAATTTTTATAAAAAAGGAATTATCCGTATTTTTGAGCTCAGAGTTTGGAGCTATTTCCCGCTGTTCACTCCAATCTTTTCTTTTTGAAAATAAAAAGAAAAGGATTTCCGCTGCCATCCGGGCTATAAAATGTATAAAACAACATAATTATTTTTAAATAACAACAAAATGAAATTCAGAATAGAAAAAGACACCATGGGTGAAGTGCAAGTTCCAGCTGACAAATACTGGGGTGCACAAACAGAACGTTCCCGCAACAATTTTAAAATAGGTCCATCAGCATCGATGCCAAAAGAAATTGTGCAAGGTTTTGCTTATCTCAAGAAAGCAGCGGCTTACGCCAATTGTGATTTAGGAGTTTTGCCAATTGAAAAAAGAGATGCCATTGCTGCCGTTTGTGATGAAATATTAGCTGGTAAACTAGATGATGAATTTCCATTAGTGATCTGGCAAACAGGTTCTGGTACACAAAGTAACATGAACGTAAACGAAGTAGTTGCTAATCGCGCGCAAGTCCTAAAAGGATTTAACATTGGCGAAGGCGAACAATTTATAAAAGCCAATGATGATGTGAATAAATCACAATCTTCAAATGACACTTTTCCAACAGGGATGCACATTGCAGCCTACAAAGCCGTAGTAGAAGTTACTATTCCGGGAGTAGAAAAATTAAGAGACACGCTTCATGCTAAAGCAACTGAATTCAATACTGTAGTTAAAATAGGTCGGACACATTTAATGGATGCAACTCCCCTTACCTTAGGACAAGAAATTTCAGGATATGTAGCGCAATTGAACTACGGATTAAAAGCCGTTAAAAATACATTAGCTCACTTATCAGAAGTAGCTTTAGGCGGTACGGCTGTTGGTACTGGATTAAACACTCCAGAAGGATATGACGTAAAAGTAGCCGAATATATAGCTGAATTTACAGGACATCCATTTGTAACTGCTGAAAACAAATTTGAAGCATTAGCAGCACACGATGCCATAGTAGAAACTCATGGTGCGCTAAAACAACTGGCAGTTTCATTGAATAAAATAGCTAATGATGTTCGTATGCTAGCTTCTGGGCCACGTTCCGGAATTGGAGAAATCATTATTCCAGAAAATGAGCCTGGTTCTTCTATCATGCCGGGAAAAGTGAACCCAACGCAATGTGAAGCATTGACTATGGTTTGCGCACAAGTGATGGGGAATGATGTTGCAATATCTGTTGGAGGAATGCAAGGTCATTATGAATTGAATGTTTTCAAACCATTAATGGCTGCAAATTTCTTGCAATCAGCACGATTGCTGGGTGATGCTTGTATGTCTTTTGATGAACATTGCGCGCAAGGAATCGAGCCAAACTACAAACGTATTCAAGAATTAGTTGATAATTCATTGATGTTAGTTACGGCTTTGAATACTAAAATTGGCTATTACAAATCAGCTGAAATTGCTCAAACTGCACACAAAAACGGAACAACACTAAAAGAGGAAGCTGTTCGTTTAGGATACGTAACCTCAGAAGATTTTGATGCTTGGGTTAAACCAGAAGATATGGTGGGAAGCTTGAAATAATTAATTTTCAATACTGAATTGTTAATTATTACTAATCAGCTGCAAATTAAAAAACCCTGCAATGTAACGTTGCAGGGTTTCTTGTTATAAATTTATATTCTAATAGCAAAATATATTAATTTAGTTTTCATTAAATAAACTTACGTAAATTATATGGTAACAATTTCTGATCAGATAAGTCCTATAAGTTCTAATAAAGTTCCACAGATTCTATTTCTTATTAATTATATCCATTACTTCCTTCATAATTCGAATGCTTTTCAATTTGTCCTCATGATCAAAAATTGGACTGGTAATCATCAATTCGTCAATTTTTGTGTAATCCATAAACTGTTCTAATTCGACCGCTACTTTATTTTTACTTCCCACAAAAGAACAAGCAGTCATTTGGTTTACGTGAAAATGTTCTTCTTCGCTCATAATTCCATCCATCGAATCTAATGGTGGCTGTAAGGGTCTTCTATCATTCCGAATCAGATTAAGAAACATTTGAGTCAAACTAGTCGATAATTTCTCTGCTTCTTTATCAGTATCTGCGGCTATTGCGTTGACACAAGCCATCGTTTTGGGTGCGTCTAAAAATTCTGAAGGTTCAAAATTGTTTCTGTAAAATTCGAATGCCTGATGCATTTGCTTTGGTGCAAAATGTCCTGCAAAGGCATAAGGCAATCCTTTGGCAGCAGCCAAAGCAGCACTATCCATGCTCGATCCTAATATCCAAATAGGAACTTTAGTACCTTCGGCGGGAAAAGCGCGCACTTTTGCAGTGGCATTATCCTCCGATAAAAATTCTTGCAGTGCTGTCACATTTTGAGGAAATCGTTGCGATTGCTCAAAAAAATCTTTCCGAATTGCTTGTGCGGTTAATCCATCGGTTCCCGGTGCTCGGCCTAATCCTAAATCAATTCGGTTTGGATATAATATTTCGAGGGTACCAAATTGCTCTGCAATAATTAAGGGCGCATGATTTGGCAACATAATGCCACCTGAACCTACCCGAATATTTTGCGTTTGACCAGCAATATAACCAATCAAAACAACTGTTGCTGTACTGGCCACATGAGCCATATTATGATGTTCCGCTAACCAAAATCGCTTATATCCTAAACTATCTGCGAGTTGCGCTACCTTCTTTGTTTTTTGTAGTGTTTCAGCAGCATCATTATCTTGCGATATCAATGCTAATTCTAATACGGAAAATGGAATATTTTTTGTCATTATAAATTTCTTCTTTACACAAAAATAATCATTTCAGTTCGAGCCAAAAATTGTGTAGTGTTAATTGATTTATAATATTTCTAACAAATACAAAACATTGTGAACTGAAAGTACACAATTCCTATGGACAAACTTAAAATCTTACAACTGTTCTTCTATTTATTTGTAACAAATAAATTGCTCCCCTGTAACATTAGAAGAAAAAATTTTTAGTTTTAAAAAGTAAATAGACTAAAATAGATAGCTTTACTTATAAATCTGTGACATTGGGATTCTTCGTCTCTTTCGATTTCATAAAGAAACCTGCAACTTTCTGTGGCAGGTTTTATTAGTATTGAAAGTATTAAAACTTATTTTCCATCAACAAAATCTTGTAAATAACTGAATCGTGGCGTAAGTTTTCCTTTTTCGGTAATTTTAGCTCTTTGTAAAATACCGTCTTTATCTCCGTTGAAGAAAGCGGGAAGTACTTGCTGCAGTACTACTTCTCCAAATCCTTCGCTAGCATCTTTTGGCAATTCACAAGGTAAATTATCAACGGCCATGACCACAATTGCTGCTGGATGAAAAACATCAACTTCTTTATTTTCACTTGGAAAATATCCGTATAAGGGTTCTGCAATTGTTGATGATCGGAGCGTACAGGCTATAGGTCCATTAACATCGCAAGAAATATCAGCAACCACTTTAATTTTACAATCTTTAGATTGCAGCATTTCACGTGTCAGAATTACCGGAGCCTCATTAGCGTGAAAATGTCCGGTAATATAGATATCCGAGACAGTAGTGAATTTTTCAAAATCAGAAATATACTCCTTTGGATTATTATAAAAATCAAGATAATCTAAAACCTGTCCGTCTTTGCGCATGTTATATTCTAACACATCAACTTGGGTGTAAACCGGCTGCGAATAATTTTTAGTTAAATAATCTGCTACTGAAACTTCCTTTATTTTTATTGCATCCAGAACTTCTTTAGCTCCTTTTCCAACTTTTCCAGTTCCTGTAATTACAAATTTCAAGGGAGGTAATATCAATCGTTTTAAATGAGTGATCAACGCTTCTTTACCTGAAAGTGTTTCGGCTTTTGGCAATTTAAACAATTCAAATTTGATTCCAAATGCTCTAATACTATTGTACGCCCCTACTATTCCTGCATATCTTCCAAAACCAATTAATCTTCGATTTTGATCATCAACAATCGTTTCATAATCATACAAATCGATATTTTTTTCTAAAATAGCTTGCAATAATTGTCTATTATAGGGTTGTTTTTTTATTGTATGTGAAAAAAACAAATAGGTTTTATTTGGGATTAAATTTTCTACTGGCACTTCTTTAACTCCAAATAGAACGTCGCAATTACTTAAATCATCGGTCATTTCCATTCCTAGTGCTTCATATTCTGTATCGCTAAAAATTCTAATCGTAGAACGCTCGACTTCAATTGTGCTATTTGTAAACTGCTGTTTGAATTTTATCAAATCATCTGGTGAGAAAACAACTCTTCTGTCGGGCGGATTTTTTCTTTCCTTTAAAATTCCAAATTTCATATTTATTTTATGCTTTTAATTAACATTAATACAACTTTAAAATGCTTTTTTGTTTCAAATATAACATTTTAAACAATGTGGTGCTTCTTTTGATATTTAAAAATGCTGTCGAGAAACTACTATTCACTGAAGCACAAATTAATACAAAAAACTAGAATCGGCTACTGCTAAAATACTGTTAAGGTTTAGAATAAACAACGTATGAAAAGACATTGATTCTATATATTTGCCTTTCTAGCATTATAAAAATGAACACAATCAAAAAAACAAATATACTACATATATGCCTCCTCTTTTTAATTTTGGGTTCTTGTGCCAAAGAGAAAAAGAAGGTCGAGGTACAAGATGCGCAACTACCAAAGGATACATTGCCAAAGATGAAGCCTTTAGATAAATTAGAGCCAAAACTTACGGCAAACTATATAACTGCTAAAAAGAACGCCATTGATTCTTTTTATAAAAAAAATTGGCCAAATAACAGCGCAAATGGTAGCTTTTTAGTGGCGAAAAATGGCCAAATTATTTATGAAAAATACGAAGGTTACGCAAACTATAGAGCTAAAAAATCAATAAATAAATCTACATCGTTACATATTGCATCGGTAAGCAAGGTCATAACTGCCACCGCAATTTTAAAATTAGTCAATGCTGATAGAATTCAATTAGATCAAAAGGTAAACACAGTTTTGAAAGAGTTCCCCTATCCAGACATTACTATTAAAACATTATTAAATCATAGAAGTGGCATGCGCAATTACGCTTATTTCACAGACCGGGACAAAACGGTTTGGGACAGGCATGACATACTTACTAATCAAGATATATTGACCATCATGGCAACCAAGGATATTGGTTTAGAGTTTAAGCCCGATACACGTTTCAGTTACTGCAATACTAATTATGCTATTCTAGCGCTAATTATCGAAAAAATAACTAAACTTCCTTACAAAGAAGCTATGGATAAAATTATTTTTAAGCCTTTACAAATGAAAGATACTTATGTTTTTGATTATGAAAGAGACAAGGATACAGCAGTTACTTCGTACAAAGGAAATAAAGTAGAAATAGGAAAAGATTATTTAGATGCCATTTACGGTGATAAAAACATTTATTCAACACCCCGTGATCTATTAAAATTTGACAGAGCACGGAACAGTCCTACTTTTTTGACGCCTGCGCTTCAAAGTCAGGTTTATAAACCCTATAGTAATGAACGCAAAGGAACCAAAAATTACGGTCTGGGAATTCGAATGGTCAATTGGGAAACGGGACAAAATTTCTATTTTCACAACGGTTGGTGGCACGGGAATACTTCGTCTTATATTACGCTCAGAAAAGAAGGAGTTACGATCATAGCATTATCTAATAAATTTACCAGAAAAACGTATGACGTTCGGAAATTAGCGCCATTATTTGGCGATTATCCGTTCAAATTAAAAGATGAGTAAGAAAGGCATCATTATTGTATCATGTTAGAGGCATCACAATCAGAAATTCATATAAAAGGTGTACCTTTGCAAACTAGAAATTTAATTCTAGGTTTTTAAAACAAAAAAGGGGTCGACTGGTTTTGACAGCAAGTCGAATTGATAAGTAAGCACGTCGAGCATTGAGACCTTGCTCGTAAATATAAGATCTTACCATTTTACACGGCGAAAATAACTACGCTTTAGCTGCATAATCCGAATTATAGTACGATTACGCCACGTTCCTATCAGATAGGAAAGCTGGATTCTCCTTGAAAGCCTTGGTTTGTGGCGTTCAGTCCAGGAGAACCGTAAAAATAGACCTAGATTTCCATGAGCTTCGGGTGGATTTCAAAATTAAGAAGATAAGTGTGGTGTGGCTGTTTCTGGCCTAACACAACATCGAAAATTCAATCAGAAAATAAACGCGTAGAAAGCTTTTTAGTTGCTTGTTTGGACCCGAGTTCGATTCTCGGCGACTCCACAAAAAACCCGAAAATCATTGATTTTCGGGTTTTTTTATTTATTATTGATAATAAAGTTGATTAATTGAGTATAAATAACTTTTTCGTTTAGGATTCTCCATATTCGATTAAACAACAAAATCCGAACTACGATAATTCACCAAAATCAGGTCACAACAAAAAAACTAGTCTAGAAAAAAGCCTTTTAATATTAAAAATTTGTTGCAATACTAGGCTGTACACACTGACATGTAAATATTTAGGATTCATCATAGTCAAAATAACATACTACAAATAACTTTCTTTAAATATCAAAAATAGAACAAAGCTGCACATTGAATTAACCATGAAATTTATTGTTATTAGTGTACTAAAAGACAATTTTACTTCTTTTTCAATTGCATTACTTGCTAGATATTCCATTTCGAATACCGAATTAACTTAAAAAGTGGCAATCGTTCGTTTAATATAATTTAACTTTTTATCATCATTAACTAAGTCATGGCACAGATATTCAATTCACAATACCATTAGCTAAATGTCTAATGTGTCGGACAAAGCCTCGATTGTCCCGTTATAAAGTGATGTTCTTTTAAAGAAAAATTCTTATCTGTTTTTTTTCAAATTCTAATTTTTTGAACTTGGAGCAGTTCAATATGATAATTATCATTTTTAATTTTTGGTAGTAATGCTACTTTTGGCTATTGCTAAATATTTTTACATGAAAAATTCTTTAATTCAAAAATACAATGTACCTGGACCTAGATACACTAGCTATCCTACAGTACCCTATTGGGATGAAACTGATTTTTCAAATGAAATTTGGACCCAAACACTCAAGAAATCATTTGTGACAAGCAACTCCTCTGAAGGCATCAGTTTATACATTCATTTGCCTTTTTGCGAAAGCTTATGCACCTTTTGTGGCTGTAACAAGCGCATCACTAAAAATCATTCTGTTGAAAATCCGTATATTGATGCCGTTCTAAAAGAATGGACTTTGTACTGCAACATTCTTGGAGAAACACCAATTATCAAGGAAATTCATTTGGGTGGTGGAACTCCAACTTTTTTTTCGACAAAAAATTTAGAAGATTTAATTAATGGTATTTTTCTTAGTGCCAAAAAAGCCAAAGATCATGAGTTTAGTTTTGAGGGTCATCCTAACAATACTTCTCATGAACATTTGCAAAAGCTATATGATTTAGGTTTTAGAAGAGTAAGTTTTGGTGTCCAGGATTATTCAGAAAAAGTACAAAAAGCAATTCACCGTTTGCAACCTTTTCATAATGTGGCAAAAGTTACGTTTTGGGCAAGAGAAATAGGATATACTTCTATTGGTCATGATATAATTTTCGGATTACCATTTCAGGAAATAGAGGATGTCATTGATACAATTGAAAAAACAAAATCCTTGCAACCTGACCGCTTGGCATTTTATAGTTATGCACATGTTCCTTGGATAAAAGGCAATGGACAACGAGGTTTCAACGATGAAGATATTCCTAAAGATGATAAAAAGCGAATGCTATATGAAACTGGAAAAAAGCTACTGTTTGAAAATGGATACCATGAAATAGGAATGGATCATTTTGCACTAATAACAGATAGTTTAAATCAAGCTTTACACAATGGCACGTTACACCGTAATTTTATGGGTTACAGTTCTTCAAAAACACAATTAATGCTTGGATTAGGCGTGTCATCCATCAGCGACAGCTGGTTTAGTTTTGCTCAGAATGTAAAAAATTTAGAAGAGTACTACAAATTATTAGAATCCAATAATTTACCCGTTTTTAGAGGACATTTATTGAATAATGAAGACCTTACAATACGAAAACACATTTTGAATTTAATGTGCCAATTTCAAACTTCTTGGATTAATAAAGAAGATTACTTTACTGAAATCCCTGAGATTGTACTTCAATTAAAAGAAATGGAAAAGGATGAATTACTAATCATCAGTGACCATTCCATCACCGTAACTGAAAAAGGGAAACCTTACGTACGAAATGTTTGTATGGCATTTGACTTACGTTTAAAAAGAAAAGCACCAGAAACAGCATTATTTTCGATGACAATTTAATGTTTTATAAATTTAAAAAAATAAAAAAGCATGCAAAATGGCGTGCTATTTCATATCATCTAAGAGCTTAAAGTTAGTGACAATTTGGGTCTGCTTGAATGAACAAACTCATGTTAGAAGGAGAGATATACGGAATTCCTAATCCCAATCCTCTTAAAATAAACAAACAACCAATGCAAACGGCGACGTAAGGAATCGCTTTCTGGATTTTGTTTCGCATGGGCACTGTTAAAAACGAATTAATATACACGACACTGCTCATCATAGGAACGGTTCCTAAACCAAACAAAATCATGTACAAAACTCCTCGACTTTCACTTTGCATAGCAATGGCGCCAAACAAGGCAACATAAACCATTCCGCAAGGCAAAAACCCATTTAATAAACCAATTGTAAATAACGATTTGTAACTTTTGTTTCTAAACTGACTTCCTAAAGCAGTTTTTATTTTAGAAATTAATTTAAAAACTGGTTTTGAAAAATTATATTTTGCGAAAAGTTTTTCTGGAGTTAAGACTACAATAATCATAGCGACACCAATAAATATGGATAAATTTTGCTGCAAACCTGCCATAAAAAAACCTTTTCCTAACAATCCAAATACAAAACCTATCGTACCGTAAGCCGATAATCTCCCCAAATGATAGGTCATAATTT
Organism: Flavobacterium sp. W20_MBD1_R3; assembly: GCF_052119725.1. Classification (NCBI taxonomy): domain Bacteria; kingdom Pseudomonadati; phylum Bacteroidota; class Flavobacteriia; order Flavobacteriales; family Flavobacteriaceae; genus Flavobacterium; species Flavobacterium sp. W20_MBD1_R3. Next base: position 209,831 of record NZ_JBGQOR010000003.1, read on the forward strand.
GCGTTGCTTTTTTAGTTTGGTTTGTTCTGTCAACGGGCAACATCATTGCAATAGGACCACACATTCCAATGCAATGAAAGCTACTTATTAACCCAAAAATAAAGGCAGTATACAGCATTTTTTTTGTCTAATGTTCTAAAGTCTATTGCCTAAAGTCATAATAAACCTTCAGGCCTTTGACTTTATGACTAATTGATATAAAGTGTTTTTTTTGACAAATACGATTTACCATCGTACTGCCATTCCATATTAATGTCCCATCGACCGCCTGCCAAACTTTTTTTAGGTATGAGCAAAGTAGTAGCACCAGATAATGAAATCGGAATTTCAAAATCTAATTTTTTGTTAGACGGTCTATATAGGGACACTTTACCTTTGATGTTTTTAGGTACAAAAACTTCAGGAAATACTATTTCAATTCCTGCAGAAACAGCATTTATTGCCGGTTTTTGGGCTAAATTCATAACGTTTTGAGCGCGCTTCATCTCATCTCCATAATGTGCATCATGCTTGTAATACTCTTCTACAACCAATTCATTATCATATTTTGAATTAGATTGTACCGTAAATACAAAATACAAGATGAAAGAAATAAATAAACTAAAAGCGATTACGATTCCTGTTGCCCAGCTAATTTTCATGATCTTTTTTTTAATAAATTATAGTCTTAAATGTGAGGATATTAATCAAAACTTCGCGGACTTAGAAAGTTAGTCGTGCTCGTTTCAATTTTTTCATCTCCATTATATACCTCAATTTTCAACTTCGTTTTATCGCTCTCTAAGACGTTTTGATTGATTTCAATAAATAGAGAACCACCATTCATACCTTGTTTTGGTATTTTTATCTCTTGTTTTCCTACTATCTTTAAAGTTCCTTTGATGTTTACCAATTTAAAATGAATATCATTGAAATCCTTATTCGTTTTATTGATAATTTTAAAAGTATAAATATTACTGATATTATCACCTTTGTGTTCAAATAACTGACCCGGTAATCTCAAAATAATGGCTTCAACATCGCTACGCAAAAATAATAATCCAACTAGTATCCCTGTTAAGATAAACAGCATAGCAGAATAGCCTTTCATTCTTGGCGTAAACTTGAACTTGATATTTTTCTCAATTTCATCTTCAGAGGCATAACGAATCAGTCCTTTTGGCAATCCAATACCATCCATAATTGTATCACACTCATCTATACAAGCCGTGCAATTGACACACTCCAATTGAGTTCCGTTTCGGATATCAATTCCAGTTGGGCATACATTTACGCATTGTTTACAATCAATACAATCGCCTTTGCCACTTGCAACTCTATCTTCCTGTTTGTTATATTTAGCTCTGCCTGCTACTTTTTCTCCACGAACAAAATCATATGCAACATTGATTGACTTGTCATCTAATAAAACGCCTTGTAATCTTCCGTATGGACAGGCGATGATACAAACTTGCTCCCTAAACCAGGCAAAAACGAAGTAGAAAACTCCTGTAAAAATCAATAAAGAAACCAGTGTACTAACATGATTTTCAGGTCCTTCTTCAATCATTAGCAGCAACTTATCACTACTGATCAGATATGCTAAAAAAACATTGGCTATAAAAAAGGAAATAATTAAAAAGATGGTCCACTTAATTGCTTTCTTCCTAATTTTTTCTGCGTTCCATTCTTGTTTTTCTAAACGAATTTGGGCACCACGATCTCCTTCAATCCAGTATTCAATTCTGCGGAAAACCATTTCTAAAAAAATAGTTTGCGGACAAATCCAACCACAAAAAATACGACCAAATATCACGGTAAATAGAATTACAAAAACAACTCCTACGATAATAATAAGGACAAATAAATAAATATCTTGCGGCCAAAACGGAAATCCAAAAATGTTAAACCTTCGTTCTAATATATTGAACATCATGAACTGATTCCCATTTATCTTTATAAAAGGGTTTGCAACAAGTACAATCAGCAAAAAATAACTTACCCATTTCCTGTAATCATAAAACTTACCGGAAGGCTTTTTAGGAAAAATAAATTTTCTATTTCCTTCTTCATCTATAGTCCCAATTGTATCTCTAAACGCTTCGTCTGGTAATTTTGACATTTTTTTTTATTTAAAAACACAAGTTTAAATAACTAGTAACATTTTAAGCTAAATAAAAACCTGTGTTTATAATTGTTATTTAACTGCAACGGTAACATTTTCTTCGACCCATACTTCTCCTTCTTCAGCCTTAGCATCCAGCGGATTACTTCCTTTTAAGGATAGAATGTAGCTAGCTACTTTTTGCATTTCTTTTGGTTTCAGTGTTCCTTTCCATGAGATCATTCCTTTTCCGTCACGTCCACCATTTACGAGAGTATGAAATACGTTTTTTATTCCTCCTCCTAAAATCCACTTATCATCGGTCAGGTTAGGACCTATCTGCCCACCACCATCAGCTCTGTGACAAGCGGCACAATTATTTGTGTAAATTTCTTTACCAGCAGCTAAATCTGCAGGATCTGTCAACAGCGTAACTGTTTTTTCGTCCATCATATCTGGAGCAGTTTTCATGTATTCAGCGATATCAATTTTAGCTTGAGCGATTTCTTTTTTTAGTTCCATTTCTTGATTGTCGGCACCTAAAACTTCAAATCGGACCATATAGACCAGAGCAAACACGATACAACCATAAAATAAATATACCCACCAAGGAGGCAAATTGTTATCCAACTCTTTTATACCGTCGTAATCATGGTCCATTAGTAATTGACCCTCCTCGTCAACGGATTCCGTTTTAGTAAAACGTATCACTAGCTTTTTATACCATTCACTCTCTGTAAAACTCAGATTATTCACCTCATTTGCTTTGACTTTTTGTTCTTCTGTCAACAAATGATAGGTGATTGTATCTACTGCGTTTATGGTAATTTCGATTGCTATCAAAAGAAAAGCAAATACAAGTAAGAATACAGATATCATTGGGAACTTGATAAATGCTGGTTTATTACCGGAGTCTACTAGATATTCCATTGCGCCAAAAACAGCAAATAAAATAACAGGTACCCTTACGTATGCTGGAATTAATTTTTTCATTTTCTAATTTTTTTAAAAATTATACTATTTAATTGTCTCTCAATGGAATTTGACTCAATTCATTAATTGTCTCTTTCTTATAAGAGAACACCCATAAACCTAAGCCTACGAAAAAAGCGAAAAAGATTACTAGTGATAAGATGGGATAAATGGCCACACCTTCAATCGTTTCCATATTGTGTTTTATTTGTTCAAACATAATTTCTATTTTTTAGCTACATCTTTTACTTTAATATCGGTACCCAGTCTTTGCATGTAAGCAATCAAGGCTACGATTTCTCTTTCGTTCATTGGAACAAATTTTTCTCCTCTGGCTTCTGCTTTTTTCTTGCTTTCGTTATAACTTTTTACAAAGTCAGGATCATTTTTCAAATTTTCCTCAATTCCAATCGCTTGTTTTCTTAAATCATCCAAACCGCTTGCAATCTGCGCTTCGGTATAAGGAACTCCCAGGGTAACCATAACTTCCATTTTCTTTTGTGTCAAAGAAATATCCATTGGTTTATTGGCAAACAACCATTTATATCCGGGCATAATAGAACCTGAAGATATACTTTGTGGATTCCAAAAGTGGTTAAAATGCCAATTGTCATTGTATTTAGCTCCAACTCTTAACAAATCCGGACCCGTACGTTTTGATCCCCAAAGGAATGGATGATCATAAACAAATTCTCCAGCTTTAGATTGCGGTCCATAACGTTCAACTTCACTACGGAAAGGGCGAACGGACTGAGAGTGACAACCTACACAACCTTCACGAATGTATAAATCGCGTCCTTCTAATTCTAATGGTGAATATGGTTTTACGCTTGCAATGGTTGGGATATTAGATTTCACCATAATCGTTGGAACAATTTGGATGACACCACCAATTAAAATTGCTATAGTTGCCAAAATAGTTAACTGAATTGGTTTTCTTTCTAACCATGGGTGGAATTTCTCTCCTTTAATTCGACCAGAACTAATTTTTAGTAAACCAGGCGCTTCTGCTAATTCATCTTCAATTTTAGAACCAAAACGAATAGTTTGAATAACATTATACACTAATGTCAACATACCTATTAAGTAAAAGGTTCCTCCTATAGCTCTCATCCAATACATTGGCATGATTTGCGTTACTGTTTCTAAGAAATTACCATAGGTTAAGGTTCCGTCTGGATTAAATTGTTTCCACATTGAAGCTTGTAAAAAACCAGCAACATACATTGGAATTGTATATAATATTATTCCTAAAGTACCAATCCAAAAGTGGAAATTAGCTAACTTAAGAGAATATAAAGTACTTTTTGTCATTCTGGGAACTAACCAATAGATCATACCAAAAGCCATAAAACCATTCCAGGCTAAAGCACCTACGTGAACGTGAGCAATAATCCAATCCGTGTAATGTGCAATCGCATTAACATTTTTTAAAGATAACATTGGTCCTTCAAAAGTTGCCATTCCGTATCCGGTAATCGCCACCACGAAGAATTTTAAAACAGGCTCTACACGTACTTTATCCCAAACACCTCTCAAGGTCAAAAGTCCGTTTATCATACCACCCCAAGATGGAGCTAATAACATAATTGAAAATGCAACTCCTAAATTTTGTGCCCAGTTAGGCAAAGCAGAATATAATAAATGGTGTGGTCCAGCCCAGATGTAAATGAAAATTAATGACCAAAAGTGAACAATTGATAATCTATATGAATACACTGGTCTATTCGCTGCTTTTGGAACAAAATAATACATTAATCCTAAGTAAGGAGTTGTCAAAAAGAAGGCTACCGCATTGTGACCATACCACCACTGCACTAATGCATCTTGCACACCTGCATATACAGAATAACTCTTCATTCCAGATACCGGTAAAGCCAAACTATTAAAGATATGTAAAACCGCTACGGTAACGAATGTAGCTAAGTAAAACCAGATCGCAACATACAAGTGTCGCTCTCTACGTTTTAAAATAGTTCCAATCATATTGATACCAAAAACAACCCAAATCAAAGCAATAGCAATATCTATTGGCCATTCTAATTCGGCATACTCTTTAGATGTACTGTATCCTAATGGCAAAGAAATCGCCGCTGCAACAATAATTAATTGCCAACCCCAAAAATTTAAATTACTCAAAAAATCATTGAACATTCTGGCTTTTAGCAATCGCTGCAAAGAATAATAAATACCCGCAAACATTGCATTCCCAACGAAAGCAAATATAACGGCATTTGTGTGTAAAGGTCTTAACCGACCGTAACTCAACCACGAAATACCATCGGTGATATTAGGAAAAAGGAACATAAAGGCTAACGTAAGCCCTACCAACATTCCTACCACCCCAAATACAATGGTCGCGTAAATGAATTTTTTTACAATTTTGTTGTCATAATAAAACTGCTGCATTTCCATATTTATAATTATTTTTAAAGTTGTTTATTGTACAATGACCTGTCGTCAAAAAATTACATTCTAAAGCGTAGTTGATTTTTTAGGGTTTGTTTTTTTGACCTTAGTCTTAACGAGCTCATCGTCAAAAAGCATTCTGACTGATGGCGTATAATCGTCGTCATATTGACCTGTTTTTACTGCGCGAATAAAAGCAATAAAGAAACCAATGGCGACTATTATACTGATGGAGATTAATAAATAAATGACACTCATACCTTAATTTATGTAAACAAAGTTACTGCGACGTTTCCGAGTATAACATGACAATTGTCATACTAATTGATTTATGTTAATTTTTTGTGAAAGCAAAACAAAGCAAATCTTAAAAAGCTATTTTTTCCTGGCATAATAACTGCTCATCATTGTGACAAAACTGACAATCGTTATAGTGCTTAACGGCATAATAATAGCAGCCACCAAAGGCAATAAATTACCGGTAATAGCAAACGATAATCCTACTACATTATACAACAATGAGAGTACAAAACTCATCTTAATGGTTGTTATGGAATTTTTAGATAATTTTAAGAAATAGTTTAATTTTTGAAACTCATTGGCATCCAAAATAGCATCACATGCCGGTGAAAAAACATTCACATTTTCAGAAATTGAAATACCTACATTGCTTTGGGCCAAAGCACCTGCATCATTCAGACCGTCTCCAACCATCATGACATTACTGCCAGCGTCCTGCAAGTTTTTAATAAATTGCAATTTTTGTTCTGGTTTCTGATTAAAAATCAATTCTGTGCCTTTTGGCAAAAGTTCCTCCAGAGTGGCGCGTTCGCCTTCGTTATCACCTGATAAGACCTTGATTTGATACTTGCTGCTTAGGTTTTTAAAGAGTTCTTCTAATCCTTCTCTGTATTGATTATTAAAAATATATTTTCCGGAATAAACATTATTAATCTTAATGTGAACCGAAGTCCTTTCTCCAACTCTATCTAAAGCAGAGGGAGACGAAACCAATAATGGCGGAGTACAAAATTCTTTAGAACCAATTAGAATTGTATTCCCTCCTATTTTTACTTTAATTCCTTTCCCAGTTATCTCTTCAAAATCATCGATTTTTAATCTTTTCGTTTCGGGTAAAAAATCATATAGCATTCTACTCAACGGATGGTTTGATCCACGAAGCGCGTTTTTAATCAATAATAAATTTGCATTTGTATCTACTATTTTTAGCTCCCCTCCTTGGGAGGAGTTAGCTGAGGATTCAAAAGAAATATTCGATTTTTTATTGGTGGTAATCGTTCCCGTTTTATCAAAAACTATCGTATCTACTTTTGCTAATTGTTCAATGACCAAAGCATTTTTGAGATAGAATTTTTGTTTGCCTAAAATACGCAATACGTTCCCAAATGTAAATGGAGCCGTCAGAGCCAAAGCACAAGGACATGCAACGATCAAAATTGCCGTAAATACATTAAAAGCAGTATTAACATCAATAAAAATCCAATAACCAAATCCGGAAAATGCAATTAATAATAAAATTGGCGTAAAATACCGACTAATACGATCCGTAATGGTTTTGTGTTTTTGCTCTACATTTTTTTGGAACACATCATTACTCCATAATTGTGTCAGGTAACTTTGGGAAACTGAATGTAAAACTTCCATTTCGATAACTTTTCCTATTTGTTTTCCACCTGCAAATACTTTATCACCAGATTTTTTCGAAATAGGAACTGCTTCTCCCGTAACAAAACTGTAATCGATTTCAGCTTTTTCTGAAATTAAAATACCATCAACCGGAATAAGTTCTTGATTTCGGATGAGCAATCGATCCCCTTTTTCAACATCGTAGATTGCCACACTTTCCTCTGATAAATCTGCATTTATTTTGGTAATCGCTATTGGAAAATAGGATTTAAAATCTCTTTCAAAACTCAAAAAACTATAGGTTTTGATTTGGAACATTTTCCCTAAAAGCATAAAGAAAATTAATCCCGTTAAACTATCAAAAAAGCCTGAACCGTAATCCATAAAAATATCAAAGGCACTGCGAACAAACATTACAACAATTCCTAAAGCAATAGGAATATCAATATTAAGCATCTTAGACTTTATACTTTTATAGGCTGACACATAATAATCACTGGCGGAATAAAAGAAACTTGGTAATGCTAAAATAAAAATCAACCATCTAAAAAAACCGCGGTATTGATCCAGCCAATATTCCTTGACTTCAAAATATTCAGGAAAAGAAAGTAGCATTATATTTCCAAAACAAAAGAAAGCAACCCCTAATTTATAGGTCAAACTTCGATCTACAGAATTTGATCCCGTTTCATAATTTTCTAGACTTATATAGGGTTCATAGCCTATAGAACTCAACAAATAGACAATCGTTTTGATGGAAACTTCTTCAGGATTAAAAGTAATTCTCACTTTCTTTTCAGGAAAATTAACCTGCGAAGTGCTTATTCCCTTTTGAAGACGCTGTAGATTTTCCAAAATCCAAATACACGAGCTACAATGAATATGAGGAATGTTAAGTGAAATAATTGCGGTTGAATTTTCTTGAAATTCCAAAAGTTTGGATACAATACTTTCATTGTCTAAAAAATCATATTTACCATTAATATCTTGCGGAGTTGCTCCAGGGGATTTTTCAAAATCATAATAACAAGTCAAGTCATTCAGACTAAAAATTTCATACACCGTTTTACAACCGTTGCAACAGAAATTTTTATCATCAAAAATAATTTCGTCTTCTTTTATAATATCTAATCCACAATGGAAACAGTTTTGTGTGTCCATAACTATGCTCATTTTACCTGGAACAAAGGTGATTCATTGAATCACTTAAAAATATGATATTTGTCATATTAAAGAGCTACTTTTGTTCTACCAATAAATCCAAAACATTATGTGTAAATGCGAACAATGTATCGTAAGAGAATTCAGTTCTTTAAAAGCACTTACTAAAGATGAACTCATAAAACTTTCTGACTGCAAAACATCCCATATTATTAAGAAAGGAGATATTATATTTGAAGAAGGCTCAAATGTAAACGGTATTTACTGCATCAAAGACGGCATTTGCAAGCTGACTAAACTGAGTGCAAACGGTAAAGACCATATTGTAAAATTGGTTACCAAAGGCGAACTATTAGGACAACGCTCAATGATTAGTGACGAACCGGTAAACCTAAGCGCCATAGCTCTCGAAGATATGCAAGTTTGTTTTATCCCAAAATCAGAAGTGATGGGATATTTTGACAAAAATAATCAGTTTTCAATGAATGTGATGAAAACAATTTGTGGTGATCTAAAAGATTCTGATGACCACATGGTAAATTTAGCACAAAAAACAGTCAAAGAAAGGTTAGCCGAAACGCTTCTTTATTTATACGAAACTTTTGGAAAAAACGATGATAATTCACTAAAAGTGCAGCTTTCACGTGATGAACTAGCCAGCATAATTGGAACAGCTACCGAAAGTTGCATCCGTTTGCTATCTGATTTTAAAAAATTAGGGGTAATTGAATTAACAGGTAAAAAAATTGTTTTAAAAGATATTAATGCCTTAAAAAAATTAGCAGAATAGCTTCACATTAATTTTGCTCTTTCTTATTCATCACAAAATAATATACTGGCACCCCCAGCGCTACAATACACAAACCTAATCCTGTATTGAAGGTGTCATAAATCAATAATGTGAAACAAATAGCTGATGTCACAATGATATATAGCGCGGGAACAACTGGATAACCAAATGCTTTGTAAGGTCTATCTGTATTTGGTTCTTTTTTTCTAAGGATAAAAACACCTAAAATAGTTAAGATGTAAAACAACAATGAGGCAAAAGTAGCGTAGGTAAGCAAATCTCCAAATTTTCCAGAAACGCACAGCACACAAGCCCAAATGCATTGTACCCACAGCGCTTTAGCAGGGACTTGATTTTTATTTAGTTCAGTTGCTTGTTTAAAAAACAATCCATCTTTTGCCATAGCAAAAAACAATCGTCCTCCAGAAAGAATCAAACCGCTATTACAACCAAAAGTGGAAACCATGATCAACCCAGCCATCACAAATACACCTATATTACCCATAATCATACTTGCAGCGGCTGCCCCCACTCTATCATTACTGGCAAACATGATTCCGTTACTGGCAATATCAGCGGCATTTATCGTTCCTTGCATGGGTAGCAAAGCCAAATAAGCTAGATTTGCTAAAACATAAATAACAGTGACAATTAAGGTCCCTAGAAACAAACTTCGGGGAATATTTTTCTTAGGTTCTTTAATTTCACCGGCAATAAAAGTCACATTATTCCATGCATCACTAGAAAATAACGAATTAATAATTGTTGCTCCAGCAGCGCCTAAAATAGCCATTCCCACTAATTTTGTTACTGTAATTGTACCGTCAGGATTAACTACCGTTTTGCTAGCTTCCCACATGTTTGCAAAATTATTGGACAAAACATCTGTTTGTAAACCAACATACAATCCTAAAATAATCAATGCAAAAAGGGCAATTAATTTAGCCGAAGTAAAGATCAACTGCACTGTTTTTCCGCTTTCGACACCTTTTGTATTGATATAAGTAAGTAGAATTATACTAAAAATAGCCAATACTTTTTGGTACGAAAAAACAAAACCATTGCCAATCCTAAAAAGAGTTTGATCTAAAACAGGAAAAAAGATCGCCGCATAATTCGCAAAAGTAACCGCAATCGCTGCAATAACTCCGGTTTGAATTACCGTGAAAACAGTCCAACCGTACAGGAAAGAAACTAATCTTCCATAAGCGCGTTGTATATAAACAAATTGTCCACCCGCATTAGGCATCATTCCAGCCAATTCTCCGTAGCTCAATGCTGCTGCAACTGTAATTAATCCTGTGACTAACCAAATGACCAATAACCAGGCTGCAGACCCAATATCTCTCGCCATGGCTGATGTAACAATGAAGATTCCGGATCCTATCATGGAGCCGGCAACTAAACTCGTGGCATCTATTAATCCTAAAGAACGTTTTAACTCGGTTTTATTTTCTGACATGGGTAATTATAAATTAATCTCAAACTAGACTTTGAACTCTGAACACTAATCCCTGCGCATAGAGACTGAACACTGAACACAGAATACTGAACACTAAATACTGAACACTGAACACTACAATTTCTTAGCTTCCTCCCAGAAAACATCCATTTCAGCTAAAGTCATGTCCATTAAGGGTTTTCCTAATTCTCCAGCTTTACTTTCTAAATATTGAAAGCGCTTGATAAATTTTTTGTTAGTTCGTTCCAAAGCATCTTCCGGATTTACATTTAAAAATCGTGCATAATTAATCATCGAAAACAAAACATCTCCAAATTCGGCTTCAATTTTATCCTGATCACCTGCTTCAACCTCAACTTGTAATTCGTCTAATTCTTCTTGAACCTTATCCCAAACCTGATGTGATTCCTCCCAATCAAATCCCACTCCTTTTACTTTATCTTGGATTCGGCTAGCTTTTACTAATGCAGGTAAACTCTTTGGTACTCCTTCCAAAACGGATTTCCGACCTTCTTTCAGTTTAAGTTTTTCCCAATTTTGTTTTACCTCCTCCTCATCTTTCACAACCACATCACTATAAATATGCGGATGACGATGAATCAACTTTTCACAAATTTCATTGCACACATCAGCCATGTCAAAATCGTTGGTCTCACTTCCTATTTTGGCATAAAAAACAATGTGCAGCAACAAATCACCCAATTCTTTTTTGACCTCGTTTAAATCGTTATCTAAAATCGCATCTCCTAATTCGTACGTTTCTTCGATGGTAAGATGACGCAAGGTTTGCATAGTTTGCTTTTTGTCCCAAGGACATTTTTCGCGCAAATCATCCATGATGTCTAATAATCTTTCAAAAGCTTGCAGCTGGTTTTGTCTTGAATTCATCAGAAATTGTTTTTGGTAAAAATAAAAAAATCCTGTTCAGAAAATAACCGAACAGGATTAAATAGTATTTTAAATTTTAATTATTCTTTTTTAGCTTTAGCTTTTTTTGCAGGAGCTTTCACTTCAGCTTCAGGAGTTTCTTCGGCAACGGCAGCAACTTCTTCTGGCACTGCAACTGCTGCAACCTCATCAGTTACTAATCCTTTTGCTTGCAACATGTTGTACCAGTTTAAAACTTTTTTGATATCAGAAGGATACACTCTTTCTTCGTCATAATCTGGTAAAATTTCTTTGAAATAATCCATCAATTTAGCATTGTCTTCTTTATGAGAAAGTGCAGCACCTTTATTTTCTTTATCTGCAATTTTTTGCATGATTTCAGCTAATGGTTTTTCGCCTTCATACGTATAAATCGAAATTTCCGATAATAAACTCACATTACTTTTCAAGTTTACTGTAATTTTTTTTCCGTCTGCCAATGATTCTGCTACGAAGCCAGTTCTTGTTTGCACTTTCAATACATATAAACCTGGTTTACCAGAAATGGCTAATATTTTTTCTAAATTCATGTTTTGTGTAATTATTATTAAGAATTTGACTTATTTATTTTTTATTTAAAACCAAAAATCATACCAAGCGAAGCTGTAAATTTATTTTACCTTCCCTTTTTTGCAAAAAATTTCATTCGGTAATCTTGGAATGTTTTGCCTTCTATGATGTTCTTCAGTTTCTTTTGAATCAACCGTTTTTTTAATGATGAAATTTTATCAGTAAATAATATTCCTTCAATATGATCATACTCATGTTGGATTACTCTAGCGATTAATCCTTCAAAAACTTCTGTTTTCATTACAAAATCTTCTTCGCAATACTCAATTGTTATCGTGGGATTTCGGTAAACATCCTCTCTAACGTCAGGAATACTCAAACAACCTTCATTAAAACACCACTCTTCCCCTTCTTCTTTTATCATTTTTGCATTGATAAACGTTTTTTTGAATCCCTTTAATTCCTCTTGTTCTGCATCTTTCAAATCTTCGTCATCGCTAAAAGGAGTTGTATCGATTACAAATAAACGAAATGCTAATCCAACTTGTGGCGCAGCAAGTCCCACACCATAAGCATTATACATGGTCTCATACATATTAGCAATGGTTTCTGTCAAATTTGGATGTTCCGGTGAAAGAACTTCTCCTGTTTTTCTTAAGACGGGATCGCCATATCCTATAATTGGTAAAATCATTCGTGTTGTATTAAATATTAGCTATTAAAATAGAAAAAAGTTCTCTTTTAATTCAGTGTGCAAAAATAGTAAAAAAATAGACAATGAATAATCCTCTTATGATAATTCGTCACTATTTAAATTTAGTTTAAAAGTCCTTTATTATTCCTTTGAAAAATTCTTACAATCCCTACCTTTGGGACCTATACAAGAGTATGATTTATAAAATTAAAAAATTTACCAATACAACCTACTTTACTAATGCACTAAAAGTGACTATTGCCACAGTGATTCCCGTGGTACTATTTTCTTTTTTAGGTAAATTTGAAATAGGCTTTACCATTGCTCTCGGAGCCTTTTTTACTTACCCCAGCGATATTCCCAGCAGTTTAAAACATAAAATCAACGGAATTCTTGTGGCTGTGGTTCTTGTTGCTGGTGTAAACTTGATGGTCAACCTAGTCTTTCCTTATTCATGGATTTTTTATCCTTTTTTAGCCGTTTTAATTTTCCTTATATCGATGCTTGCCGTTTACGGACAGCGCGCTACAATGGTTTCTTTTTCTGCTCTAATTTCAGTTTCATTGGCCTTTGGAAGAATCAATACCGGCTGGGAAATGCTACAACATTCTGGTTTAATTCTTGTTGGAGGACTATTCTATCTGCTAGTTTCACTTACTTTTCACTACATCAGACCCAATCGATACATCGAATTACAAATTGCGGAATGCATCAAACTCACGGCTAAATATTTAAAACTAAGAGGTGATTTGTGGACCTTAAATACCGATAAAAAAGCAATTATTGAAAAACAATTGAACCTGCAGGTCGAGTTGAATACCATTCATCAAAATATTAGAGAAGTCTTGATTAATAGCCACAGCAGCGATGGTTCGTCAAATCAAAACCGAAAAATGTTACTTGTTTTTATAGCATTAGTCGAAATTCTTGAAGTAGCACTGTCCACCGCATTTGACCATGATAAATTAAATCAAAAATTTGATAATCAACCAAAAGTGCTATCGACCTATCAAAACTTAGCGTATAACTTGGCCGCTAGTTTAAAGCAGTTATCCAAAAGTGTAAAAAAACGAACTAATTACATTCCAAAACACACCTTGCTTACTGACTTAAATGCCTTGCATCTGGCAATTACTGATTATGAAAAGGATTTAGGAGTAAATTCCGCTTCCGAAGGTGTTTTTATGCTTACCACTATGCTAGAATATGCCGAAAAACAAGTAGAGAAAATAAAAGTTGTAGAGCGTGCTTTCACCTTAGTTTTTAATTTAAAGGATTTTAAGGGAATTGATACCGATTTAGAAAAATTCTTAACGCCGCAGTATTATCTCTTGCGCACTCTGACAGAAAACATTAGTTTTTCCAGTACAATATTCCGGCATTCGTTGCGACTAACAATAACGCTATTAGTTGGATTTATTTGCGGAAAAATATTACCTTTCGATAATGTCTATTGGATTTTATTGACTATTATCGTTATCATGAGACCGGGTTATGGCTTGACTAAGCAGCGTACTTTTCATAGAATATTAGGTACTGTTTTAGGTGGACTAATTGCCTTTGGAATTCTTTACTTTATAAAAGACAATATTATTATCAGTGTTTTTTGTATTATTTGTATGCTCTTAGGTTTCTCTTTTACCCAAGTAAATTACAAAGTCAGTGCGACATTTATCACCATGTATGTAGTTTTTGTTTATGGAATTGTAACTCCTAATATTAGCAATCTCGTTCAATTTCGAATTCTAGATACCATGGTGGGCGCTACTCTCGCTTTTTTGGCAAATCATTTTTTATGGCCCTCTTGGGAATTTTTGAACATGCCCATGTATTTAGAAAAATCTATCAAAGCCAATCAAAGTTATCTTACAGAAATTTCCGTTTTTTACAATAAGAAAGGAAGCGTTTCAACATCCTATCGCTTAGCTCGAAAAAATGCTTTTGTCGAAATTGGCAATTTAATGGCTTCTTTTCAAAGAATGGCGCAAGAGCCCAAATCAAAACAAACACATCTGCCGAACGTATATAAACTAACCGTTCTAAATCACTCTTTACTCTCCTCATTAGCCTCTTTAGGTACATATATACAATCCCACAAAACAACTTCAGCATCGGAAGCTTTTAATGTTGTAGTGGAAACTGTAATTAAAAACCTAGACAATGCGGTAGCCCTTTTGAAGGATAATGGTTCAGACTGGAGAGAAAACCTTCCAAAAGAAGATCTAGCACTGCGTTTCTCGGAATTAAAGAACATCCGTGAACGAGAATTAAAAGAAGGAATTCCAATCGATGACAAAGCATTCCAACTGAAAATGCAAGAGGCACAATTAATTATCGAACAGCTAATTTGGCTAACGAGTTTATCTGAAAATATTTTAAAAACTACTACAGCACTTCAAAAATCTTAAAAAGAAAAGCGGTTAAAAAAGAATAAAATCTAATTTAACCGCTTTTTATAGTAGCCTGAATTTCTAATTATTTAATTTTAAAACTTCTGCGGTTTCTTTTCTTATTTGCTCTAAAAAAATAGGGTTTTCATTCAGATTTTGTCCATAAGATGGAATCATTTTTTTTAATTTTTCCTGCCATTCTGCCGTTGCCATCTCCTCTTTAAAACATCTTCCAACCAAGTCTACCATGATAGAAACTGCCGTTGAAGCTCCGGGAGAAGCACCAAGTAAAACAGACAAAGACCCATCCGCTGTTGTTATTACTTCGGTTCCAAACTCCAGTATTCCTCCTTCTTTTTCGTCTTTTTTGATTACTTGCACGCGTTGTCCTGCTCGTTCTAAAACCCAGTCCTTAGATCTTGCTCCAGGAACATATTCCTGCAATGCATTAATACGGTCTTTTGGGGACTGGCGAACTTGATCTATTAAATATTTTGTAAGTGGAATATTTTTAATACCAGCGGCTAACATTGGAATAATATTATTCGGTTTTATCGATAATGGTAAATCGGAATAGGAACCATTTTTTAAGAACCGAGTCGAAAAACCAGCAAAAGGACCAAAAAGCAATGCCTTTTCTCCATTTATCATGCGGGAATCAATATGCGGAACACTCATAGGTGGTGCTCCCACACTGGCTTTTCCATATACTTTTGCCTGATGTTTTGCAATCACTTCAGGATTTGTACATTTTAGCCATTGTCCGCTCACAGGGAAACCTCCATACCCTTTTCCTTCCGGCACACTTGCTTTTTCTAGTAAAGGCAAGGAACCACCGCCAGCACCAATAAAAACAAATTTGGAGTATGCCTTTCTCTTTTGGCCAGAAGCCATATCAGTAATTTTTATTCTCCAAGATTTATCTTCTCTTTGCTTTAATTTTTGAACTTCATGATTAAAATGAATTGTCACCCCTTCTAAATTGCTTAAATAGCCAAAAATACTTCGAGTCAATTCTCCAAAATTAACGTCTGTACCAATTGCCATGGAGGTAGCAGCAACTTTTTCATCTTCAGATCTTCCGTCCATAACTAAAGGCATCCATTTTTTTAATTCTGCAAAATCAGTACTAAATTCCATTTGCTTAAAAAGAGGATTAGGCTGCAAGGCTGTAAATCTTTTCTGAAGATACGCTACATTTTTTTCTCCCCAGACAAAACTTATGTGAGGAATACTTTTAATGAAATTTTCAGGAGAGGGAACTATATTTTCTTGAACAAGATACGCCCAAAACTGTCGGGAAACTTCAAAAGATTCTGCTATACTAATCGCTTTTTTTGGATCAATACTTCCATTAGGACCTTCAGGAGTATAGTTGAGCTCACAAAAAGCTGAATGTCCCGTTCCGGCATTGTTCCACGCATCAGAACTTTCGGCAGCGGCTCTATCTAATCGCTCGTAAATTTCAATTTTTATATCGGGTTGCAGTTCCTTTAGGATTAAGCCTAGAGTGGCACTCATAATTCCGGCTCCAATAAGAACTACCTCACTTTTTGTACGTATGGTTGTGTCAGACATAATTATATTTTAAAGTACAAAGGTAAAATATAAAATTGCAAAAAAAAGTATAAATCTTGCCGTAAAAGTTACATTTATCAACTCGTTTTAGCAAAAAAACAGCTTTTTCGCACTATTTTTAAAATCGTTTTCTGGTCAAATAATCCTGTAGCATTATCGTTGCCGAAATTTCGTCAATAAGTGCTTTATTAAGACGTTGCTTTTTACTAAGACCGCTGTCTATCATGGATTGAAAAGCCATTTTTGAAGTAAACCGTTCATCCACCCGAATGACTTTCATATCCGGAAAATGATTAGTAAAATGGGTAACAAAACCTTTAATTATTGAAGCACTTTCTGAAGGTTCGCCATTCATTTGTTTGGGTTCGCCAATAAGAACTGCTTCGACTTTTTCTTTGGTAAAATAATCCTTCAAAAAAGTAATGGCTGTGGCTGATGCAATGGTTGTTAATCCCGAAGCAATAATTTGCATTTCATCGGTAACCGCTATTCCGGTTCGTTTTTGTCCGTAATCTATGGCGAGAATTCTTGGCATTTATAAAGAATGTTTGTGTTTAATAAGACCAAAGACAGAAACGGAGTTTTCAGCCTCATTAATATAATAAATGATAGTATCGCCTTTAAAAACATAATCTCTTATATTTTTATCGTTATAATATCTAGATTTCTTAAAAAGAAAAGGTTGTTTTAAATCTTTTTGAATATTTCGCAATAAATCATTTTTAAACTTCCTAGCAGCAACAGGCTTATTTTTCGAAATATAATAAATCTGACTATTTAATTCAAACAAAAAATCATCTTGAAACTTAATTCTCATACTTAGAAATTGTTTCCTCAAGTATAGCATTTATCTCTTCAGATGTGTAAAATTTTGCTGTTCCATCTTTAATCTTAGCCAAAGAAATATCTAGTTTCCGCTTATTTTCATCGAAATCAGGATCTTCCTGAACAATTTTTAGTTCATCCGATGAAAACGAACTTAATAACTCCAAAATTTTGGCTTTTATTTTTGGTTGAAATTCTAATCTAATTGTTTCCATAATCTTTTTATTTATAATGAATTTCTGTGTTTCAAAATTGCCACAACTGAAACAGTTTCAAGCTCAATATCAACTTTAAAAATAACTGTAAAACCTTTAAAAACATAATCTCTTATATTCTCATCTCCAAAATAAATTGACTTTTTGAAAAGAAATGGCCGCTGCAAATCTTTTTTTATGTTTTTTATTAATGCAATTTTAAACTTTCTTGCAGCAAGTGGTTTGTCTCTAGAAATAAAATCAATTATATCCTCCAAATCGTGATTAAATTCGATAGTTAATTTAATCCTCATATTTTGATATGGTTTTTTCCAGCAAAACATCTAGCTCCTCAAAGCTAGAATACACTGCAGTTCCATCATCAATTTTATCAATTCTGGACTGTAACATTCTTTTTTCTTCTTCAAAAGTTGACCTTTCCTGAACAATTTTTAGTTCATCCGATGAAAACGAACTTAATAACTCCAAAATTTTGGCTTTTATTTTTGGTTGAAATTCTAATCTAATTGTTTCCATAATCTTTTTGTTTGATGTACAAAGATAGGACTTTTTGGAAAGTAAAAACCGAATCTTACTGTTTGTAAAAAGGCAATCAAACAAGAAGTTAAATCTGTAACATTTTCAACCCGTTTTGCTTTTTTGCTTTTGGTTAAAAATCCTATCTTTGTCAAAAATCTATCAAAAATGAATCTATTACAACCCATTATAGAACAAGCCTGGGAAAACCGTGCTTTGTTACAAGAAACGACAACCACTGATGCTATCAGAGCAGTTATTGAATTATTAGACACCGGAAAATTGCGTGTTGCAGAGCCAGTAGGAGATAATTGGCAAGTAAACGAATGGGTTAAAAAAGCCGTGGTGATGTACTTTCCTATTCAAAAAATGGAAACATGGGAATCTGGAATTTTCGAATACCATGACAAAATGCTACTAAAAAGAGGCTATGCTGAAAAAGGAATTCGTGTAGTTCCTAATGCGGTAGCGCGTTATGGTGCTTACATTTCCAGTGGTGTTATCTTGATGCCAAGTTATGTAAACATTGGTGCGTATGTTGACGAAGGAACTATGGTAGACACATGGGCAACCGTAGGAAGTTGTGCTCAAATTGGTAAAAACGTACATTTAAGTGGTGGCGTAGGTATTGGTGGTGTTCTGGAACCGTTGCAAGCCGCTCCGGTAATTATTGAAGACGGAGCATTCATTGGTTCCCGATGTATCGTAGTTGAAGGCGTTCATGTAGGTAAGGAAGCCGTTCTTGGTGCTAATGTTTGTTTAACTGCCTCAACAAAAATTATTGATGTTACAGGTGAAACTCCAGTTGAAATGAAAGGATTTGTTCCTGCGCGTTCAGTAGTGATTCCAGGAAGCTACACTAAGAAATTTCCAGCGGGAGACTTTCAGGTTCCTTGTGCTTTAATCATTGGAACCCGCAAACCTTCAACAGATTTGAAAACCTCTTTAAATAATGCTTTACGCGAATATGACGTAGCCGTTTAATTTGTTTTAAAAACAAAAAAATATTGTATATTCCTCCCTTCAACGGGAGGTTTTTTTATGTTATGAAAATACTGGTTATACAACAAAAAATGATTGGCGATGTTTTGATAAGCAGCATTTTATGCAACAATTTGCGTATGGCTTATCCCGATGCTCAAATTGACTATTTGGTTTACAAATCTACAACGCCCGTTTTAGAGGGAAATCTAAGTATTGACAACATCATTCTCTTTGAGGAAAAACATCGCAACAGCAAAAAAGAATTTTTCCGTTTGGCCCTTCAAATTCGAGCTACTGAATACGACATACTGATCGATGCTTATTCGAAATTAGAAAGCTGGCTGATCGTTTTATTAAGTGGTGCCAAAAGGAAAATCTCCTATCAAAAGAAAGGACGAAATTTTTTATATACAGACAATGTTCCCTTTGCTGCTTTTCCAAAAACGAATTTAGGTTTAGCAATTGAGAGAAGACTTTCATTACTAGAGCCCCTAGATTTACCTATTGAGATAGATCCGCTACCCAAGTTATTTGTAACCCAAAAAGAAAATGAGGAAGCGCTATGTGTTTTTGAGCAACATCAATTACAAAAAAATAGAAAAACAGTCTTAATCAGCCTTTTGGGCAGCGAAAAACTAAAGACTTATCCGCTGGAATACATGGCAAAAGTAGTTGATACAATAGCCGATAATCAAGATGTAAATATACTTTTTAATTATTTTCCAAAGCAAATTGAGGATGCCAAAATTATTTTTGATGCCTGTAAAACTGCTACCAAAGAAAAGATCTATTTTGACTTATTAGCTAAAGATTTAAGAGGGTTTATTGCCATAATGAATCAATGTGACTTAATTATTGGTAATGATGGTGGCGCAATAAACATGGCAAAAGCATTAGGAAAACCTTCTTTTATTATTTTTTCTCCTTGGATCGAAAAGAAAATATGGGCCACTTTTGAAGATGGAATACAGCACATGTCCGTTCATTTGAATGATTTTAAACCTCAATTATTTCATTCAAAAACCGAAAAAGAACTCAAGAAAGAGGCACTTTCTCTCTACCTAAAATTAACACCTGATTTATTCGAGGATAAAATCGAACAATTTTTAAACCAAAATCTTAACAATACCCAAAAATCAAACCTAACTGTTCATCAAAACAAAGTGCCTGTAAGTGCTTTGATCATCACGTATAATGAAGCAGAGAACATTAAATCTGCAATAAACGATTTAGATTTTGCAGCAGAGATTATCGTAATCGATTCTTTTAGTACAGACCAAACTACAGTTATTGCCTCCTCACACGACAATGTAACAGTAGTTCAACATACATTTGAAAATTATGCTGCGCAGCGCAATTTCGCTATCAGTTTAGCCCAACATAATTGGATTCTTTTCCTTGATGCTGACGAAAGAATTAGTGCAGAACTTAAGGACGAGATCATGGAAGTTGTTTCTCAGGAAGAAAGTTTTTCAGCCTATTTTTTTCATAGAACTTTTATGTTCCAAAACAAAAAACTATTCTTTAGTGGTTGGCAAACGGATAAAATATTCAGACTTTTCAAAAAAGATAAAGCAAACTATGCCTCACAAAAGATTGTACACGAAAAACTAATTGTTAACGGAAGTGTTGGCAAATTAAAAAATAAACTCATTCATTTCTCGTATAAAGACCATTACAGTTACAAACAAAAAATGATTCATTATGGAAAATTAAAAGCCAAAGAAGAATTTAATAAAGGAACACAACCTAATTTTTTCCATTTTTATATCCGTCCGTTATACCAATTCTTATATCAATATCTCATAAGACTAGGGTTTCTTGACGGCAAAAAAGGAATTATAATCTGTTACTTGAACGCTTTGAGTGTTTTTGTTCGCTTTCAGGAGTTAAAAAAAATGAAATCAAATTAAGATTTCCAGAATTTTAATTGCTTTTTTAATCGTTTCTTTTTAGCAAATTTTTCTTGAAATTCTACTGTTGCCTGCCACATTTTTTCAAAAATTACACTACTTGATTGTTCATAATATTTTGAATATTCATCGCTCATTACAGCAATCATCTCTTTCTTTGGCGTAAGCCTGCTAAGATTTTTCATTCTTAAATCAAAATCCATGTTATCATGAAAATTCATTCGGTTTAAATCAACTAAATAAAAATTATACTGACCGTGAGCTCCCTTTTTGATCAAGGTATTTCCCGGAGAGTGGTCTAAAAATTCAATTCCTTTTTCATGCAAATCGAATGAAAATTTAGTGAATTGTCTCAATATTGCATCATGATCGGGATAATCCGGAATTTCAACTAGCTCTCTAAAGGTCAATTCAGTCTCGAGATGTTCGCTTACATAATAACTTGTATTTAATCCCAGAGAATCAAAATTCTCGAAATAAGCAATCGGTTGTGGGGTTCCTATTCCTTTTTCCAATAAAGCGGTTGCATATTCATAAGAACGTCTGGCCTTCGACTTTCGGAAATATTTGTATGCAATTTTATTGATCAGATTTGGAACTTTAAAGAATTTGATATTAATAAGTTGGTCGTCAACTTTATATAATTTAATTGCATTACGAGTTCCTCCATACAGTAATTCACCTTTGCTATCAAATGAATTTATAAAAGATATAATTAGTTCTTTTTTAAAAGCGGCATCTTTACAGAAAACATTTCGCATTTTATTATTTTAAAGTTACTACAGTTGCGTACTGCACATTTCTGATATCCATGTGAGTAAACAATAATGGGATGTTGTAAAGTATTGGTTTAATAGATTTTGTTACATTTATTCCTTCATGAACTAAAACTGTATATCCTAAATCAGTATACATCCTTTTGATACTCTTACCGGTAAAAAATCGTAAATGAGTTTTATCCATAACTCCATATTCGTCATATCGCCAATCTTTAGAAAATAAAACTCTGGTAAAAGTTCTAAAAAATCTAACATTTGGAATTGAACTTATAATAATGCCTTTTGCTGATAATTTAGATTTCAATAACTCCAGCACAGAATATGGATCTACCAAATGCTCTAAGACATCATTAAAATAGATTACATCAAAATAATTTTCAGGAAGTCCGTCAAGATGTGCTTCACAATTACCTGTGAAAACTCTATCTAAAACTGTTTTGGCAACATCTGCTTCTTGTTCCATTAATTCAATTCCCCAAACTTCAGCATCATTTTTTTGTTTGACTAGGGAAGCAAAAGCTCCGTTTCCGCACCCTATATCAATGACTTTTTTTGCACTTAACGGCAAATATTTCAGCATTTCTTTTCGGACATTATCATAGTAGCCAACTGGTTTATTTTGGTAGTATTTCATTTTTTGGTTTTTTGGTTTTACAGAAATACCAGTAAAACAGTGATATTTTTTACAAATATAAAAAATAATCTTAACTTGCGGGATTAATTACTGTGTATGAAAAAACTTCCTTCATGTTCCCTTGTGACTCCAACATATAATTGGCCTCAAGCATTAGAATTACTATTAATGAGCATCATGAATCAGAGCATTTTGCCAAATGAAGTTATTATTGCTGATGATGGCTCTACAGAAAACACAAAACAATTAATTACCGATTTTCAGAAAAAATTTCCGATTCCGTTGATTCATATTTGGCATGAAGATGTCAAAAACAGGAAACCGCGCATCATGAATAAAGCAATAGCTGCTGCTAAGTATGACTATATTATTGAAATAGACGGAGATATTATCATGAACAACCATTTTGTGGCAGATCATCTTACTTTTGCAGAAAAAGGGCATTATTTATTTGGTTCAAGAGTAAGCATTCAGGAATCACTTTTACCGGAGTTATTTTCAAAAAAAATAATCCATTTTAATTTCTTCTCTAAAGGAATTAAAAAAAGAGGCCGAACGATTCGATTTCCCTTTATTATGAATTTCATCAAAAGTATAACCAAACGATCTTCGAAACTTAGAGGATGTAACATGTCTTTTTGGAGAGCTGATTTCATCAAAATAAATGGTTTCAATGAAGATTTAGTGGGTTGGGGAATTGATGATTCAGAAATGATTCAGAGACTTCATAATATTGAAATCAAAGGAAAACGATTAAAACATGTTGGAATTGCCTATCACATTAATCATAAGGAACAATCCAAAAATGAAATTGAATTAAATAATGAAATCGAGAGACAAACGACCGAAAAGAAATTAACTTTTATTGAAAAAGGAATAAATCAGTATTTATAATGTTTGATGTAGCCATAATTTTAATCAATTATAATTCAAGCGAACACAGTATAAACTGCATTCGATCGATTATTGACAAGACTTCCAAAGAAATCAACTATCAAATTATTATAACGGATAATTGTTCTCAAAATGAAGACTATTTAAACCTGAAAAGATTTTGCGATCAAGCTAATTATCCCAATCTACAGTTACATAGAAACACAATAAATTCAGGTTTTGGAGCAGGAAATATGTTTGGAACGCACTATGCAAATTCCAAATACCTGGCTTTTGTAAACAATGATACTTTATTCAAAAATGATTGTTTATCAATTCTTAAAAAAGCATTAGACACCAATCCGGATATAGGAATTGCTGGAGCACAAGCTTATAAAGAAAATGGTGATTTTATGATCTCACTAGATCATTTTGCTTCACCATTAAGAGAAATTATAGGACGAAGTTTTCTAGAAACAATAAACCCTAAAAGATATCCGAATCGAAAAAAAAAATATTCAAAACCTATTCAAGTTAACTTTATTCCCGGAAGCTTTATGTTTATCCGAACTATTGATTTCAATAATGTTGGAGGCTTTGATACCAACATATTTTTGTATTACGAGGAAACAGATTTATGCATTCGATTAGCAAGAAAATCGAAATTTGCTTATTTAATTCCTGATGCGGAATTTATTCATTTTCATGGTATAAGCACAGAAAAATCATTGGCCATAAAGAAAGAATTAAAAATATCTTTATTGTATATTATTCGAAAGCATTACGGGTTTTTAGGACATAAAGCTGTTTTGTTTTTTCTTATTATTAAATACTTTTTTAGCAGTATTTTAAAACCTAAGAACTGGTCCCTATTTTTATTAATTTTGGTTGGAGCACCGCTGTCCAAATCATTAAAAACTAAACAAAAAATTGCGAATTTATGAACCTAAACGAAGAAATCCAAAAAGCCTACGAAATCATAAAAGAAGGCGGCATCATTCTCTATCCTACTGATACCGTTTGGGGAATTGGTTGTGACGCCACAAATCCAGAGGCTGTCGCTAAAATTTACAAACTCAAGAAAAGAGCTGAAACACAAAGCATGATTGTTTTGATGAATGGCGACAAAATGATTTACAATGTATTCAAAGACGTTCCGGAAGTAGCCTGGCAAATAATGGATTTCTCTGACCTGACCGAAAGCGAACAGGCAAATCAAAGGCCAACTACCTTAATTCTGGACAAACCACGAAACGTAGCACCTAATTTGATTGCAGCTGACAACTCCTTAGGAATTAGATTAGTCAAAGAACCTTTTTGTTTTAAATTGATGGAAAAAATGAAAAAACCGTTAGTTTCGACATCTGCAAATATCTCCGGACAACCTACTCCAAAAAGTTTCAAAGAAATCAGTCCTGAAATTATAAAAGGCGTAGACTATGTTGTAAATTTGCATCGCGAAAAAATCGCCGGAAAACCATCGACAATTATAAAATTGACAAGTGATTCTCAGGTGAAAGTGATTCGGAAATAAAATTACGTTATTGTTTGTCATTTCGACAAAGGAAAAATCTCATCAACTAATTCCTATTATTTGATTTCTCCTTTGTCGAAATGACAAAATACAGAAAATGAATGAACTACAAAACATCCTTACACAATAAAATATTTGAAGTCATCTCACAAGCTTCCCAAGAACTTAACGTTGAAAGTTATGTGATCGGTGGTTTCGTCAGAGATTTACTTTTGAAGAGAGACTTTAAAAAAGATATTGATATTGTTGCCGTTGGCAGCGGAATCGAATTGGCTTTAAAAGTGTCTCAACTACTCCCTAACAAACCAAAAGTTCAGGTTTTCAAAACCTACGGAACAGCGATGTTGCGTTTTGAAGACACCGAAATTGAGTTTGTAGGCGCCAGAAAAGAATCCTATCATTTTGAAAGTCGCAACCCGGTAGTCGAAAACGGAACCTTGGAAGACGACCAAAATAGACGCGATTTTACGATAAATGCGCTTGCATTATCTTTGAACACCGCTACTTTTGGAAATCTATCAGATCCCTTTAACGGATTAGAAGATTTAAAAAATAAGACAATCAGAACACCCTTGGATCCAGACATCACTTTCTCTGATGATCCATTGCGAATGTTAAGAGGCATTCGTTTTGCGAACCAATTGGGATTTGAAATTGAGGAAAATTCATTGAATTCGATAACCAAAAATGCAGAACGCATCAAAATAATTTCAGGCGAACGCATTGTTGATGAATTAAACAAAATACTTTCGACAGACAAACCTTCCGTCGGATTTTTATTATTGTTTAAAACAGGACTTTTAGACATCATTCTGCCGGAGTTGACAGCACTAAATGAAGTAGAGGAAATTGAAGGTCACACACACAAAAACAATTTTTATCACACGCTGGAAGTAGTCGATAATATTTGCCCGCATACCGATGACGTTTGGTTGCGCTGGTCAGCATTGTTACACGACATTGGAAAAGCGCCAACGAAACGTTTTACAAAAAAACAAGGCTGGACTTTTCACGGACACGAATTTCTTGGCGGAAAAATGGCCAAAAAGATATTTGAACGTTTGCATATGCCCTTGAATCAAAAGATGAAATTTGTACAAAAGATGGTTATGATGAGTTCACGACCGATAGTGTTATCTCAAGATACTGTCACAGATTCTGCTGTACGCCGTCTCGTTTTTGATGCCGGGGAAGATGTCGAGAATTTGATGACACTATGTGAAGCAGATATTACTACGAAGAATCCAAATAAATTTAAAAAATATCATAATAATTTCGAAATCGTCCGCCAGAAAATTGTAGAAGTAGAAGAACGCGATCAGGTTCGTAATTTCCAACCACCTATTTCAGGAGAGGAAATCATGGATTTATTCAACTTGAAACCATCAAAAGAAATTGGAATGTTAAAAGAAGCAATTAAAGAAGCGATACTAGAAGGAGAAATTCCAAATGAATATCAGGCAGCATATGAATTTATGCTAAAAAAAGCGGCTAAAATTGGACTAAAGATTAACGCTTGTTGAATTAACATTTAATTGTATTTCAAATATCTTTGCAAAAATTAATTCTAACAATGAAAAAAGAGAATAATTACGTAATTATCTGGCTTTTGTCAGGTTGTACATTATTGTTTATGATGGTTATAGTGGGAGGCATCACCCGATTGACAAATTCTGGTTTATCAATGACCGACTGGCATTTAGTCACCGATACTTTTCCGCCTCTTTCTGAAGAAAAATGGTCACAAGCTTTTGAAGAATATAAAAAATTTCCCGAGTACCAAAAAATCAATATTCACAATGACTTTACGCTAAGCGATTACAAATTTATCTATTTTTGGGAGTGGTTTCACCGTTTTATAGGTCGGATAATTGGCTTGGCTTTTATTGTTCCTTTTGTGTATTTCTTGTTCAAGAAACGTCTATCAACTGAAACCATCAAAAAATGTGTTGTTTTGCTGTTTATGGGTGGTTTTCAAGGATTTTTAGGTTGGTTCATGGTACGCAGCGGACTAATAGACAATCCAGATGTAAGTCATTATAGACTGGCATTACACCTCACATTTGCCTTTATCACCTTCGCTTACACACTTTGGGTAGCTTTAGATTTAATTTACCCTAACAAAACTAAAATTATCCTACCATTGAGAAACCTTGCGCGTGTAGCATTAATATTTCTGGTTATCCAAATAATTTATGGCGGGTTTGTTGCCGGTTTAAATGCGGGTTTAATTCATAACCACTGGCCTTTAATGAGTGATGGACAATTCATTCACGACAGTGTTTTTATCGAAAAAAGCAGCTTATTTCTGAATTTTATTGAAGGAAAAAGCGGCGTTCAGTTTGTACACAGAACTATGGCTTATGTGGTGGTGGGTTTAATTCTTGCGCTATATTTCACTAGTAAAAAACAAATTCTTTCTTCACTTCAGAAAAAAGGAATTAATATCTTAGTATTTATCGTATTTTTGCAATTCCTATTGGGTGTATTTACGTTGCTGTATAGTGTCCCATTGTGGTTGGGATTAGTACATCAAGTTATGGCTTTTATTTTATTATCGGCAATGACATTTACATTACATCGATTATCAAAATAAAAAATAAATAAACCTGATGGTTTAATCCGCAGGAAATTCAAAATAATACCTGACTATATTGTCGCATTTCTTGGTTTATAAACATAAATGTCTAAACTTGCTGCTCAAGATAAATTTTTAGATTTATCAGATTACGGAAGAACTTTCGGAAAATTCCTTGCCAATCAATTAAAAAATACCCGGTTTACTCCAATACATGTTACCTTGCTTTTTGGCGTTTCTGGTCTGATTGCTATTTATTGTATTATTGATGGATCTTATTTTTTAGCTGCTTTTTTCATCGTGTTGAAATCAGCAATCGATGCTGCAGATGGTGAGTTAGCGCGCTTAAAAAAAACGCCCTCGTACACGGGAAGATACTTGGACAGTGTATTTGATATCATTCTTAATTTTCTTTTTTTGATGACTATTTGTTACGTTTCAGAAACAAGTATATGGATGACAATTTTGGCCTTTTTTGGTATTCAATTGCAGGGAACTTTATACAATTATTACTACGTAATTTTACGAAACAAGTCGGTTGGTGGCGACACAACCAGTAAAATTTTCGAGTACAAATCACCACGTGCTTTACCCGGAGAATCTCAAAAATCAGTTGATATTTTATTCCAAATCTACACGATCGTTTATGGCACCTTTGACAAGATAATTCACTTCATGGACAAAGAGGCCTACAAAGTAAAAACGTTTCCTAACTGGTTTATGACGTTACTTTCTATTTACGGATTAGGCTTTCAATTATTGA
Source organism: Flavobacterium sp. W20_MBD1_R3 (assembly GCF_052119725.1). Lineage (NCBI taxonomy): Bacteria > Pseudomonadati > Bacteroidota > Flavobacteriia > Flavobacteriales > Flavobacteriaceae > Flavobacterium > Flavobacterium sp. W20_MBD1_R3. The sequence continues at coordinate 238,068 of NZ_JBGQOR010000003.1, forward strand.
TTATTGCCATTATGTTACCTATTAATTTAATAGAATACATCATTCCATTTTTCATACTGTACACTACATTGATTTTTGTAATAATTGGGATTCGAAAGACATTTTTCAAGGTATAAATTCACCATAGGAAATATCTATAGCAACATAGCAAAAACAACATTACCAATGCCTTACAATAAAACACTTACAGTTGTGATTTAATAGATATTTCAATTTAATAAATTTTAACAATAAGTAGTAAATAATCTCATCTATAGGAATTATACAATAGATTCACAGAATTGTATAACAATTGAAAAGCTTAAAATTGCCAAATTTGTAAAGAACAAATAGTAATTTAAAACTTAGATATTATGCCAAATTCAAAAGAAATTGAAGGAAACTGGAATGAGTTAAAAGGAAAACTTAAACAAAAATATGCCGATTTGACGGATGATGATTTATTATATGAGGAGGGAAAAGAAGATGAAATGTGGGGTAAATTACAACAAAAATTAGGCAAGACCGAAAAAGAAATTAGATCATTACTTGATTAATTTTTAAATTCTAAACCTACCTAAACGGTTTCAAATAAGTATAAAAAATTTTCCTTTTAGATTTTTTTTACATCCATTTGAAACCGTTTTTTTTTGAAATAAAACTACCCAATCCACGTTTTAAAATCGGATACTTTTTCCCTACTTACAATCACTTCTTCCTCTTTAAAAGAGGGCAGAATAACTTTCAAACGGGAGTTGCTGTAGACTACAATTTCCTTAATTGCTTTCAACGGAATTATAAATTTTCTGCTGATTCGAAAGAAATCTGCTGGATCTAATTCCTGTTCTAAAAGTTCCAAAGTACATTCGATTAAATAATTCCTATTATCAAAAGTATGCAAATAGGTTCCTTTATTTTCACTAAAAAAACATTCGATTTCATCTATCGAAATCACTTTCAAATGTTGGCCTATTTTTACCGTAAACCGTTTTTTATAGTTTTTCTCAAATGGATTCGTCAGCATCTTTTTGATTTGCTCAAAATCGATTCCCAAGCTTTGTGGTTGTGTTTCCTGTTTTGGCAAAAGCGACTTGAATTTGGCGACAGCAATTTTGAGATCATCTTCATCAATGGGTTTCAAAAGATAATCTATGCTATTCAATTTGAAAGCCCGAAGCGCATATTCATCATAAGCGGTCGTGAAAATTACGGCACTCTTAATCTCAACTTTTTCGAAAATTTCAAAGGACAACCCATCCGACAACTGAATGTCCAGAAAAATCAAATCCGGATGTTCATTTTTAGAAAACCAATCCAGTGCTTCTTCCACGGAATGTAACATCACTCCCACTTGAATATTTATTTTTTCCAGTTTTCTTTGCAGTAATCTGGCAGCTGGTTTTTCGTCTTCTATAATTATTGTAGTCATTTAATATCGAATGATTTGTTTGTTGAATTGTTTATGTGATTATTTGCTTAACTGAAAACTGCGACTAAATTCTGAATACACCCTTTCACTCCCATTTTTCACTTTTTTCTTTCTCCATCAACTCCTTGATTTTTTTCTCTTCCCAGTTTCTTCCAAAAATCCAATTGGGCAAGAAGGTAGAAAAAGCGTGAGATGTTAATCCAATTCCCCAGAAGAAAGCCGTAAAGAAATTCTCCATTTTAAAGTAGCTTTCGCCAAGATCTAAATCTTGAATATTGACAAACACAATCATCATATTCACTACTAAATAAACAATCAAATGAATATAAAATCCTTTTATTTTTTTTACACGTGCGATGGCTTCAATATACTGTAACTCTGTAACTGCATCTGTTTTCATGATATTAGTGGTTTTGATTTTTATCTTTGTCCATCAACTCATTAATCTTTTTTTCTTCCCAATTAGTTCCTAAAAAGGGCATGTAATTAAAGACTTTCATACCATGAAAAACCAATCCAATTCCCCACCAAAATAGCGGCCAAAAAAACCATAAGTATTGAGGTGATGTGGACAAATTAATAATTGCCAAAGAAATAATCACAATACTATAAACCGTTAAATGTCTGTAAAAATCTTTTATTTTTCCTACCTGCTTTTTGGCTTGAAAATATTTTTCTGAGTTGTCCATATTAGTTTCTATTTTTTTTAAGTTTTAGGAATCTCAATTCCATTTATTATTCTGATTGTCTTTATTCAAAATCTCATTAATCTTTCGCTCTTCCCATGATTTTCCGTACCCAAAAACTTCCAAACCATGAAAAGTAAGTCCCATTCCCCAACCCAATAACGGAAACCAAAACCATTGGAAATTAGCGCTATAACTTAGATTAATAAAAATTAAAAACGAGATTACTAAACAATATGAAATTAAATTTCCGTAAAATCCTTTCAGTTTTTTCACGTGTTCTGCTGCTCTCAAATATGCTCCCGTTTCATCGTAACTATATTGTGTTTCCATAACTGAAATTTGTTTTGTTAGAATCGGTATTTTCACCGTAAATGTTTGTTCGTTTTGGGCAATCAAAACTTTCCTGTTGGTGATAATCCCATATCGATTAACGATATTTTGCAACCCAACACCTTGACGTTCTTGTAACACTTCTTTCTTTTGATAATCGTTTTGAACTGCCAGATAATCGCCTTCGACATAAATCCGGATGTGCAGCGGTCTTTGTTCACTAACCACATTGTGCTTCACCGTATTTTCCAATAAAAGCTGTAAAGAAAGCGGTACGACTTTGGCTTCAGCCGAAATAGCTGTCGTTGGCATTTCATAAAACAAACTGTTTTCAAAACGCATTTTCAATAAATTCATGTACGTTTTGGCAAAAGCTAGTTCTTCATCGACAGAAATTAGTTCTTTATCTTTTTGTTCCAAAACGTACCGGTAAATCTTAGATAACGAGGTTGTAAATCGCTGTGCATTTTCCGGATTTTCTTCAATCAAAGAACTCAGAACATTCAAACTGTTGAAAAGGAAATGAGGATCAATTTGGTTTTTTAAACTCTCAAACTTAGCATTTGCAGTTCCTGCGATGATTTTCTGTTCCTTAACTTTATTTTCATTGTATGCTTTGTAGAAATAGATGGCATGTATTGTTAGAGTAACAAAAAAAGTTATAATACTTGGTCCTACATAGTTTTTCGGTTTTTCATTTTCCAGAAACTCTTGCAAACTTTGGTTATTATACACTACCTCTTCAAACAAGTGCAATAAAAAAATTATGATTAAAGACAAGACAACCGAACCCGCGAAACCTACCAACAATCTCTTTTTAGAAAAACGATCAACAAAGAGAGCATCCAATTTCATAAAAAACAGTGCATTTGTTCCATAAAGCGAAAACGTGTACAATGCTGTAAAGAAAAAATGAACCAAAAGTCTTTTGTCAAAATGAATTTCACTACCCATAATCACATTAATCACTTCTATTACAATAAATATAATCAGGGTTAGTTTTATTACTTTTTGAAGTTGTTTGTATAATATATTCATTTTATTTTGCTTTTTATTCCAATGCTACAATCAAGAAAAAGTTTCTTTTCTCTTATTTACAATTTTTTTGTGCTGCTAAAGCTCTGTCCAATCCCCACTTTGGAGAAAATGGTGTTTCCGGTTTAAAAGTAGCAAAAAGTCCAATAGCTTTTTCAATTTGTGCGCACATTGGTTTGGTATCGGTTCCCCAAAATTGCGCACCACCAATTTCAAATTCGGCTTTACCAAAAACAACTCTTGGATTTTCCGGAGCAATTGCTTGTGCTTTTCCGTACAATTCCATGACCGTTCCGGATAATTTTTGTCCGTTTGTCATTGGGTCAAAAGCAATCCAAGCGGTGTGAATCATCGCTTGCATCACCAACAATTCGGCATTATTTGGATTTTTATCCATTTCAATATCCAATGATTTTTGTGCTTTTGAAAGTAATAAATTCATTTGATCTTTATCTTTGGTTCTAAAAGCAGTTGTCGTATTTACTAATGCCACGTAATAATTAGGCAACCAACTTGTTTTTTCGGCTGCTGCAATTCGTTCGAATAGATCTGAAGCTTCCGTGTTTTTTCCTTCACCCCATAATTGGAAGGCTTTTCCCATTCCTTGTTCAAATTGCCCTTGAGCAGATACTAAACTACAGATAAAAAATACGATTGTGGTGATAACTTTTGTCATGATTTCTTGGTTTTGAATGGTTGTTTTTTTTGATGATTGAAACGTTGTGTTATTTATACTTCAAAAGTATCTCGGTTTTCATTGGATTAAAATTTATAAATACTGAACTGTAGAATTTGATGGATGAATTGCTATTTAGTCCAAAGTTGTAAAGTCGAAAGTCATAAAGTCGAAAAAGTTTGCGCTAATAAGGACTTTAGACCTTTGACATTATACTTTATGACTTTTTTAAAGATTCCTCAATTGATTGTCTTTTTTATCATTGCTGATGGTCCAAAAGAATCCTACGAAGAAAAAACGATCGGCTGTAGGAATAATTTCTTTTCTGTTGTAAAAGCCTGCATTATCTGGATTGTTCGCGTATTCGTATCCAAATACATTCTGAGAACCTAAAACATTGGAAACCGAGAAATACAAAATCTTTTGCTGACTCAATAAATACGCCCAATTAAAACTCAAACTGTTATACGATTTTGTTTTTCCATTCATGAATTTCGTTTCGTTCGGATTGTTGTAGGGACGCCCGGAACTATAGGAATTCGTGAAACCTATCTGCGATTTCCAATCGTTTATCCAGTATTTCGTAACGATTGATAAGCTGTGATCCGCAACGAAACTTGGCGTCACTTGAGAACTGAAATTTTTATAATCTCTTTCGGTGTCGATGAACGAATAGGAAACCCAATATTCTAAGTTTTTGATTGATTTTCCATCTCTCCAAAACAAATCCAAACCTTTCGCATAACCCGATCCTGAATTATCGTAAACCGAACTATACGCTGCCATTTGGGTGTCGAATTTTACTAAATCGCGATAGTCTTTATAATAGGTTTCAGCACGAAATGTTTTACCATTTTTATTGTATTGAAAATTCAAAATGTAATGCGATGCTTTTTCACTTTCAAACTGATTGCTGTTGGAATATTTGATGTATTCCGCATTTGGAGTTTGGGTAAAATCACCGTAAGCAAAGGATAACTGACTGTTTTTTGCCATTTTATACGCAAATGAAATTCGGGGTGAAATAGCAGTTTCGTTTAGCAAATCATTGTTCGAAGCCCGTAATCCTACTTTTGCAGCCCACTTTTTAGAGAAAAAAATATCAGCTTCAGTATAAACAGCTGCTATGTTCGAATCGTACCCGTTGGTGAAAACCGAACCTGAATTTGAATTGAAATCCTCGTTGAATTGGGTAACAAAATAATCCGCTCCAAAGTATAGTTTCAATCGGTCGGAAAAACTTTTTCTTAATTTTAATTTCAAATGGGCCGCGTTTTCATCATTCGCCACCTTATCTGAATCTAAATTTATTTTGTTGTTGCTGTAACCATAACTCAACCCCGAAGTAACTTGCCAGTTGTTCCCAAAAACACCTTTGTATGATGAATTCAAATAGAAATTATTGTTGTTTAAATCAACTCTGATTTTCTCCGGTGAATTGATATTTTCCTGATTAATATCGAATTTAGATGAATCAAAAGCAGCGTATACTTTCAAAATCCCATTATTGAAATTATAACGATACACCGTTTCTCCTGACAACGATTGAAAAGGACTATTCCAATCCACATTTTGAGGAATCAAAGCTTGATACGGTGCTAAATTCAAGTAATTAGCATTGACGCTCAACGAACTTTTTTCCCATTTTTGAGTATTTCCAAGTCCTAAACCAACAGTCATTAATGATATTTCGGTTTTATTTTGGTCTGGCTCATCTTGGGTGTTCAATAACAACACACTAGATAATGCCTCCCCATATTCCGCGGAATAACCACCTGTAGAAAAAGACATTCCGCTGAACAGAAAAGGAGAAAATCGGCCTCTTGTAGGTACGTTATTTGTACTCGCTCCATACGGTTGCGCTACCCGAATCCCATCTACAAAGGTTTGCGTTTCATTGGCCTCACCACCACGAACAAATAATCTTCCGTCCTCGCCTACCGTTTGTGTTCCTGGCAAGGTTTGCAAAGCCGCAATAATATTCCCCGCAGAACCAGCTGTAGTCACAATGTCTAATGGTTTTAGGACAGAAACTCGGGCTTTATCACCCGCTTCTAATGTTCCTGCAGTAATGACAACCGCATCGAGAGAGGTAACACTTTCTCGAAGTTTGATTGTTTTGTTTTGGAAATTAGCCACGTCAATTACTGTTTTTGAAGTTTCAAAAATCAAGAAACTAACGACCAAAGTTGGATTGCCCGTTGTCGCAGTTGTAAAACTAAATGCACCAGTTTCGGTAGTTGAAGTCCCATCATACGTCCCTTCGATAAAAATATTAGCTCCAGAAACCAGTTTTCCTTTCTCATCCACCACTTTACCCGAAATTATATTTTGTGAAAAAATAGTCAGACTAAATAATAGAACAGCAAAAGTGAAAATTGATTTAAGACTTTTCTGAGAATGATTTGATTTTTGAGTAAATGATGGTTTCATGATGTTTGATTTTGATGAAGCAAATATCTATCACAAAAATCAGAACCAGAAAAAGTTAATACTGAACTGTTGAAATTATAGGATGAGTTGTTTAATCAATACATTTTGATTTTGAAATCATGCATTTTTTATTTTATTATGAAAACCTTAAATTTGTGTATATTCAAATTTTGAAAAAATGAAAAAATCAATCTTTTTACTTGTATTACTTTGCTTTAGCACGACAATATTCTCCCAGGAAAACACACCAACATTTGATGAAAACCTGGCAAAATTACTGAATGCAGATGATTACGGAATGAAACAATATGTTTTTTGTTTATTAAAAACAGGAACTAATACAACCGCAACCAAAGAAGAAACACAAAAATTATTTGAGGGACACATGGCTAACATTAATCGATTAGCAAAAGTAGGAAAACTGGTTGTGGCAGGTCCTTTCATGAAAAACGAAAGAAATTACAGAGGCATTTATATTTTTAACACCAGCAGTATTGAAGAAGCTAAAACATTTGTGGCGACAGATCCTGCTGTACAATCAAAACTTCTGGAAGTAGAATTAACGCTTTGGTATGGAAGTGCCGCTTTGCAAGAAACACTGAAAATCCATGATAAAATTGCTAAAACTAAAATGTAACAGCATATACAGCAATTTGTTTTGCTCAAATTTATAAACTATGATAACCGAAAAAGAAAAAATGATTGCCGGAGAATATTATTTGGCGGGCGATCCAGTTTTAGTAAAAGACAGACGAAGATCTAAAAACCTGCTCCATAGACTGAATGTTACGGAATACAGGATTACTAAAAAAGCGCGGGAAATAATCAAAGAGCTGATTCCGAATGCAGGTGCAAATCTTTATATTGAACCTCCATTTTTTTGCGATTATGGATATAATATCAGTTGTGGCGAGAATGTTTATTTCAATGTAAACTGTGTTGTTTTGGATTGTGCCAAAGTAACTATTGGTTCCAATGTCTTTTTTGCGCCAGGAGTTCAATTGTACACCGCCACTCATCCGCTGGATGCTGAATTGCGAAAAACACTGGAAAATGCCTTACCCATAACCATTGGCGATGATTGCTGGATTGGCGGAAATACGGTGATTTGTCCGGGTATTACCATTGGAAATGGTTGTGTAATTGGAGCAGGATCTGTAGTTACAAAAGACATTCCTGACAATTCATTGGCGGTAGGAAATCCGGCGAAAGTGATTCGGAAATTGAATGAATGATGAATGTTGGAATTGCAATTTCTCAAAACTAAATTTTCCTATCTTTGTTATAACAACTTAAACAAATCATAATGAAACATCTAAAAACATTTTTAGTCTTGGCACTTTTTGTTGTCTCAAACTCAGTTTCGGCACAATCCACTTTTGATAAATGGCCCGCCATAAAAGAATTACACGAAGTGATGTCGCAAACCTTCCATCCGGCAGAAGAAGGAAATTTGGCCCCAATCAAAGCGCGTTCAGAGGAAATGATGAACAAAGCCGCGATGTTATTAAAATCTGATATTCCAACAGAATTTAGAACCGATGCTATTTTAGCTTCAGCAGAACGATTACAACTTAAAAGTAAAGCGCTTCACAAATTAGTACTTTCTAATGGAGCTGATGCAGCAATTGTGAAATCAATTACCGATTTGCATGACACTTTCCATGAGATTGTAGGACTGTGCTCCGATATCAAGAAATAACAAAAAATATTTTTTACAAATCGACCGCTACCTTATTATTTGTTTAATTATTTGTTAAAATTATTAAACAAACAATAAAAATGTGTACCTTTGAATATCTTAATTTAATTTAAACTTAAAATATTGACTATGAAATTAGTAAAAACAATTAGTGCATTTGCATTGTTAGGAGTAATCGCTACTTCTTGTGGAGAGAAAAAAACAGCTGATTCGTCAGAAATGACTGATTCAACAGCAGTAGCAATGGATACTACAGTTGTAGTTGAAACACCAAACATTGTAGGTGTAGCGTCAGGAAATGCTGATTTTTCTACTCTTGTAGCTGCCGTCAAAGCAGCAGAATTAGTGGAAACATTGAGTGGAGACGGTCCTTTTACTGTATTTGCTCCAACTAATGCGGCTTTTGACAAACTTCCTGCGGGAACTGTAGATGGTTTATTGAAACCAGAAAGCATTGATAAACTAAAAGCAGTTTTGACATACCATGTCGTTTCAGGAAAATTTGACGCTGCTACAGTAATCGATGCAATCAACAAAAATAACGGAAAATATACCGTTACAACTGTTCAAGGTGGTGCAATCGTTTTAAGCTTAAAAGATGGTAAAGTGCTATTAACAGATGCAAATGGAGGAACTTCAACAGTTGTTCTAGCTGATGTAGCTGCTTCAAACGGTGTTATACACGCAATTGATTCAGTAGTAATGCCTAAATAAGGTGTTGAAATACTTTTTTAAAAACCGTTGCCATTGCGCAACGGTTTTTTTTTGGATTTATCACACGTAAAACATAAATTAAAAGAATCTTTTAATCAATCACTATTTGACTTATTTTTTTTAAATTTCGTTGATTAAAGTACATATTTCAATCCGATTTTAAATTTATAAAAGTATCTTTCAAACTTATATTGTTCTGTAATATAGTCATCAAGAATACCTTGTACCGAGTCTCATTAATGAAAGTCTGTAAATATTATTAAATAATAAAAAAGAGTTTCATTCCAGCTGATCTTCAAATTTAAAATCGAGTTTGTTGGTTAAAGCCCACTATTTTTACGCTTATTTTTTGAAAAAAATCAGTACTGTGCGTTCTAAACGTAGCATTTATTTACCAACCAACATTATACAATATGAATATAACACACTTATTTAAAGAATTTTTTGAAAGTGAAAAGTCAGGTGGCCTCGTTTTAATTGGATGTACCCTAATATCATTGCTTCTGGCTAATTCCTTTATTGGTGCCGATTATGGTCTTTTTTGGTTAACAAAAATTGGTGGTCTTACTCTCGAACATTGGATAAATGATGCTCTGATGGCAATTTTTTTCTTGTTGATTGGTTTAGAATTAGAAAGGGAAGTATATCAAGGTGAACTTTCGAACATTAAAGATGCGCTGTTGCCTATTTTTGCGGCAATGGGTGGCTTACTTATCCCTGCCGGACTATACTTGTTTTTTAATTTTGGAACACCTACTCAATCAGGTGCCGGTATCCCAATGGCAACCGACATCGCATTTGCACTTGGCGTTTTGTCCTTACTAGGCAACCGTGTTCCAGTATCGTTGAAAGTGTTTTTGACAGCTTTTGCAGTTATTGATGATTTGTGTGCCATATTAGTCATTTCTATTTTTTATACCACAACTCTAATTTGGATGAACTTATTTATAGCACTTGGAATTTTTGCTTTGCTACTGCTTTTGAACCGCCTAAAAGTAAGAAACCTAATTCCCTACTTAATTGGCGGCGTAGTCATGTGGTATTTTATGCTTAATTCTGGTGTTCATGCAACAATTACAGGAGTTTTGTTGGCTTTTGCAATACCCTTTGGCAACGGCGATAAAAAATCATCTTCATACATCTTACAGCACTTTTTGCACAAACCGGTTGCATTTATTATCCTTCCCATTTTTGCATTGGCCAATACTGCAATTGTTTTAAGTTCTGATATAGGCGCAATACTTACACAAAATTATAGTATTGGAATTGCACTTGGTCTAATCGTAGGCAAACCGTTAGTAATATTTATTTTGACCTTTTTAGCAGTAACTTTCGGATTGTGCAAACTGCCACAAGACCTCAATTGGAAAGCAATAATAGGTGTAGGATTTTTAGGTGGAATTGGATTTACAATGTCCATCTTTATAACACTTCTGGCATTTGAAGATATTACTATTATTAATAATGCCAAATTTGTCATTCTAATTTCGTCATTACTTGCCGGAATAATAGGTTTTGTAAGTTTGAAAATAAGCTTAAAAAATATTCCAACCACTAACAATTAAGTACTTATTAAGATTTTTTTCTTTAAATAAACGAATTAAGGAAAGTGAAACAGGAATTGTAATTAGGTTAATATTCCTGTTTTTGGAATAAAACAGAAAAATAAATATATCAAAAACCATTTTTGGTTTGAATTTTTTTCTTCGTGGCACTAATTATAATAAAAATTAGTAGAACCGACGAATATTAAAATCAAGAACTAATTGTCTAAAGGATTATTAAACACTTAAAAGTCACTTTAACTTGCAAACGAATATCTAAAAATCATTTAAACCAATAGCAAAACGTGCAGCAAAACTGGAACTTTTATCATACAATGAATAAGATTCCAATAAAAAAAAACTTCTTATTAAAAATATTTCACAATTTGAATTTATAAAACCATTCAAACGCTTATTTTTGCGCTATGGCAAAGAAAAATACAGACAAAGTTGTCTTTCATCAAATAAAAGTCCTTGATGCTGGTGCAAAAGGCGTTTCGGTAGCAAAGGCTCCGGATGGTAAAGTAGTTTTTATCCCGAATGTGGTTCCTGGCGATGTAGTTGACGTACAAACTTTCAGAAAGCGTAAAGCGTATTATGAAGGAAAAGCTATTCATTTTCATGAATACTCAGAGCATCGAGTAGAACCTATTTGCGAGCATTTTGGTGTGTGCGGTGGTTGCAAGTGGCAAAACATGAAATATAGCCAACAATTGTACTACAAGCAAAATGAAGTGAAAAACCATTTGCAACGCATTGGAAAAATAGAACTACCTGAATTTGAACCAATTCTAGGTTCGGAGAAACAGTTTTTTTACAGAAACAAAATGGAATTTTCGTTTTCGAACAGCCGATGGTTGACAGAAGCAGAAATCGGCAGCACCGAAGATTTAGGAAATAGAAACGCACTTGGTTTTCACATTCCGAAAATGTGGGATAAAATACTGGACATCAACAAATGTCATTTACAGGAAGATCCTTCGAATGCAATTCGAAATGAAGTGAGAGATTTTGCAAATGCAAATGGACTTACTTTCTTTAATCCAAGAGCGCATGAGGGTTTATTGCGAACATTAATGTTGCGAACATCTTCGACTGGAGAAATCATGGTTTTGATTCAGTTTTTTGAAAATGACAAAGCCAACAGAGAATTAATCTTAGATCATCTCTATGAGAAATTCCCACAAATTACTTCGCTCCAATACGTGGTGAACAATAAGGCAAACGATACTTTATACGATACTGATATTAAATTATATAAAGGTAGAGACTACATTTTAGAAGAAATGGAAGGATTGAAATTTAGTATTAACGCTAAATCTTTTTACCAAACTAATTCGGATCAAGCCTATGAATTGTATAAAATAACACGAGATTTTGCCGGACTTACTGGAAACGAAATTGTTTATGATTTATATACCGGAACTGGAACAATTGCTCAGTTTGTTTCTAAAAAAGCAAAAAAAGTTATTGGTGTAGAAAGTGTTCCTGATGCTATTAAAGATGCAAAAGCTAATGCAATCCGCAACGAAATAACAAATTGTGAGTTCTTTGTGGGAGATATGAAAGTAGTTTTCAACGATGATTTCATCGCACAAAACGGTCATCCTGATGTGATTATCACAGATCCACCAAGAGATGGAATGCATAAAGATGTAATCGAACAAATTATGAAAATTGCACCTGAAAAAGTGGTTTATGTCAGTTGTAATTCAGCTACACAAGCGCGCGATCTGGCGTTGATGGACGAAAAATACAAAGTGACTCGCGTTCGTCCCGTGGATATGTTTCCGCAAACACATCACGTGGAGAATGTTGTACTTTTAGAAAGAAGAAAATAGTAGCCAGTTTGCCGTTTTTAGCATTCGTAAAGTAAATTACAGAACTCTAAAAACGGAATACTGAACACAGAATCGTATAATATGAAAAAGACTTTTTTATTGTTATTGTTTTTTGCTTTGACTTTTTCCAGTTGTGAGAAAGATGACATTTGCGATGCCAATACCCAAACTACACCAAGATTAGTGATAGAATTTTACGATTTTTCTAATCCTTCTGTTCTAAAAAATGTTACAAATCTAAAAGTAGTTGGTGAAGGGATGACAGATGAAATTATTTTTAATGGTCTGCAAACGACCAGCTCAAACATTATTTCAATTCCATTGAAAACAGCCGAAACGTCTACCACTTATAGTTTCACGCTTAATTCAGGTAATTCTAACACTGCTCTAGTTGATGAAGACATCATAAAATTTGATTATACAACACAAGAACTTTTTGTATCCCGAGCCTGTGGTTACAAGACACTATTCACATTAGATCCTACAAATCCGTATTCCCATACTGATGCAACAGCAACAAATCAAAAATGGATAAAATTTATATCAGTCGAAAAAAGTAACATTGAAAACGAAAATGAAACACACATTAAGATCTTTTTTTAGTATTGGTCTCCTATTGTCGTTGACTTTGGTACAAGCTCAAGAGACAACACCTATCAAAAGTGATCCAAAAACTAACAAAACAGAACAGATTATTCCTGCAGCCCCTTTACCATTAGTAGAAATTAAACCAGCTGCAAAAAATAACGATTCTATTTTTGCAAAAACTGATCGCTATGGAATACGTGTTGGAGTTGATTTATTCAAACTGACAAGAGCTTTGTATGACAAAAATTATAAGGGAATTGAATTTGTGGCTGATTATCGGTTGACTAAAAAGTACTTTTTAGCGGCCGAAATCGGGAACGAAAACAAAACTACAGATGATGATCGTGTCAATTTTACAACCAAAGGATCCTACATAAAAGCAGGTTTTGATTATAATGCTTATGAAAACTGGCTGGATATGGAAAATATAATCTCTATAGGAATGCGATACGGTTTCAGTACTTTTAATCAGGAATTAAACAGTTATCGCATCTACAATGCAAATCCTTATTTTGGTGAAGTCCCACAGATTACATCTGGCAAGAAGTTCAATGGCTTAAGCGCAAGCTGGATCGAAGTGGTAGCAGGCATAAAGGCCAAAGTCTTTGACAATGTCTTTGTTGGTTTCAGCCTTAGATTGAACCGATTAGTAACCAATAAAGAACCAGAAAATTTCTCTAACTTATACATTCCTGGATTCAACAGAACGTATGATGGTGATTTTGGAGTAGGTTTCAATTATACGGTAACTTACTTTGTTCCTATTTATAAGAAAAAAGTAAAACCTGTTATAGTTCCAAAAAAGTAGAGAAAAAATAACCGCCAATTCGCTAATTTTTATTTTTGGTAAAAATTAGCAAATTAGCGGTCTATATTTTAAAAATAATATCTTAGGATTTTTTCCCTATCCTATTTCCTTAATTCCTTTCATGAAGATCCACTTCATGAATAATTTTTCTCCATCTTTAGTTTTTATTGCATGAAATTTTGGAGATAAAAGTGTTCCAATGACAAATGCGGTCAACGGAATCCAAAATCCGGTTAAATTTGTGTAATGTTCTACTAAATATCTGGCAGAAATAAATAAAATTGCAAAACATCCCAATTGATATAGAAATGCTCGTATTTGTAATTTGGTCAAAATAAATTATGATTTGTAATTATGAGTATAAATTTTAATTTGATTATGCTTGACTATCTTCTGAAGTCTGATTTGCAGTATCTGAATCCTGAACAACCTGAAACTTCGTCCTTTTGCTACCTTCGTACATTTCGTATTTTACTAAACGAGCTTCTAAACCGGCATTAAAAAGTTTGATTTTTCTCGAAGGTTTTAATCCAACATATTTCAAGGCTTCCAAGTTCGCCGTAATCATCCAAGCATTGGTTCCGGGATAATTTTTCTTTAAGGTATCCCCAATATTTTTATAGAATTCTTCCATGTGAATATCCAAACGCTCATCATAAGGCGGGTTGAAAACGACCTGTAGTTTCCCGTCCGAAATTTTTTCAGTATCAAAAAAGTTTTTTTCTTCAATAGAAATATATTCCTCAAGATTAGCGTTTTTGATATTGTCTTTGGCTTTTTGAACGGCACTTGGTGCTTTATCAAAGCCCTTTATGGTGTAATGAAACTCACGAACACGTTTCAATAAACTGTCTGAAATACTATCGAACAAGTCATTATCCCAATCGTTCCATTTTTCGAAAGCAAATTCCTTACGGTTAATATTTGCCGGAATATTACAGGCAATCATCGCTGCTTCAGCTAGAAATGTTCCGGAACCACACATTGGATCCAAGAAATCAGTTTGACCATCCCAACCTGAAAGTAGTAAAATCCCTGCTGCCAAAACCTCGTTTATAGGCGCAATATTGGTTGCGGTTCGATATCCACGTTGGTTCAATGCATTCCCTGAAGTATCCAGCGCTACTGAAACCTGGTCTTTATCGATGTGAATATTGATTCTTAGATCAGGATGTACTTTATCAATACTGGGACGTTGCCCGGTTCTTTCTCTGAACTGGTCTACAATAGCATCTTTACACTTTTGGGAAACGAATTCCGAGTGATTAAAATATTCTGAATGCACTGTGGTATCAATCACAAATGTCTGATTAGCATTCAGTAATTTAGACCAATTCATACTTGAAATGCCTTTATACAAAGCCTGCTCGTTATTAGCCTTGAAAAAATAAATAGGTTTTAGGATTTTCAAAGCGGTTCGCAACGATAAATTAGCCTTGTACATGAATCCTTTATCGCCCTTAAAACTAACCATTCGAACCCCTTGCTCTACATTTTGTGCGCCAAGATTTTGCAATTCTTTTGCTAATATTTCTTCAAAACCAAAAAAGGTTTTGGCAATCATTTTATAATTATTTTCCATTTGCCCCCTTTACCCCTCAAAGGGGAAATTGTTATCGTTATATTCGGCAAAAATACACTAAATTTGCATCAATCGAATTAATTGAAAAAGAATAAATGTCTGCAACACAAAATACACCCTCAAAAAACCAACTGAAACCCACCGAAAACTGGTATACTTCCTGGTTTGACACCCCATATTATCACATCTTGTACAAAGACCGAGACTACAAAGAAGCACAAATTTTTATCGATAATATCACTCATTATCTAAATCTTCCTGAAAATTCAAAAGTATTAGATTTAGCCTGTGGCAAAGGCAGACACTCCATTTATTTGAACCAATTAGGTTTTACAGTTCTTGGAGCAGATTTATCAGAAAACAGCATTGCCGAGGCTACTAAAAATGAGAATGAAACGCTCCAATTTCAAGTTCACGACATGCGCGAACCTTTTGAAGAAAAGTATGATGCTATTTTTAATTTATTTACAAGTTTTGGTTATTTCGAAAATGATCAAGACAATCTCATCACGCTAAAAGCTATCAAAGAAAGCCTGTCTGAATACGGATTTGCTGTAATCGACTTTATGAATATAACTCAAGTGACCCAAACACTAATTCCTCACGAAACAAAAACAGTCGAGGGAATTGATTTTCACATGAACCGCTATTTGAAAGAAGGTTACCTTTATAAAGATATCAAATTTGAAGATAAAGGTGAAAATTTCCACTTTACTGAAAAAGTAAAAGCACTTACACTCACCGATTTCGAAGAGTTAATGGAAGAAGCTGGAATTTATTTATTAGATATTTTTGGAGACTACAAATTAAAAAAATTCCATAAAACCGAAAGTGAACGTCTAATTATGATTTTTAAATAATTGTTAGGTTAATCGTTTAAAGGGTTAATCATAAGAATAAATAAACCGTGAAGCCAGATTAACGGTTAAAAAAACAAACAAATAAACGGTTAAGCAAGAATCATGAATTACCTTTTACCTTTACTTTCCGTACTTATAGGATATAGTATTGCTTTGGTTTTAAAACCAAATAACAAGACCAATCTAAAATTACTTTTGGCCTTTAGCGGTTCATTTTTGCTCTCCCTGACCGTAATGCACTTATTGCCCGAAATTTATGAACGAGCAAATCCAAACATTGGGCTTTTTATTATGTTGGGTATTTTATTCCAAATAATATTAGAATTTTTCTCAAAAGGAGCAGAACATGGACACGTACATGGCCATCATAATATGACTCAAATTCCGTGGTTGTTATTTATAAGTTTGTGTATACACGCATTTCTAGAAGGACTTCCTGTCAGTCATCATCACGATCTAGCTGTGGGAATTGCAATTCACCATTTGCCAATTGCGATTATTTTAACAACTTTCTTTATCAATTCAAGCCTAAATAAAAAAGCTATATTCTTCTTTATGGTAACTTTTGCTTTAATGACACCACTAGGCACCCTTTTATCCGATTATTTGCCAATATTAAACTTGTATTACACTGAAATAACTGCGATAGTAATTGGGATATTATTTCATATTTCATCCACCATTATTTTCGAAAGCAGCGAAGGACACAAGTTTAATATCGCCAAAGTTTCAATGATTGTGATTGGAATTGGATTAGCGTATTTTTTATAATTTTATAATTTGGGCGTGACCACAAGGGTCGGGCTATGTGTTGCAATCTTTTTATTCCGCTATCGCTACATAAAAAAGGATTTCCACTTCTATCCCTCACGCAAAAAAATATATGTACGGACAACTCGATAGTTATCCCTTCAAAAAAGAAATGAATATGGAATTCACAAAAACAACAGAACAATCATCAAAATACGAACATTTAGAAAAAATGTCAGTACAAGAATTGCTTTCTAATATCAATCAGGAAGACAAAACCGTTCCGCTTGCCGTAGAAAAAGCTTTGCCGCAAATAGAACTATTGGTGACTGAAATAGTTGCAAAAATGAAACTGGGCGGACGATTATTCTACATTGGCGCAGGAACATCAGGACGAATTGGGATTCTTGACGCATCAGAATGTCCACCAACCTTTGGCGTTCCCTTCGATTTGGTTATTGGGATAATTGCAGGTGGCGATACCGCTATTCGCAAAGCCGTAGAAAATGCCGAAGATAACCCCACACAAGCCTGGATTGACTTAAAAGCTTTCGATGTAAATCAGAATGACGTTGTAGTTGGCATTGCCGCGTCGGGAACAACGCCTTATGTCATTGGCGGTTTGCAAGCTTGCAACGAAAATAATATTACCACTGGAAGTATTTCTTGTAATGCCGGAAGTCCGCTTTCGCAAACGGCAAAGTTTCCTATTGAAGTAGTTGTAGGACCAGAATTTGTAACAGGTAGCTCGAGAATGAAAGCCGGAACAGCTCAGAAACTGGTGCTCAACATGATCTCAACCGCAACCATGATTCAACTGGGAAAAGTGAAAGGCAACAAAATGGTCGATATGCAACTCAGCAACAGCAAACTCGTGGATCGTGGCGTGAAAATGATTTTGGAAGAAATTCCCGTTTCATACGATTACGCTGCCCAATTACTCACTAAATACGGAAGTGTGCGAAACGCTATTGATAATTACAAAAAGTAACACTCGTTTTTCAACATATCGATTACCTTTGAAGAGTAAACTTTTAAACTAAAAAAATGGCAACCAACAAAGAACTTTTATCTAAAGGAATCAAATATCTGGCAGGTGCTTTGCCTTTACTGTTTATTGGGCCCATAGTCATTACAAATGCTTTTATGAATCAGCAAAATGTTTGGCACTATTTAGTTTTAGCAATAGGAATAATTGCTTGTCTTGCGGCCATGTATTTTATGTTTTTAGGTTTAAAAACAATTATGAAAAGCTTATTTAACGACTAATGGAAAACCTAATTCACGTTCAAAAAACCTTTGAAAAAATTGTCTACGTTGATAAAAAAGTAAACAATAGGGAATTTGAAGATTGCGTTTTTAAAAACTGCGATTTATCAAATAGTGATTTTTCTTATAGTACATTTATGGATTGCGAGTTCATTGATTGCAATCTGGCCATGACTAAATTATATGGAACTAGTTTAAAAGGCGTACAATTTAAAAACTGTAAATTACTTGGAATCCAATTTGAAGAATGTGATGACTTCTTGTTTACTGTCAATTTCCAAGAATGCGTTTTGGATTATTCTTCGTTTGCCAATAAAAAAATGCCAAAGACAAAATTCAATTCTTGCTCATTAAGAGAAGTTAGTTTTGTTGGTACCAATCTTACTGCTGCTGTTTTTGACAATAGTAATTTGGATGGTGCCGTTTTTAACAACACACAATTAGCGGGGACTGATTTTTCAAAAGCAACTAATTTCAAAATTGATCCCGAATTTAACCCAATGAAAAAGGCAAAATTTTCGACACAAGGAATTATTGGTCTTCTGGACAAATATGATATTAAAATACAATAATGTTTTACCCCAGATGGAAGTGAAAACCACGCAAGGCTTAAAGCTATTTTTTCTTGACAAAAAAGAGCGACCAGAGCAAGCTCCTTTTTTGGCAATAGAAAAAAAGCTTTAAGCCTTGGGAGTTGCAACGAACAGCTTGATTAGGTGCAAAAAATAAAATAAATAAAAAATGAAAAAAATAATTTTCTTACTTCCTCTACTCCTATTGTTATCCTGTTACAATAATAAGCGCAACTGCAAAGATTTTAAAACTGGAAAATTTAGTTTTGAATATGAAGTAGATGGTGTAAAAAAAACAACTCTTTTTGAGCGTAACGACAAAATTGAAATTGAAACTTTTGAAGGAAAAACAGATACTGCCTCCATTCGTTGGATCAGCGATTGCGAGTATGTGTTGCAAAAATTACATCCAAAAAACATGGCTGAAGAGAAAGCCATTGGGATGAAAATTCTAACAACATCAAAAAATTCATATACCTTTGAGTTCGGAATGGTTGGTTCCGATGCGAAACAAAGAGGAACAGTGACAAAAATTGCTGATTAAATCCTTAAACCAAACCCTTATAATTACAAAAAATGGAAGTATTTTTAAATCCTGATGCATGGATCGCATTGCTGACGTTGACATTTCTAGAAATCATTCTAGGTATTGATAATATTATTTTTATATCTATTGTTACTGGAAAATTACCGGTTGAAAAGCGCAAAAAAGCTACTCAGTTAGGTTTGTTTTTGGCAATGTTCCTGCGAATAGCCTTGTTGTTTGGGATTACACTTCTTATTGCCATGAAAGAACCTTGGTTTAGTGTAGACTGGGGTTGGTTTTCTGCCCATTTTAATGGACAAGCTATGATTTTATTTGCTGGTGGTATTTTCTTGATTTACAAAAGTACTAAGGAAATTCACGAGAAAGTAGACCACAAAGGGGAAGAAGAAAAAGATCTAAAAACTTCGGCAGCAAAATCTTTTGGAAATGTAATATTTCAGATTTTATTGATTGATCTTATTTTTTCCGTAGATAGTATTTTGACTGCTGTAGGCATGACTAACGGACTGGAAGGTGCATTGTATATTATGATTACGGCAGTAGTGATTTCTGTTGGGGTCATGATGTTGTTTGCAGTTCCAGTAGGAACTTTTGTAAACAACAATCCATCAATTCAGATTTTAGGTTTAGCATTTTTGATTCTAATTGGTTTTATGCTGATTACGGAAAGCATGCATTTATCTGAAGCTGTACTTGTGGGCCAGTCTGTGGGAGCAGTTCCAAAAGCTTATCTGTATTTTGCAATTGCCTTTTCGCTGGCTGTTGAATTTTTGAATATGAAAATGCGAAAGAAAAAATAATTATTTATAAAAAAATGCTCCAATGTGGAGCATTTTTTTTATTCTAGACTTAATATTATTTGACCATCATTATCTCGATAAAAACCGGAGCCGTTAGCATTAGTATCTCCTTTTACTTCTAATTCTTCTGGTATAATTTCCTCTGGTGCGTCATAAGGCAAAGGATCTAGCAAGTTCACTTGTTTTAATTTATCAGTGGTTAATTGATTCCCAAGTGCTTTAAATCCTTTAAGTGCAATGAAAGATTCTATGTCTACGATCATATTTTCTTTTTGAACGCCTTTTACTTTTGTAAAAACTAATTCGGCTACTGGGCGATAATCTGTAGCTACTATTTCAAGATGTGAGTTTGCATGTTCGGTAATAAAACTTTCCTCTTTATTCTCCGCTTCTACTAAGAAACGTTTAATATAATAGCGTTCTTTTTCGCCATCATAATATATGGCCGATATTGGTTTCTTTGGAACCCATTTCTCCAAAATAATCATATCCTGATCAAAATGAGTAGACAATTCCGGTGTAATTACTTTTACCTTTCCCGATTGCGAAACAACTAAAATTTTGTCATTTGGCCTAAATTCTCCCAGTAATTCTCCTCTTGCATCTACATTAAGTCGTTGTACGGTGTCATCAAACCAAACTTTTCGCGGCAATAAAGTCGAGATTCCTTTCTCCTTCAACTCAATTTTTTTAATTGGATATTTCGTAACCAAATTTCCTTTGGAACCTCGTCCTTTTATCGCTAAACTGGCAAAATCAATATCAAATTTCAGTTTTTTGATAGTTCCAATTTGACGTAATAAAATAGTAATCACTTCCGCTTCTCCATTTGGATTACATGAAAAATACAACACTTGAGACCCTGCAGTTTCATTGGTTAAATCGTATGCCTTATCTCTGGTAACTCCTGAAACATTAAATCGCTTAATGTAAGAAGGACCAGATTTTCCATCGCGGTAAATCATATTGTAAATGGTACGCTTATCACTTTTATCAAAAATAGCAATATGAATAATATCCTTACCTACAAAAGTTTTCGCATCCACCTTTGTAATAATCATTTTTCCGTTGCGTAGAAAAATAATTACATCATCAATATCAGAGCAATCCGTAACATATTCGTCTTTTTTTAAACTTGTTCCTACAAAACCTTCTTCTCTATTTACGTATAATTTTGTATTTCTCAAGACTACCTTCGTGGCTTCAATATCATCAAAAACACGAAGCTCCGTTTGGCGCTCCCTGCCTTTTCCATATTTCTCTTTCAATCGCACGAAATAGGCTATTGCAAAATCAATCAAATTTTCTAAATCATGTTTTACTTGTTCAATATCGCCTTCTAGTGACTGGATTTTATCTTGAGCCTTGTTGCTGTCAAATTTAGAAATACGCATGATTCGGATATCTAATAACCGTAGAATATCTTCTTCAGTAACAGTTCGTTTCAAGTGTTTTGTGTGAGGTTTCAACCCATCATCAACGGCTTTTATTACTGTTTCTCTGGTCGTCATTTCCTCAATATCGCGATAGATTTTGTTTTCGATAAAAATACGTTCCAAAGAAAGAAAATGCCATTGCTCCTCTAATTCACTCAACTGTATTTCGAGTTCGCTTTTCAGTAATTGAACGGTTCTGTTGGTTGAGATTTTCAACATTGCAGAAACCCCAATAAACAATGGTTTATTATCTTCAATTACACACCCTAATGGCGCCACTGAAGTTTCACATGCCGTGAATGCAAACAATGCATCAATCGTTTTATCTGGAGAAACACCCGGAAAAAGATGAATCAAGATCTCCACCTCAGCAGCAGTATTATCTTCAATTTTCTTGATTTTGATTTTCCCCTTGTCATTTGCTTTCAAAATACTGTCAATCAAAGTCGTTGTATTTGTCGAAAACGGAATCTGGGTGATTACCAAAGTGTTTTTATCCAACTGACCTATTTTGGCCCGAACACGGATGCGACCTCCACGCAATCCATCATTATAATTAGACACATCAGCAATACCTTGTGTCAAAAAATCAGGGTATAAAGTAAAAGGTTTCCCTTTTAATATTTTTATCGATGAATCAATTAATTCATTGAAATTATGAGGCAACACTTTTGTAGAAAGACCTACCGCGATACCCTCAGCACCTGATGCTAATAATAATGGGAATTTAACAGGCAGGTTATTCGGTTCTGCTCGTCTTCCGTCATAGGACATCCCCCAATCAGTGATTTTTGGTGAATATAGCACTTCTAAAGCAAATTTAGACAAGCGTGCTTCGATGTAACGAGAAGCTGCAGCACCATCACCAGTTAGGATATTTCCCCAGTTTCCCTGGCAATCAATCAATAATTCTTTTTGACCTATTTGCACCATTGCATCACCAATACTCTGATCTCCGTGAGGATGATATTGCATGGTATGCCCAACTACATTAGCCACTTTATTATAACGACCGTCATCTAATTCTTTCAAAGAGTGCATTATACGCCGTTGCACCGGTTTAAATCCATCTTCAATTGCGGGAACAGCACGTTCCAGAATCACATAAGAAGCATAATCCAGAAACCAATCCTTATACATTCCTGTAACTTTGGTAATGGTATCGTTTCCGTCTTCTTTATTATCATAAAAATTATGACCTCCTGAAGTTTTTATGTCTTCAAAACCTTCATCTCCGCTAGTAGTATCATCTTCCTGACCTTGTGGTACTAAGTTATCGTCTTCTTCGTCTTTCATTATCTTGATTCCGAAATTAATTGTATTAAATCTTCTCTGCTTGGCAGAATCATTTTGTATTTGCTAGCAAAAATTTGCTCATTATTTTCAGGTAAAGTGTATTCTACAACCAAATCACTTTTGTTTTGACACAATACAATTCCTATAGTTTTATTTTCATCTTCCAAACGCATTTCTCTGTCATAATAATTGACATACATTTGCATTTGTCCTAAATCCTGGTGTTTTAATTTTCCTGTTTTCAAGTCTATCAGCACAAAACATTTAAGAATTCGGTTATAGAAAACCAAATCGATTCGGAAATGTTTATCGTCAAAAGTAATTCTGTTTTGTCTTGCAACAAAAGTAAAACCGTGGCCCAATTCTAGTAAAAAATGCTCCAGTTTATTGATAATTTCCTCCTCTAATTCCGATTCCGCATACTGGTGTAATTCTGGCAAACCTAAAAATTCTAATATAAAAGGATCTTTAATAAGGTCCTTGGGTTTTTCAATAATCTGACCTTGTTCCGAAAGTTTCAAAACTCCTGCGGGATCTCTGCTTAAAGCCAATCGTGTATAAAGAGCCGAATCATATTGTCGTTTTAATTCTCGAACACTCCAGTTGTATTTCTCAGATTCTATTTCGTAGAAACGCCTTTCATTAAATATATTATATTGAATGGTAATCAATTCTAATTTTATTCTACAAAGAGTATTTTTCATTACAAACATGCTCTTGCTTTGTAACCTCAAATCCATTTTTATCCAATTCTCTTTTCAGAATTGTATCGCATTCTAAATGATCATTACTAATTTTAATAAAAGAGATCGTTGAAAAACTAACCACAAATAGTAAAGCGATAAAAAACAGTATTTTTATTGTACTCATTTTATAACTTTTTTAAACTTTCTCAATTACATCTAATTCCACCTTCAAATTCTTGATGATAAATTCCTGTCGGTCCGGCGTATTTTTACCCATATAAAAAGATAATAATTGTTCAATCGAAGTGTTTTTATCCATCATAATTGGTTCTAAACGGATGCTTTCGCCAATGAAATTTTTGAACTCATCTGGTGAAATCTCACCTAATCCCTTAAATCGAGTAATTTCCGGTTTCGGTTTTAATTTTTCTATCGCTATTTTTCGTTCGTCATCAGAATAGCAATATATTGTTTCTTTCTTGTTTCGAACCCTGAAAAGTGGTGTTTGCAAAATATATAGATGTCCTTCTTTGATCAATTCCGGAAAAAACTGCAGAAAAAAAGTAATCAATAACAAGCGAATATGCATTCCATCAACATCGGCATCAGTAGCAATTACGATATTATTATAACGCAATTTATCTAAACCGTCTTCAATGTCAAGTGCCGATTGCAGCAAATTGAACTCTTCATTTTCATACACAATTTTTTTACTCATTCCATAGGAATTCAAAGGCTTCCCTCGCAAACTAAAAACGGCTTGCGTATTTACATTGCGTGATTTAGTGATAGATCCCGAAGCTGAATCTCCCTCAGTGATAAAAAGCGTACTTTCTAGATTTTTAGGGTTTTTAGTATCCGGAAGGTGCGCCCGGCAATCTCTTAATTTCTTATTGTGCAGGTTTGCTTTTTTGGCCCGATCTGTCGCTAATTTTCGTATCCCTGATAATTCTTTGCGCTCTCTTTCGGCTTGAAGAATTTTTCGCAGCAATGCTTCAGCCGTTGGTGGATGTTTATGCAAGTAATTGTCTAATTTGGTTTTCACAAAATCATTGACAAAAGTGCGCACCGATGGCATTCCTGGCTCAGATCCCATATCAGTTGAACCCAATTTAGTTTTAGTTTGCGACTCAAAAACTGGTTCCATTACTTTGATACTAATTGCCGTAACGATTGATTTTCGGACATCCGAGGCTTCAAAACTCTTGTTATAAAATTCCCTGATCGTCTTAACGATAGCTTCCCTGTAGGCAGCTAAATGTGTTCCACCTTGTGTAGTGTTTTGTCCGTTTACAAACGAATGGTATTCTTCGCTGTATTGAGTTTTACTGTGTGTCAAAGCAATTTCGATATCCTCCCCTTTCAAATGAATGATGGGATATTCTAAATCCTCTATATGAATAGTTTCTTCTAATAAATCCTTTAGACCATTCTCTGAAAAATATTTTTCACCGTTGAATAGGATTGTCAAACCATTGTTTAAGTAACAATAATTTTTGAGCATTTTGATAACATACTCATAGCGGTATTTGTAATTTTTAAAAATGGCTTCGTCCGGAATAAAGGTAACCTTAGTCCCTTTTCTTTTAGTGGTTTCGATAATATCTTCATCGAGCACCAGATTTCCTGCAGAGAATTCGGCTGCTTTTTGTTTTTCATCCCGAACGGATTCTACTCTAAAATAGTTCGACAACGCATTAACTGCCTTTGTACCTACTCCGTTTAGACCAACAGATTTCTTGAAGGCCAAAGAATCATATTTCCCGCCAGTATTCATTTTTGAAACCACATCAATCACTTTTCCTAACGGAATTCCACGTCCATAATCCCTGACAGTGACCGTTTTATCTTTGATAGTGACTTCGATAGTTTTTCCTGCACCCATGACAAATTCATCGATACAGTTATCGAGTACTTCTTTTAGCAGAATATAAATACCATCATCTGAAGAGGAACCGTCTCCCAATTTCCCGATGTACATTCCGGGACGCATGCGAATATGTTCTTTCCAGTCGAGTGACCGAATATTATCTTCGGTATATTGATTTTGATCGGACATTGTAGGTTTTGTGGATTTGGTGCTAATGTAATGCAATTCGATAAAATTTAAAACAGGAAGCACTCAAAGTTATCAAAAATGATATTGACAATCAATTTCTAATTTGGGATTTACGATTTTAAATTGCCAATTTCAAATTGTAGTTGCTATTACCATTAAAATTTAAAATTTTTAATAGTTTCTTTCAACTGATTATCCAACTCAGCATTAGAAATCTTATTATTTATCTCATCAAAATTAGCTTCAAAACTTGGCAATGAAAAAGTTGCTTTTACATTTCCTCCATAAAAAGGAAAAGCATTATTTGCGATTCCTAAAACGTTTGATCCCCCTTTAGCTCCTGTCGATGTGGCCATCAATAACATAGGTTTTTCTTGAAAAACCTTCCCATTTATTCTGGTACACCAGTCAAAAATATTCTTGAAGGCTGCAGAAAAATTTCCATTGTGTTCCGCCATGGAAACTACTAAAATATCGGCAGTGGCAATTTTAGCCAAAAATGCTTTTGCCAACTCGTGCTGACCAATTGTGACCTCGATATCTACCGTAAAAAGCGGCATTTGGAAATCGTTTAAATCCAACACCTCAACTTCAGCATTGTCAAAAAGGCTTGCGGCGTAAATCGCTAATTTTTTGTTGATTGAATTTTTACTAGGGCTTGCGCCAAAAGCGATTATTTTCATGATACTTGTTTTTTTTTAAAAGTACTAAAAATTGGCTCTGTTACAAAATAATTATCCACTGATTCACAGATTTAAAAAATGAAACTGAAATTATCAAAGTTGATATTAACTGAAATCGATTTTAACTCAGATTCTAGTGGAAAGTATTTTGCCAATTAGTCTTACTTTTTTATTGCCTCTGTTACAAAATAATTAGCCACTGATTCACAGATTTAAAAAATGATGATAAAATCATGACTATCCGTTACTAATACCATTGCGTTTTATTTTTATTGGAGTTCAGTGAACTTCGTTTGAAGTGGAAAGCTGGATTGGGTACAAAAAAAGTCGAAAGCTATTACTAACTTTCGACTTTATGACTTTGGACATTATGACTTATTTACACGTTGAATCTAAAATGCATCACATCACCATCTTTTACGATATATTCTTTACCTTCAACTTTGAATTTTCCTGCTTCTTTGCATTTTGCCTCTGAACCGTAATGAACAAAATCCTCGTAAGCAATAACTTCGGCACGGATAAATCCTTTTTCAAAATCAGTGTGAATTACTCCTGCAGCTTGCGGCGCAGTTGAACCAACATCGATAGTCCAAGCACGAACTTCCTTGACACCTGCGGTAAAATAAGTTTGTTGCTTCAATAATTTATAGGCTGCACGTATCAAGACTGAGGCTCCAGGTTCGCTTAAACCCATATCTTCTAGAAAAACTTGACGCTCTTCATAGCTTTCTAATTCAGTTATATCGGCTTCGGCTCCTACAGAAAGAATGATCACTTCAGCATCTTCATCTTTGACCAATTCTCGAACTTGATCTACGTATTTATTTCCGTTTACTGCTGAGTTTTCATCAACATTACACACGTATAAAACGGGTTTAGCCGTGATTAACTGAAAACTTTCCATCAAAACCTCTTCGTCATTGTTTTGAGGAACAACTATTCGAGCTGATTTTGCCTGAAGCAATGTTTCTCTGATTCGGTCTAAAAGTGCTTTTTCAGTTTGTGCTTCTTTGTTACCTGTTTTAGCGGCACGATTTACTTTTTCTAAACGTTTTTCGACATTCTCTAAATCTTTTAACTGCAACTCGATATCAATGGTTTCTTTGTCGCGAATTGGGTTTACATTTCCGTCAACGTGAACAATGTTATCATTATCAAAACAACGTAAAACGTGAATAATTGCATTACACTCTCTAATATTTCCTAAGAATTGATTTCCTAAACCCTCGCCTTTACTGGCTCCTTTTACTAATCCTGCAATATCAACAATATCTACAGTTGCCATTTGGACGCGTTCTGGCTTTACTAATTCTTCCAGTTTTTCCATTCGGGAATCCGGCACATTTACAACACCTATATTGGGTTCGATGGTACAAAAAGGAAAGTTAGCACTTTGCGCTTTTGCATTGGATAAACAATTGAATAATGTTGATTTTCCAACATTCGGTAATCCTACAATTCCTGCTTTCATGTGTAGATAATATTTATTTTTAATGGAATATGGTATCGAAATCGTACTGTTATTTAAACAAATTTCACAACGACTTCATCGTATTTTTTTTTTTGCGAATAACAGGCTGGCCTCAAAATAAAGCATCTGTGCTAAAAGTTTGCAAAGATAAGATTTTATAAATGTTTAGATGATATAATTAAAACATTAATTGTGACTATAAAATTGCAATAATTTAAATTATTAGTAATTTTTTATGAAAACATAACTACACGCTAATTTTTTGTTAAAAAAAATTTATATTGCGCCCGATTTTAAAACAAACCAAAAACTAAACTCAACTTATTATGAAAAAGATTGCATTATTATTCTTTTTGTTAAATGTCTCGCTACTTTTTGCGCAAAAAGAAGTCTCGGGCATCGTTAAAGACGACACTGGCAACAGCTTGCCAGGTGTTAACATTATTGAAAAAGGGACCCAAAATGGAGTTTCTACTGACATGGATGGCGCTTACAAGATAAAAGTTAAAGAAGGAGCAACTTTAGTTTTTAGCTATGTAGGTTTTGCCAAATTAGAGAAAGCAGTTACCAGTGCTGTTCTAAATGTTGTCCTGTCAGAAGAAGGAGGACAAAATCTAAATGAAGTTGTAGTTACAGGAACCAGAACAGCGCCAAGAAGTAATACCACATCAGCGCTGCCTATTGATGTAATTTCTGCAAAAGATTTAGCCTCAACCGGACAAGCTTCTTTTGACAAAGCATTACAGTACAAAATTCCATCGTTCAACACGGTTCAAACTCCGGTAAACGATGCAACTTCATTACTAGATCCTTATGAAATCAGAAATATGGGACCGAGTAGAACTTTAATCCTTATCAACGGGAAACGTAAAAACATGAGTTCTTTGTTGTATACCCAAACGTCGCCGGGACGTGGTGAAACAGGTGCAGATATTTCAGCAATTCCTACTGACGCTATCGAAAGAGTGGAAATACTTCGTGATGGTGCATCAGCACAATACGGATCAGATGCGATTGCAGGAGTTATGAATATTATATTAAAAAAGAATACTAATTATGGATCTGTAACACTTAGAAGTGGAGTTACTTCAGAGGGTGATGGCGAAATGTTAGGCGTAAGTTTAAACAACGGATCTACCGTAGGTGAAAGAGGTTTTGTCAATTATACCGTAGATTTTTCTAAAGTGAACTTGGCGAACAGACCCGGTAAAGTTGATGCAGCTGCTGAAGCAGATAGTAATACAGGTTTTGGAGCTCCTTTAGCAGACGTACAAGCTTTTCTTGCAAAATATCCTGATGCTGGAAATATTAATGGTTCCCCAGAAACTGCCGCTGCAAAATTCTTAGTGAATGGTGGAGTTAATTATACAGAAAATACGCAATTATATTACAATGCCGCTTATGTGTACAAGAAAGTAAACTCATTTGCTAACTACAGAACACCATATTGGAGAACATTAGATGAATTTCCTTATTTATTAGATCTATTTGGAGATGGTGCAAATGCAAGTTCTTACGTAGGATATGTTCCTACTTTTACTGGAGATTTAAATGACTACAACGCAACAGTTGGTTATAAATCAACAAAAAATGACTGGAATACAGATGCTAGTATTACAACAGGTGGTAACAAACAAAGCTATACGGTTAGTAATTCTCACAATAGGTCAGATTTTGATGGAAATCCAGCAACATATGATTTTGTTTACGGTGGTTCAAGCCCAATTTCGTTCAGACCAGGAGGAACCTCATTCAACCACATCGTTGGTAATTTAGACATCTCTAAAGTGGTTTCTGATAAAATCAGCATTGGTTTTGGATCTGAATTTAGAACAGAAAATTTTGAGATTATTGCTGGAGATGAAGCGTCTTATTTTGGTGTTGGTGCAGATTCATTTCAAGGAAATACTCCTGAGAATTCAGGAAAATTTAATCGGTACAATTTAGGTGGCTATTTTGATGTTGCGTATGATGTAACTAAAGATTTCTTAGTTAACGGTACAGTACGTTACGAAGATTACAGTGATTTTGGCGGAGCAACCGTATGGAAATTAAGCTCAAGATATAAATTTCTAGATGACAAAATCACCTTAAGAGGTTCTCTTTCAACTGGTTTCAGAGCGCCATCATTGCACCAAATTTATACTCAAAAATCGCAATCCTCTTTCCAAGCGGGTGGTGCAATTGTGGTAACGGGATTAATAAACAATGTTTCATCTGCAGCAAGACAAAACGGAATACCAAAATTAGATGCAGAAAAATCGAAGAACTTAACATTAGGTTTTGGATTAAAACCTTCTAAAGACTTCACTTTTACTTTAGATTACTACAATATCAAAGTAAAAGACAGAGTATTGCTAAGTAATGAAATTGCATTTGAACTAGATCAAAATGGAGAACCTACAAACCAACAAAGTTTCTTTGTAAATGGTATGGATACTAAAACTTCTGGAGTGGATGTTGTTGCCAGTTACAGAAATATTTTGTTAGGATCAGGAAAATTAGCGCTTAATTTCTCTGGAAATTACACCTTTGAAAACGAAAGAGACGGAGCGGTAAAAGATCCTCAAAGCGTTAAAGACTTATCCGGAGCTTTAGCTAATCAAACTATCATTGATGCTACTCAGGAAGCATTACTTTTTACCTCAAGACCAAAATTTAAATACATTGTAGGTGGGGATTATGAAATTGGGAAATTTGGTTTTTCTTTGAATAATACTGTTTTTGGACCTACAAAATTCAAAAACGCAGGTATGAGCGATGATTTAAGAGTCGAATTTTTAACAAAAGTTGTCACTGACTTGGGCGTTACCTTTTCTGCAACAGAAAAATTAACAGTAGCGTTAAACGTAAATAATTTATTAAATGTTTTACCTGAGTGGGAATTTAAAGCTGAAAATGCAGCCGGAACCGCACTTATTAATAATGCTGTTGGTATCAAAGAACAATCGGACTTGATCACCTTCAATCAACGTTATTCTCAAATGACGTATGATGGTTACCACTTTAGCCAATTAGGAACGATGTTTAATTTATCATTGAACTATAAATTTTAATTCGGTTACTGAATAATTTAAAAAGGGTTGTCTTTCGACAGCCCTTTTTTTATTTCATTTATTCTCCAAAAAATTAAACACTCGCAATACAGCTATCATTGACAAAAAAAATCCTGAGCATTACACTCAGGATTATTGATTTGATTTAATACTAAATTCTATTTTATTCGTTGTGTAAAAATGCTTGTCTGCTCAGTAATGTTTCTTCACTTTCCACATGATTATCATCTGGAATACAACAATCTACAGGACACACAGCCGCACATTGTGGCTCATCATGAAAGCCTTTACACTCCGTACATTTTCCCGGTACAATATAGTACACTTCGTCAGAAATTGGAGTTTGAGCCTCATCAGAATCTACTTCGGAACCATCCGGTAAAATTACTTTTCCTTTCAGTTTTGTTCCATCCTTGTATCTCCAATCGTCTGCTCCTTCATATATTGCTGTATTTGGGCACTCGGGTTCACAAGCGCCACAATTGATACATTCATCTGTTATAATAATTGCCATCTTTTATAGTTTTAAAGCCATAATCTCGATAGTCGGTTGCCAAATATTCTTTTGACATTAGGACTTTTGACTTTCGATATAATAATGCTTATTTTTGTGCAAAATTACAATCAAAACTATTCATAAGCAAACATTATGACATTAGAAACAAAAAAAAGTGTTTTTGTTGAATTAGGCAAATTTTTAAGTCAGTTTTCCGAAAATAACACATCAAAAAATCCAGCAGTTTTGAACAACGACACGTTTTTTGATGCTTTTATTGACTTGATTCAATTATCGCAATCACACAACGGCTGGTATACTCCCGAAAATGTTTATTTCTCCATGCGTTCATGGGCCGAAGCATTAACAGCAGAAAACCTCAATGAATGGCTTTCTCCTTATGACATTCCAATTCAAGAGCCTAAAAAAGTCGCTTTAATTCTTGCAGGAAATATACCATTAGTTGGTTTTCACGATTTCCTTTCGGTTTTGATTACCGGAAATAGTGTAATGGTAAAAACATCCTCAAACGATCAGCATTTATTACCTTTTTTAGCAAAATACATCATTGCTGTAGAGCCAGAATTAACTCAAAATATTACTTTCGTAGCGGGAAAATTAGAGAATTTTGATGCCGTTATAGCCACGGGAAGTAACAATACAGCCCGGTATTTTGAATATTATTTTAAGGACAAACCCTCTATTATTAGAAAAAGCAGGAATTCAGTAGCGGTTTTGACTGGAAATGAATCCAAAGAACAGCTTACCGCTTTGGGTGAAGATATTTTTCGCTACTTTGGATTGGGTTGCCGCAATGTTTCTAAACTTTTTGTTCCAAAAGGTTATTCGTTTGTTCCGTTTTTTGAAGCTATATTTGTGTACCAAGACGTCATTCATTACGAAAAATACGCCAACAATTACGATTACAACAAAGCCGTTTTCCTGATGAGTAATTTCAAATTATTGGATAACGGATTTTTAACTTTAAAAGAAGATCAAAGTCATGCTTCGCCTATTTCAAGTGTTTTTTATGAGTTTTATGAAGACATAAATGACTTAAAGACAAGATTACAATCAGAAAGTGATCAAATACAATGTGTTGTAGCTGATAGCACGATTGAGAATAATGTCCATTTTGGACAAACTCAAAATCCTCTATTATGGAATTATGCAGATAACACTGATACTATTTCGTTTTTGTTAACAATATAGCTGAAAAAAGTTCAATTATTCCGAATTAATTAACGCTTTTTAAACTCCTATTGTCGAAATTTGCACTTTAATTTTTTGGATACAAACTACACCATGAAAAAACACAACTACAGCGCAGGACCTTGTATTTTACCGCAAGAAGTTTTTGAAAAATCAGCACAAGCCATTTTAAATTTTAACGATTCCGGGTTATCACTTTTAGAAATTTCGCACAGGAGCAAGGATTTTGTTGCCGTTATGGATGAAGCAAGAGCTATTGTTATTGAACTTTTAGGCCTCGAAGGCAAAGGGTATAAAGCTTTATTTCTTTCAGGCGGAGCAAGTCTAGAATTTGTTATGGCACCTTATAACTTGATGAAAGAAGGTGGAAAAGCAGCTTATCTTGATTCTGGAACTTGGGCAGCAGCAGCTATAAAAGAAGCCAAACTTTTTGGTGAAACCGTAGTAGTTGCCTCTTCAAAAGAAGAAAACTACAATCACATACCAAAAGGATATACAATACCTGCAGATGCTGATTATTTTCACTGCACAAGCAACAACACGATCTTTGGGACACAAATGAAGGAATTTCCATCAGTGGATATGCCAATTGTATGTGATATGAGTTCAGATATATTTTCAAGAGAATTAGATTTTTCTAAATTTGATTTGATTTATGCAGGCGCACAAAAAAATATGGGCCCAGCTGGAACTACGCTGATTGTTGTAAAAGAAGAAATTTTAGGTAAAAATGGTAGAATAATCCCAAGTATGTTGGATTACGCCAAACATATCAAAGCAGAAAGTATGTACAATACGCCACCTGTTTTTCCTGTTTACGCGTCTTTATTGACTTTACAATGGTTGAAAAACCTGGGTGGAATTGCTGCTATTGAAAAAATAAACAATGCTAAAGCAGCATTAATTTATGGAGAAATTGATAGAAATCCGTTATTTAAAGGAGCTGCAGCAACTGAAGATCGTTCGACTATGAACGCTACTTTCTTATTGAATGATGAAGCACATGCAGCAACATTTGATGCAATGTGGAAAGCAGCAGGAATTTCAGGTTTGCCTGGACACCGTTCAGTAGGCGGTTACAGAGCTTCTATGTACAATGCGCTTCCTTTAGAAAGTGTTCAGGTATTGGTTGATGTAATGAAAGAATTGGAAGCTAAAGTTTAGATTTTAGTTTAACAAAAAAATACAAATTGAATTCTGAATCCCTAGCCCTGATTGAAGTGAAAATCCTTTTATGTTTTTTATTTAAAAACATAAAAGATTGCAATGGAAAGCGGGAAATAGCTCCAGAAAAATAAAATATTAAATAAATATGAGGATGATTTTTTTATTCCTCGCAATGATATAAAAAATGAAAGTATTAGCCAATGACGGAATTTCTAAAAGTGGAATTCTAGCTTTAGAAAAAGGTGGATTTGAAGTTATAACTACAAAAGTAGCACAAGAACAAGTAGCTAATTTTGTTAATGAAAATAATATTAGTGTAGTTTTAGTGCGAAGTGCGACTAAAGTTCGTAAAGACATTATTGATGCATGCCCAGGATTGAAAATAATAGGTCGTGGCGGTGTAGGAATGGATAATATTGATGTAGATTATGCCAAAAGTAAAGGAATTCATGTAATCAATACTCCAGCCTCATCATCAGAATCAGTGGCGGAATTAGTTTTTGCACATTTATTTTCTGGCGTTCGTTTCTTGCATGATTCTAATAGAAATATGCCACTTGAAGGCGATACCAACTTTGATGGCTTGAAAAAAGCATACGCAAACGGAATCGAATTAAGAGGTAAAACACTTGGAATAGTTGGTATTGGCCGTATTGGTCAGGCTACTGCTAAAATGGCGTTAGGATTGGGTATGAAAGTTATTGCTGCCGATAGTTTTATCCCACAGGTAGATGTGAAAGTAGCATTTTTTGACGGGCAATCCATCACAACGACAATCGTTTCACAATCATTAGAATCTTTGTTCAAAGAAGCTGATTTCATTACATTACACGTTCCTGCTCAAGACGGTTATATCATTGACGAGGCTGCATTAGCAATAATGAAAGATGGTGTGGGGATTGTAAACTGCGCTCGTGGTGGAGTTATTGACGAAGTTGCATTAGTGAAAGCATTAGACAGCGGAAAAGTATTATTTGCTGGATTAGATGTTTTTGAAAACGAACCCACTCCTGAAATGACTATTTTAATGAATCATAAAATATCGTTGACTCCTCACATTGGAGCTGCAACTGGAGAAGCACAGGACAGAATTGGTACTGAATTAGCATCGCAAATTATTAGTTTGTTAGGCTAGTTTTTGCTTTTTAAATAGTTAACGAGAGGCTGTTTAAATCAAACAGCCTCTTTTTTTGTCTAAAAATCTAGCAATCAATGAGTTGTTTTTTGTAACTTTATAATTCAATTTTATCATCATGAAGAATAGCTATTACATTATAATCGTCCTTTTTTGTGTGTTTTTGGGTTGTAACACTTCAAAAACTGCTTTTCCCAGCACTGAAAAATCCGTTGCAGCTCAAGGCGACACAGTACGAATTGCTAATGATGAACTAGAATATGAAGTGATCATTATTGATCCCGGTTTTAATACTTGGCTTAGCTCAAGAGCTTTTCCGCGCAATTATCATTCGCAATCTTTTCTAGAAATTAAAAACCAACTTTATATAAGTGAATGGAACAGTCGAGTGTTGCAACCGCAACGCTATGATCCCAATTTATACGAAATGACCATTAATTATGATCCTAACATTGATTATGGGTATGAAGTAAATTATTTGATATACAATTACATGATTTATTTTCAAAACACATACAAACAAAAACTTTTTGGTTTTGTCCCCATCAGATAATGTCACTATATTTGTATTCATTATAAATAAAAATGAACAAACTCAAACAACGTTGGGGAATTCAAACTAATTTCCAACTCACCCTTATATTTATCGTATTTGCGATAACCGGATCAGCATCAGCATGGCTCTCTAAACCGTTTTGTTTTTGGTTGGGGATTACCTCTGAAGATCTAGGGTATTGGTTTACTCCTGTACGGTTAATTCTGATTTTCCCTATATACCAAATTCTTTTGGTTTTGATAGGCTTTTTGTTTGGACAGTTCAAATTCTTTTGGGCTTTCGAAAAAAAGATGCTAAAACGATTGGGATTAGGTTTCCTCTTTACCGACTAAAAAAAAACGCCTCAATTACGAGACGTTTTTTTTTTTGATAATATAATTATAAATCCATGTTAATGTAAAAGTGGGTATAAAGTCCGAAAAAGGTAAGATTTCCTCTAAAAAAGTAACCACTCCTCCTACCCTTCCTACGGCGCCTTTGTACATCCAAGTCATCAAAAAACCGGCCATTGGAGCCCAAATCACATCTGAAAATTCACCTATCAACGGAACGGTAAATGAAAGCATTCCAATAGCATCAAATAAAATTCCTAAAAAAAAATTCCTAGTTTTGTTACTACCAACGGGTATAGATACTTGAGCTGTCATAGCATATGAATTTTGTTACAACATGTTTACAAATCTAATGCCACTTATTTTTTAAGCTTGTCTTGATATAATTTTTTCAATTTATCAATTTTAGGAGTAATTACGTAACTGCAATATCCTTGTGTTTTGTTCTGGTTATAATAGTTTTGATGATAATCCTCCGCAACATAAAACTTCATTGCTGGCGAAATTTTAGTAACAATTGGTTTTCCAAATGTATTTTCGGAAGTCATCAATGCTATATAATCCTCTGATAATTGTTTTTGAAATGGATTTTGATAAAAAATTTCACTTCGATATTGCGTACCAATGTCATTGCCTTGACGGTTTAATGTTGTGGGATCGTGAGTGGCAAAAAATATTTCTAAAAGCTCCCCAAAGCTTATTTTCTTGGGATCAAAGGTAATCTCAATAGCTTCGGCATGACCAGTATTTCCTGTACCAATTTGCTGATACGTTGGATTCACCGTGGTTCCCCCAATATATCCCGACACCACCTTACTTACGCCATCTAATTGTAAAAAAACTGCTTCTGTACACCAAAAACAACCTCCTGCTAAGGTTGCAACTTCTACTTCGTTTTGTATTTCCATATTATTTGTTTCTATACTTTTTGGCAAAACAATATTTTTTTCTTTTGCGCAAAATGAAAACGGCAATAGCGCCAAAAAAACACCAATTATTTTTTTCATAATGTATTAATTAAAATCAAATTTATTCATTATTACGCAGTGAATGCATCCTATTAACTAAAGTTTATAGTTTGTCAAGGCAAAAAAAATTGCGTTGCATTTAATAATCATTAAAATCTTTGTTTCTTTGCAAAAATAGTTTTACATGATAAAAGCCAAAAATCTGCACAAATATTACGATCAACTGCATGTGCTCAAAGGAGTTGATTTACATATTCAAAAAGGAGAAATTGTCTCTATAGTAGGTGCATCGGGAGCTGGAAAAACGACACTTTTGCAAATTCTAGGAACTTTAGATAAGCCAACTGTTGAAAACGGAATTGAATTGCGCATCAACAATGAAGATATTTTGACGATGAACGACAAAAATTTGTCCAAATTCAGAAACTTAAATTTAGGCTTTATTTTCCAATTTCATCAATTATTACCGGAGTTTACAGCACTAGAAAACGTATGCATTCCTGCATTTATAGCTAATAAACCAAAAGCCGAAACTGAGGTGGAAGCTAAAAAATTACTGACATATCTTGGTCTTTCCCATAGAATGAATCACAAGCCCAATGAACTTTCGGGCGGAGAACAGCAACGTGTGGCGGTGGCTAGAGCACTAATTAACAAACCAGCCATTATTTTTGCTGATGAACCATCCGGAAATCTGGATACTGCCTCTGCTGAAAACCTGCATCAATTATTTTTTAAACTGCGTGATGAATTTGGTCAAACCTTTGTCATCGTAACACACAATGAGGAATTAGCCAACATGGCCGACAGAAAACTAATAATGGTAGATGGTTTGATTAGTAATTAGGAGCTATTTCCAGCTATACACTCTATCTTTTTATTTTTAAAGAAAAAATAAAAAGGATGTCGTTTCTATCTGGGCTATGAATTGCAACAACAAACTATACTTGCTCAAAACAAATGCGTCTTTAAAGTCATCCTCTATAATGAATACATCAGAACTTAAAGATTTCCTCGACGAAAAAGTAGTACAATATAATACACTCGACTTCATACATAGTGATCCTGTGCAGATTCCACATTTGTTTTCACAAAAAGAAGATATAGAAATCGCTGGTTTTCTCAGTGCTACAATTGCTTGGGGAAATCGAAAAATGATTCTTAAAAACTCCCATCGAATGATGGATTTAATGGGAAACGCACCGTACGATTTTGTTATGTCTCATACCGAAAATGATTTGGAACAACTAGAAACTTTCGTACATCGAACTTTCAACGGAATTGATTTTGCCAGTTTTATCAAAAGTTTACAGCACATTTACAGCAATCATGGCGGTTTAGAAGCGGTGTTTAGCAAACATCAGGAAACCCATTCAATGCAAAAAAGCATTCATGAATTCAAAAAAGTATTCTTTGAAATTCCGCATCAATATAGAACCCAAAAACACATATCGGATCCGTTGAATAATTCAGCAGCAAAAAGAATCAATATGTATTTGAGATGGATGATTCGTCAAGACAATAACGGAGTCGATTTAGGAATCTGGAAAAGCATAGCACCGGCAGCATTATCCTGTCCTTTAGATGTGCATTCCGGAAACGTAGCACGAAAATTAGGTCTATTGACGCGCAAACAAAATGATGGCAAAGCCGTAGCTGAATTAGACTTTAAACTGCGGAAATTCGATAGTACAGATCCTGTTAAATACGATTTTGCTTTATTTGGATTAGGTGTTTTTGAAGGTTTTTAACGTACTAAAAAGTTAAATTACTATTTTTGTATTTTTTATTAATATATTTAATCTGGAAGTTGTTAAGTAATAATCTTTATTTTTTTTTATTTGCAACAAATTCCCATCTAAAAATGACCTTAAACTGAACAAAAAATATAATTTAGTCCTCATCACAAAGCGTATAATCTTTGTACTATTACTTTAGTGATATAGTAAAATCAACAAGTTAAAAATACTTGCATTAATTATTCATAAATCAAAAACTAGTATTGATCAAATTACGTACATAGTCTTGGTTGATATTAGACCAATAATTCCGATTTGGTATTTCCAAATAAAATAAATTAGAGATTCGATCCATGATAAAAATATTATTATTAAAAAAACTACAAAATATAATTGCAGCAGATAGAAGTTTCTTCATATTAATTTTAAAACAGCAAGCAAATGCATTTTCAACAGAACAAAAAATAATGTGCCATGAGTGATGCCAAAAAAATCGTCTTAGCAGAGGATAATTCTGTTTTTTTGTTGCTGTTAAAATTTAGATTAGAAAAAGAAGGGTACATAATTCTGACTGCTATAGACGGCAAAAAAGCCATAGAATTAATTGAAGAACATAATCCAGAATTGATTTTGACTGATATTATGATGCCTTTCATAAGCGGATTAGAAGTTATCAGTCACGTAAGAAATAAACTACATATGCAAACGCCTATCATCGTTTTTTCATCAGCGGGTCAGGAAGAAATAGTCCTTAAAGCATTTGATTTAGGCGCTACTGATTTTATGAGTAAACCTTTAAGCCCTAATGAATTAGTTATTAGAGTTAAAAGACTATTGCGTTAACCGTTTCAATTGCCCTGGATTATTGTATGAACACAAATTATTACTTGATTGATTATTTTAATGAATCACCATCTATTATTCAAATAGTATGGAGTATTAGTGCTGTGTTTTTATTAATTATAATTCCATTAATACTTTATCTAAAATTTTTAAGAGGACATTTAAGAGAAAACGAAAAAATAACGGCACAATATGAGAAGGAATATGAATCCCATCTTATAAACTATTTGTATTCCGGAAATGAAGAAGAAGATATCAGTGCAGAACAGCAAGTAATTATTGATCAATTAAAAAACCGTATTACAAATCCCTTTCGACGAAAAATATTTATTGGTGTTTTGCTAAAATTAAAAAATGAAATTTCGGGAGAAATAGCTGAATCTATTCATAAACTTTATTTTTATCTTGGTTTGAAGGAGTATGCCTTAACCAGATTAAGACACAAAAAATGGTATGTTGTAGCTAAAGGAATTCGAGAATTAAAGCAATTTCATGTCAAGGAAGCTCATGATGAAATTATAGTTCATATTAACCATCCAAAACGAGAGGTCCGAAAAGAAATGCAATTGTATATGGTCAATTTATTTTATTTTGAAGGACTTGATTTTTTAGATATCTTAGAAACATCGCTATCAGAATGGGATCAGATTCAATTATTAGAAGTTTTACAAAGAATGGAAAACCAGAATATTACTAATATTAAATTCTGGTTAAATTCTTCTAATGATTCAGTTGTAATTTTTTCATTAAAACTAGCAAAAATATACAATCAATTTGAAGCAAAAGATGAATTAATTCATTTGTTATATCACATCAATAAAAAAATAAGATTTGAAGCAATTCATGTATTGCATTATTTAAACGCCTTGGAGGCTAAAGAAATTTTGAAAAACAAAATAGAATATCGCAGTCCGGAAGAACAAATTGCTTTTTTTAAAATGATGGAAAATTTGTATCAACCTAGTGACGAATTATTTCTGTTGCAATACATCCATTACGAGATTTTTGAAGTAAAGCTTTCGGCATTAAAAATTTTAAAAGTGCTCAACAAAGAGAAATTCAACTCGCTTCAGTTTGAATCTTCTGAACCTGACTTTTTGAAAATTGTTAATTATCTAGATCACCATTAAGTATGGGAAACAATACAGAACAGATTATAATTGAAATAATTCATTATCTATTTTTTATTTACAGCATCACTGCAATTGTATCTTATTTGTTACTTGCGTTCATATCTGCCATAGAAACAATAGAATACAAACGAAAAAATAGTTTTGTAAATTACAAAGAAATATTATCTTCAAATATAGCTCCTTCCATTTCGATTATAGCTCCTGCCCACAATGAAAGTTTAAATATCGTAGAGAATGTGCGTTCCTTATTGTCCAATCACTATGTTAATTATGATGTGATTGTAGTAAATGACGGCAGTCAAGATGACAGTTTAGAGAAACTAATCCAGGTATATGATCTAGTTCCCGTGGCGTTGCTAATCAATGAACAAATCCAAACAAAACCGCTCAGAAAAGGAATTTACAAATCAACAAATCCTGCCTTTGAAAAATTAATTATTGTTGATAAAGAAAACGGCGGAAAATCTGACGCTTTGAATATGGGACTCAATATTAGCAACAGTAAATACGTTGCCTGCATAGATGTTGATTGTTTGTTATTAGAAGATTCCCTTCAAAAAATGATTAAACCGTTTCTTGAAACTACAGATAGAAGAGTAATTGCTGCTGGTGGTGTCATCAGAATTTCAAATTCCTGCGTTGTCAAAGATGGTAAATTACAGGATGTTAATTTTCCAAAAAAATTACTGGAGCAAGGACAAATTCTAGAATACATTCGCGCTTTTTTATTAGGAAGAATGGCCTGGAGCAGGCTCAATGGTTTATTGGTTATTTCAGGAGCTTTTGGTCTCTTTGACAAGAAAATCGCAATCAGAGTTGGTGGTTACGACACGCGTACAGTAGGAGAAGACATGGAGCTTGTAGTTCGAATGAGAGCCTACATGGAGGAAAAGAAAAAAAAATACAAAGTTGCTTACATCCCAGATCCGCTATGCTGGACTGAGGCTCCTGATAATTATAAAACATTTATTTCACAACGAAATCGCTGGACGAGAGGAACAATTGAAACCCTAAGAAGACATCGAAAAGTAGGGTTTAATCCAAAATATAGAGCATTAGGAATACTTAGTTATCCGTATTGGTTCTTTTTTGAAAGGTTGGCTCCGGTAATCGAGGTTGCCGGTTTGCTCTATTTTGGAATTCTGACCGTCTTTAATCTCGTTCGTTGGGATTATTCCTTGGCCTTTATTATTTTAGCCTATTTATTTACTGTTTTCTTTTCTTTAATATCCTTAATTACGGAAGAATTAACGTACCATCAGTATAAAAAGAAAGGAACAGGCATTAAATTATTGCTTATTGTGTTCTTGGAACCATTTGTAAATCATCCTTTTATTTTATTTGCGGCGATTCAAGGAAATATTGATTATTATTTTAACAAAAATAAAAAATGGGGCGAAATGAAGCGAAAAGGAATGTATAAGGAATCCAATTAAAGATAAATAAACATGAAATTTACGTATAAAAACAATTTAGAGTATATTTATGCAACAATCTCTTTAATTCTTATTTTTTGTCTGTTGAGTTTAATTGAACTATTCAAAAATTTCGAAATTTTATCATTCATTTATAAAGTTTTGAATGATTTTTTTACAGGAATACTCATAGGATTATTATTTTTCCCGTTGTATTTAGCATTAAGACATATAAAAATCTCTTTAGGAATCCGGAGCATCAAAGTATTATTCTCAAGTATAGCAATCATACAACTTGGATTGATTGCATATAGCATGACGACTCATATCAATCTTGGAGCAGATATTTTAGGGTATTCATCGCGTGATATGTACACTACTGTGACAGCATCTGTATCCTTTTCATTCCTGTTAGTTTTACCTTTTATAATTTTGCCGTTGGGTTATCTTGGACTAAATTGGTTATTCCATTTTTTTGGATCTAAAATCAACCCAAAAGTTTTGCTTCTGGTTGTACTCTTTTTTGGAGGCTTACATTTTGTTTTGGCCGGTAGCGGTACATCTGCTAGTCAAAACAAATTAAATTTTTTGTTGAGTGACATCATACGTTCCGAAAACGATAAAACTTTGGCATCTAAGGATAACACCGTTTACAAAAAAGAATATCCATTAGAAAAATCTGCTGTTAACACTAGTGATGTTCTTGCTCCATTTTTTCATATTGATAAAAAGAAACCTAATATAGTTTTTATAATTGTTGAAGGTCTTGGCAGTGACTTTACAGATGATGGCGACTATAATGGTTTTACACCTTATTTAGATTCCTTGACCTCTAAATCGCTTTACTGGGAAAATTTTGTCAGTAATGCGGGTCGAACATTTGGAGCACTTCCCTCTTTAATAGGATCATTACCCTTTGGAGAAAATGGTTTCATGGAACTGAATCCGTTACCTAAACACAATTCACTAATTAGTGTGCTAAAATTAAATGGTTATACCGCTAATTATTTTTGTGGTGATGAATCCAGTTTTGACAGAAAAAGTAATTTTCTCGAATACAATGGTATCGATAAAATTATCGACATCAATAAATTTGGTCCTGGCTACATTAAAACGAAAGAAAATGCAGGAGGATTTTCTTGGGGTTATCCTGATTCAGAAATATACCGTAAAATATTATCAGAGCTAAAAGATGAAAAGCAACCCCGATTAGATATTATAATGACTCTAACCAATCACGAACCTTTTGACTTTCCTTCTAAAAAATCGTACTTAGAAAAAGTAGAACGTGTTTTAAAATCCAAATCCAATTTCGAAAAAAAGAAGCTAAAAGACTATAAAGATATATTTGCGTGTTTGCTGTACACGGATAAATCCATTCAAAATTTTATGGAAGCGTATGCCAAAAGACCTGATTATGCGAACACCATTTTTATAATTACAGGTGATCACCGACTAATTCCAGTTCCACAAAAGGATAATTTATCCCGTTTTCACGTTCCTTTTTACATATACAGCCCGATGTTAAAGAAAACAGCAAAATTCAAATCAATCTCTTCACATAGTGATGTAACGCCAAGTTTAGTCTCCTTTTTAACCAATAATTACAACTTTAACACCTTAAAAGAAACGACTTGGTTAGGTCAAGGACTTGATACGGTGAGAGAATTTAGAAATATTCACAACATTCCGTTGATGCGATATAAAGGAAGTATCAATGATTATATTTATAAAGATTATTTCTATTCTGAAGGAATATTGTTTAAAATTGATGAAAATTTCAACTTGAGCG
Organism: Flavobacterium sp. W20_MBD1_R3; assembly: GCF_052119725.1. Lineage (NCBI taxonomy): Bacteria > Pseudomonadati > Bacteroidota > Flavobacteriia > Flavobacteriales > Flavobacteriaceae > Flavobacterium > Flavobacterium sp. W20_MBD1_R3. The sequence continues at coordinate 281,694 of NZ_JBGQOR010000003.1, forward strand.
AAACAGACAACGATATGACGGAAATTGTCAGTAATTCTTTTTTAGACTTTAAAAAATTAAATGCTTATTTGACCACAAAAGATAAAATTACAAAGTCTATTTCGATATTCAAAAAACCAACTTATACGTTTACTGCCGAAGAATTTGTAACTATTCAGAAATTAACAAAAGGGATGGACCACGATCACATTTTCTTTCTGTCCAGAGAATTAGCATTCAAAAAAGAACGGAAAAATGCACGGTTATTATGCAATTACATTTTGAACGATCTGCCTAATTATGGCGACGTAAGAACTCTAAAAGGTCGAACATTAGCGTGGGATGGTGATTATAAAAATGCAGAAAAAGAATTATTAGAGGTAATCAAAAGAACCCCATTTTATGGTGATTCCTATTTAGCCCTGATGGATGTATATTGGTGGTCGGGCCAAAATAAAAAAGCAATAGCGATTGGCAAACAAGCATTAAGTAATCAAATAAATGATGCGGAATTGAGTTATAAATTGGCTCAAGCCTACAATAGAATGCAGAATTATAAAGATTCAAATAAACTAATTGATAGCCTTTTAGTGTTATTTCCAAAAAACAAAGAATACTCAAATTTTAAAAAATCAATAAAAAAATGATTTCAAAAATAATTATAAAACTAACTTTTTTAGTCCTACTTTCAAGTAGCTTTCAAATGTCTGGGCAAGAAATTAAATTTGAGGGAGATCCAGATGCTTCTTTTGAAAATGCCCGTACTCTAGCCTTTAACCAACAACGGAAACAAGCGCAGGATACCCTACTATTTATCCTAACAAAGTATCCTGACTACCATGATATAAGATCTTTTTTGGCAACAACCTATTCGTGGGACGGTGATTACAAAAAAGCTCGAAAAGAGTTTAATTATATCCTTGAAAAAGACAAAGAAAACAAACCAACTCGGATTGCAGCGATCAAAAATGAATTGTGGGCTGACCTGCCGTATGCCGCATTAGAAATGACAAATAATGCCTTGAAAACATTTCCAAATGATTCTGATTTTTTATATTTAAAAGCAAGCGCGCAAGAAAACACCAATAATCCATTAGAAGCACTAAGTACGCTTCAGTTAGCAGTAGATCAAAATCCTGATGACCAGAAAGCTAAAGATTATAAGGCAACTTTAAACAATAGTTTGAGCCAAAATGCCATAGGATTAACAGCATCAGTCGATCTTTATTCTGATGTTTTTGATCCTATGCAGTATTATGCATTAATGTACAGGCGACAAACTAAATATGGAAGTATTATAGGCCGAGTAAATCTAAATAGGAGATTCAACGAAAACGGAGTACAATATGAAGTGGATTTATATCCAAAAATTGCAAAAGGACTTTATGCTTATGTTAATGTTGGTATTGCGAATACTTTCCTGTTTCCTGATGTAAAATACGGTGCTGAATTGTTTAAATCATTACCCAAAAGTTTTGAAGTTTCACTGGGATTCCGAACTTTAAAGTATAGCACCACCACAAATATTTATACTGGATCTTTAGGCTGGTATACTGGAAACAGTTATTTATCATTCCGTCCTTATTTTACTCCCGGAGAAACAGGAACCAGCAAATCCGGTACTTTCACCTACCGAAAATACCGAAGCGATGCTGATAATTATTTAGGAGTAGCCGTTAGTGTAGGTTTTTCACCTGAAATTAACCAATTTAATATAAATGAAAGTGCGACTAAATTTGTAGACTTAGAATCTCAAAGAATCAATCTAGGCTATTATTTTACCTCTACAAATAAGCAAAATGCTTGGGGTGCTCAATTTGCAGTTTCGCACCAAGAAATAATATTTGATCAAGGCAATTTCTTTTGGATTTATTCATTAGCGCTTTCATGGGAACTAAAATTTAAATAAAAAGCATTAAATTAAATTTGAATTTATAAATCCTTCTTTTGAATACTCAAAAGAAGGATTTTTTATTTTTAAAATATTCATTTTTGTTTCGAAAAAAGAAAATAAGTATTCACTAAAATAATATTGGACTACAATAAAACAAAAATCATCTCTAACGATTATCAATCGTTGCACTTAATAAAGAGAGATATTTTTATCCCGTAAAAACTTCAAAAAACAGCTCTAAATAGATTCAAAAAAAAATAATTTTTTTGTTAAAAACAAAACCTCTTATATTGGATTATGTGTTTGATAGGATTTTATTGCAATACGTCGAAAATATTTTTTTTAGCCTTATTTTGTTTGTACTATTATGATATAAAACACTACTAATCATGGACTTAATAACATACTACCTGAAATATTACATTATTCCGTTTCTTTTGATTTTGACAATATTATTAATAATTATTCTTTTGTTTAAGAGAATACGCTATGAACACAACAAACCCCTCAGAGAATCAATAAGTAACAAAGCTGAAACTTTTTTGACCGAAATGATTCTTTCAAATCCCAATGAAAAAACATTCAGAACTAAATTATCGCTATTCAAAACTTCTATTCCGCTCTATAAATCTTGGTGTAAGGAAATGATCATTAATGATATGATTCGGTTTAAACTCAGTTTAAAAGGAAAAGCATCAGAACAAATTAATATTTTTTACCAAGCATTACAACTTGACAAATATTCTGCAGGCTTAATCCAAGATTTTCGAAGTTTTTATAAATGTGAAGGTTTTCACCATTTTCAGGCTTTAGATTATAAAAAAGGAAGTGCTTTGATAAAACCATATTTGAAACATCCTAATATCGTAATTCGGTCTAATGCCAATATGGCCTACATTTCCTTATCGGAAAATCACATGGAAAGTTTGAAAGAACAGTCTTCTGGAATATCGCATCTTAACATGATAAAAATAATGGATATTCTACATAAAAAAAGAATTCCTATCCCTAAAAATATCGACCAATGGATTGAAACAAGTAACATTTCAGTTACAAAATTAGGATTGAAAATAATGGTTTTTTACAATTATAGAAACCAAGCCAAAGGAATTACAGCATTACTGCATCATGAAGATGACGGTTTAAAAAAAGAAGCAATCACAGCCATCAGGGAACTATTCTTGCTCGAGGCCAAAAATGATCTGATTCAACTTTTTGCTAAAGAATCTACTGAAATTAAATGGGAAATTCTAGATACACTAAAAGTAATAGGCGATGACAGCATAGTTCCTTTTTTAGAAAATATTATTCGAACAGAAACCAATAAAGAAATAAAGCTAAAAGCAGTTGAATGCCTAAACGAAATAGACAAAACAGAACTAAATATTCTTGCAGCCACAGATTTTGATACCACAAAAATGACAAAACATGTCAGAGAAATATACTTATAATGATAAACAGTCTCACATATCAGATTATCCACTTTTATGAAATTTTCATTTCATTTTTCTCACTTACCTATATTTTATTTTATGTTTTTTTATCTGTTCTTTCCTATTTTGCCATATTAAAACATCTTAGATACCAAAAATATATTTCTGAAGATATTCTGACAAGGTCGAATCATTTGCTAGGCGTTTCTATAGTAGCACCAGCATTTAACGAAGGAGTTAATATTGTTTATAATGTAAAATCATTGTTGTCATTGACGTATCCTAAATACGAAATCATTATTGTCAATGATGGCAGCACAGATGATACGTTAACTAAATTGATCACCGAATTTGAGCTAGTAAAAATTGATTTTTATTATCAAGAAAAAATTGTTACCAGACCCGTGCGAGGACATTATAAATCAACCAATCCAATTTATTCAAAACTAATGGTTGTGGATAAAGAAAATGGAAAAAGTAAAGCGGATGGTTCTAATGCAGGAATTAATTCCTCTAAATATCCTTTGTTTCTCTGTACTGATGTGGATTGTATTCTTAAGAGAGATACGATTCTCAAATTAGCCAAACCATTTATGGAAAATGAAACTCGGGTAATAGCCACGGGTGCCGGAATCAGAATTTCAAATTCTTGCGAGGTAAAAGATGGTTTTTTGCATAAAGTACATTTCCCTAAAGACTGGTATCCTCGATTTCAGGAATTAGAATATGTTCGCTCGTTCCTTTTTGGCAGAATGGCTTGGAGCCAAATCAACGGTTTACTTTTAGTTTCTGGCGGATTAGGAATGTTTGACAAAGAAATAGCCATAAAAGTAGGCGGTTATTGGCATAAGTCATTAGGAGAAGATATGGAGCTCATTACCCGTATGCGAAAATACATGCATGAAAACAAGCAACAATTTTTAATTAAATACATTCCAGAATCATTATGCTGGACCGAAGTGCCTGAAACAAGAGAAGTATTGCTACGGCAACGCACTCGCTGGGCCCGGGGACTTGTTCAAACGCTTTTCCTACATCGCAAAATGTTTTTGAACCCAAAATATGGTAAAACGGCATTCTTAATATTACCCTTTTTCTTTTTTTTCGAATTCTTAGTCCCTATTATAGAATTACTTGGAATTATAGCACTGACTATAGGATTTATAAACCACTCCGTAAATATTGAATATCTTATCACTGTGGGTTTATTTGTTTATATATTTTATTTAATGATTACACTAATATCCATTTTGATAGACGATTTATTGTACAAGAGCTATGCTAATTACAAAGAGCTAATGGTCTTGATATTTATGGCCATCATAGAGCCCTTCGTTTACCATCCCTTAAATGTCTACGCATCATTAAAGGGTTATTGGTTCTTTCTTAGACAAACAGAACAAAAATGGGGCGTAATGATTCGAAAAGGATTTGCAACAACTGAAAAAGTAACATCATGATTCTAAACAAAATTTTAAATACCGCCAGTTTTTTAATTTTTGTATTATTTATAACCAATCAGAATATATCAGCACAAAAAATTGATTCTGATAGTCTTCTCACGGTCATTATAAAAGATATGCAGACCAATAAAAATTATGAAAAAAACATTCAAAGAGCTTTATTGGGAAAAAAAATTGCACCTGCATATTTAGATTACTATCTGCTTTTGGGTAGAAACTATGATTTACTACAAAAAAAAGATAGCGCTAGGTTTTACTATAAATATTACATTGAAAAAAATCCCGACAATGAAGATACTTTCAACTATTTGATCAATCTTGAATTAGAGGATAAAAATTACGCGAATGCCCTAGTTTCGATAGACGAAGCAATTGCAAAATATCCTGAAAATAAAAATTTCGAACAAAAAAAACTGACTGTTTTCCAATTGCAAAAAGACCAAAAAAAAGAATATGAATATTTAAAAATATTACAAGCTAAAAACCCCAGTGATGATGGCATTACACAACTTGTTTTCCAGATGGAATCTAAACTAAAATCAGATCGAGCAGGCATAAACTACAGCTTTACTACTTTTGATAGAAAAAAATATGGACCATGGCATTTACTGGGTTTTCAATACATAAGGGAGCGTCAATGGGGTTCTTTGATTGGGCGAGTGAATTATGCTGATCGCTTGTCCTCCGGGCAAAGTATTGCAAATGGAATTCAATATGAAGCCGAATCGTATTTTTTTACCGGCAAAAATAATTATTCGTACGTGAGTGCCGCTTTCAGCAATGACGCCGTATTCCCAAAAGTAAGACTGGGATATTCTTTTTATCAAAATTTTAAAAAAGGCTGGGAAGGTGATTTAGGTCTTCGCTATCTAAAAATCCAAGATGGCACTGAATTTAATACCGTAGTTATTGGTCTTGGAAAATATATTGCATCCTACTGGATCAATCTGAGGACTTTTATTCAAAAAGATCAACAAGATTACTATCCCGCAATTACATTGACCATGAGGTATTATTTTGATACGCGGTTTGATTATGTAACTTTGACCTCTGGCTACGGCTCTTCACCAGAAGAACGAACTACTTTAGGACAGTTCAAAGAACGAATTGCGCTAGATTCGTACCGTTTGGGTGCAGGATATTACAGAATGTTCAACAATCATTATATCATGGGAATTCAACTCACTTATAATGAACAAGAATACGTTCAAAACCGCACACAAAACGAAGTAGAACTATCATTAATGTTGCAATATAAATTCTAAAATATGTTTAATAAAAGGCTGAACTTAATTTGCTTTCTGTTTTTTTTGGTTCTCTTTAACTTCAAAACTATGGCTCAATCTAACATTATAATTGAGAATAAATCTGGGGCAGAAAATGCGATTCAATACATGGATGAAAATGCAAAACCAGCTGCTAAAATATTAAAAAAGTATTTAGACAAAAGCTTTTTAAATCCATTCATCATTCAAAACAGTACGGAGATTAGCACACAAATAACTCCTACAATTCATCTTTCCATTACGAATTCACAAAATAAAAAGGATAAAAACACTTTCCTTATCAAAAGTGATGATACCGCTATTTTTTTGGCTGCAGCAAATGAAAAACTGCTTCGTTACGCCGTATATACTTTGCTTGAAAATTGGGGGTTTAGAAAATTTACTGCTAAAGATCTATATGTTCCCAAATTAAAAAGTGTCATTTTTCCAAAAAACACAACCCAAATTCATATTCCTTCGTTTGAATACCGAGTACTTTTTTATCCAGATGCATTTGATGAAGATTTCCGAGATTGGCACAAATTAGATTGGCATTTAGACGATTTTAGCATTTGGGGACATTCTTTTCATACTCTCTTGCCTCCAAAAGATTTTTTTAAAAGCAATCCTGATTTTTTTGCTTTATACGAAGGCAAACGAAGACCTGAATCACTTTGTATGACTAACGAAACCGTTGTCAAAAATGTGATAAAAAAAATGAACCAAATTATCTCAGACAATCCAAAAGCAACATTTATCTCAGTCAGTCAAAATGATGATGCAGTTTACTGTGAGTGCGATAAATGCAAATCATTGAATGAAAAATACGGCGGGCCACAGGGCTCTTTGTATTTTTTCATGAATAAAATTGCAAAATATTTTCCAAAAACAAAAATAGCAACCCTGGCGTACCAACATACTTACAAACCACCGCTTTACTTAAAAATTGAACCTAACATCTATACTTTATTTTGCCCTATCGAATTGAACAGGGGAAAATCAATTCTTAAAGATCCTGCAAACAAATCCTTTGTCAAAATAATGCAAAAATGGGGGGAAACGGCTTCCAATTTATATCTATGGGATTATACAGTGCAATTTTCAAGCTATTTATCTCCATTTCCTAACATTCATACTTTTTCTGACAATTACAAGTTTTTTAAAAAAAATAATGTAAAAGGGTTATTTGTTCAAGGCTATGCTGATGTTCCCGGAGATTTTTCGGAACTAAGACAGTATCTTTTAGCTAAATTATTATGGAATACCGAAATTGACATCGAAGCAACCACCAATGATTTTTTAAAAGGTTTCTATGGTAATGCCGCGCCGTCAATTAAAGAATATTTGACTGTATTGACACAGAATCAGGAAAATTCAAATCGAAATTTAGATATATATTCCGGTCCCATTCCATCTAGAAATACTTTTTTAACCCCCAAAGCAATGGATCAGTATGATCAATTACTCGATGAAGCAGCGATGTCAGTGAATGAAGATCCCGTTTTATATTCTCGTATAAAAGAATTACGACTTGCATTAGAATATGTTTTTTTCGAACAATCCAAGTTTTATGGCAAAGAACAGCACGGGATGTTCACCGTAAATATAAATGGAGAAAAAGAAGTAAAACCCGGACTCAACGAAAGAGTCTTGAAATTTGCTACTATGTGTAATGAATTTGGAATTTACGAACTGAGCGAAGACGGTTTATCTCCCGATAAATATTATCAAAATTGGCTTGAAATAACTAAAAATACCGCAACCCATCTTGGAGAAAAATTAGAAATTAATTTCCTGACGCCACCAACCAAAGAATATTCAGGCAAAGGAAGTGCAGCACTTGTTGATGGAATTCAAGGGCATACAGACTACAACATTAATTGGATTGGCTGGTATGGTAACAATCCTGAAATAGAAATAATTACAAATAATTTAGATTTTAATAGCATACGGATGCGCTTTTTGAACAACCAGAGAAATTGGATTTTTATTCCGCAAAAAGTGACTTTATTTGGCTATAAAAATGAAAAATGGAATCTGATTACTGAAAAAAAAATCGTAAATTTAATAGAAGATTATGATGTAAATTCAAATGAGATCGAAATTGAAGATCCAAGTTTCGGCACTTTTGAAAAAATAAAATTGATAGTACAGAATCAAGAAGATCTACCCATTTGGAGAAAAAGAAAAAATAAAAAACCAATGGTAATGATTGATGAGATTGAGCTTTATAACAAAAAAATATCTCAAGATGAATAGCGATAAAAAAATACTAATTATTGAAGATGATGAGTTAATGATAAAGATCCTTACTTTTATACTTAGTAAAGAAGGGTATCAATTGAGCGTAATTAGAGATGGTTTGAGTGCTATTGAACAATTACATAACATAAATCCTGACATGGTAATAACTGATTTACTATTGCCGTATAAATCCGGGCTTGAAATTATTAGCTTTGTTAAGGATAATTTTAAAGATAAACCAATTATTGTCTTATCGTCATTAGGTGAAGAAGAAAATTCCGTTAGTGAAGCGTTCAAGCTGGGCGCCGATGATTTCATTGCAAAACCATTTAATCCAAATGAATTAGTGCTTCGGGTCAAGCGATTGTTGGGTAAATCGTAATACTAAATTAACAAAACTATGCTTTGAAAAGTATCGCTTTTAGACCATTACATTCAAAAAGACTATCTTTGCAAAAAATTTAAGCAAATGACTACTTTTGAGCAATTCAATCTTCCTAAATCCGTACAAAAAGCGATAGATGATTTAGGTTTTACAACTCCTACTCCTATTCAGGAAAAAACTTTTTCTGTGATTATGTCAGGAAGGGATATGATGGGAATCGCTCAAACAGGTACTGGTAAAACATTTGCTTATCTATTGCCGCTATTAAAACTATATAAATTTACTCCGGGACACACCCCTAAAATAGTTATTCTGGTTCCTACTCGTGAACTTGTAGTGCAAGTAGTAGAAGAAGTAGAAAAATTGACAAAATATATGTCAGTTCGAACTATTGGGATTTTTGGTGGTGTCAATATTAATACCCAAAAAACAACTGTTTATAAAGGTTGCGACATTCTGGTGGGAACGCCAGGACGAATCATGGATTTAACGCTGGATAATGTAATTCGTTTTGAAGACATGCAAAAGCTGGTTATTGATGAGTTTGATGAAATGCTGAACTTAGGTTTCCGAGTTCAGTTAACCTCTATTTTGGCTATGATGCCAAAAAAACGTCAAAATATTCTATTTTCAGCAACAATGACGGATGAAGTAGATGCAATTTTAAATGATTATTTTGATTACCCAGAAGAAGTTACGCTTTCGGCATCAGGAACACCATTGGAAAACATCAAACAGATTAGTTATAAAGTTCCAAATTTCAATACCAAAATTAATCTTTTGAAATACTTATTGCAAAATAACGAAGACATGAGTCGTGTTTTAGTTTTTGTAAATAACAAGAAAATTTCCGACATGGTTCATGAACGAATTGAGGAAGATTTTGAAGATCAGTTTGGCGTAATTCACTCAAATAAATCACAAAATTACCGATTGAGTACGATGGCTTCTTTCCAAGAAGGAAATTTACGCGGCTTGATAACTACGGATATTATGGCCAGAGGTTTGGATATTTCCAATATTACTCATGTTGTCAATTTTGAAATGCCCGAAATGCCCGAATTGTATATGCACCGAATTGGTAGAACTGGTCGTGCCGACGCTACAGGAACCGCTATAAGTCTTATCACGGCTCGCGAAGAAGAATCTAAATCGGAAATAGAAATGCTAATGAAGATGGAATTAGCAATTGAACCTTTCCCGGAAACTGTTGAAGTATCCTCTAAATTAATCGAACCTGAAAAAGACAGACAGCCGATAAAGTTTATGATGAAAAAACAAAAACTTGACGGTGACGGTGCTTTTCAAGAGAAAAGCAAAAAGAATAAGAAAGTAAATTTAGGGGGTCCTGGAGTAACCAAGAAAAAAACGCATGGTTCCGTAAATAGAAACATGGTAAAAACCAGAGACAAAAAGAGAAAAGACAAGAATAAATAGTGACCAGTATTTAGTGCTTAGCGTTCAAATTCTAAACACGTATTTTTGCTGACTATTTGGGATTTGAATTCAAAAAAAAAAGGCTAAAAATGATTCTCATTTTTAGCCTTTTTTTTTTGAATTTTCAAGTTTAATTCTTGGTAAAAACCAAACAAACCGGAGAACATAATGGTATCTTTTTACCGGTATCAGTAAGTGATCCCGTCTTTTTATTTCTTTTAAAAATTACAATATCATTGGTATATTGATGTGCTACCAAAAGAAAATTACCCGTTGGATCAATGACGAAATTTCTAGGTCCTTTTCCTAACGTGTTGCTTTGTCCTTTCAGTAGTAATTTTCCATTTTTTAAAATTTTAAAAATTGTAATGTTATTGGCTTCACCGCGATTAGAAGCATATAAAAACTTCCCATCAGGCGAAATATGAATATCTGCAGAACTGAACGTTCCTTTGAAATCTTTTGCTAAAATAGTCGTTTCATCAATCTTTGTCAATGTTCCGTTTGAGTAACTAAATACCGTTAACGCGCCATCCAGTTCCTGTAAAAGATAAACAAACTTCCCGTTTTTACTAAACGTCAAATGTCTGGGTCCACTTCCAGACCTCACTGAAATGCTATCTTTCAATTCTAAAACATTATGTTCAGCAATAGGATTATAGGCATAAGAATACACTTTATCATTCCCTAAATCATTGGATAAAACAAACTTTTTATCTGGAGAAAAATGAACCATGTGTACGTGCGGACCTTCTTGTCTTTGCTTATTAATTCCTTTTCCATAATGCTGGATTACTTGCTTGGCTTTAGTAAGACTTCCATCACTATTTTTACCAAAAACAGAAATATTACCACCGGAATAATTGGCAACGATTACATTTTTATCATCGTTTATAATGTAACAAGGATCAGCACCTTTCGAACTTTGCTTGTTGATTAAGTCTAATTTTCCGCTTGACGAATTGTAACTAAAAGAACTTACCGTACTTTCAGCACCAAACTCATTTACGGAATAAACAAAATTATTATCTTTTGAAACCGCCAAATAACTTGGATTTATAACTTTTTCAGTCGCATTTTTAAAACTGAAATCCCCTGTCTTCGAATTAAAATCATATACATAAATTCCTTTGCTATCACAGCTTTGAGTGTAGGTTCCAATGAGTAAATTGAATTTATTTTTTTGTGCCTGAACACTTGTAAAAATGAAAATTAATAGAACAACAGCAAACCGCTTTTTCATGTTTTTAAAATTTATTAGAAAGCTAAAATACACATTATATTCATAATGAATGTCAATTGTTTATTCGTTTGAAAAATTATAACAACTTGATCTAAAACTGTCAACAAATTTGTATTTTTGAATCACGAAAATCACTGAACTTCATTGAAAATAAAATCCAGTGAAGTAAACTAAAATTAGAATGCATTTTAAACATCCCGAAATTTTATACTTTCTGTTCTTGTTGATTGTTCCAATTTTGGTTCATTTATTTCAATTACGCCGTTTCAAAAAAGAATATTTTACTAATGTTCGTTTCCTAAAGGCACTTTCTATTCAAACCAGAAAAAGCTCTAAAATTAAGAAATGGCTGCTTCTCGCCTGTCGTTTATTGCTGTTAACTTGCATTGTTTTAGCATTTGCGCAGCCTTTTTTTGAATCCAAAGACAGCAAAAATGCCAACAATGAATTGTATATTATTTTAGACAATTCTTTTAGTATGCAAGCCAAAGGCAAAAAAGGGGAATTGCTAAAAAGAGCCGTTCAGGAACTCCTTGAAGAAACGCCTGAAAACGTAAATTTTTCTTTGCTCACCAATTCCGAAAATTATTGGAACACCGATATAAAGTCAATTCGTAGTGCTTTGCAAAATCTAAAATACAGCGCTACTCCGTTCCAATTGGACAATATAATGGCCAAAATAAAAGCGCATAAATCGGCTTTTAAAAAGGATATCGTTATCATTACCGATGCTGTTGGTCTTGATAAAAAACAACTGAAAAATAGTGATGCAACTAATTTACCCTTATTTATAATCCCAAAAGCAGAACAAAAAAACAATGTTTCTATTGACAGCGTTTTCATCAATAAAACATTGGACAATTTTTATGAAATTAGCGTCCAAATATCCGGTTATGGAGATGATTTCAAACCGATTCCAATTTCTCTATACAATCAAAATAAGCTTATTGCTAAAACGATAGTAACTTTAGAAACAAAGAAAAAAAACCTCAATTTTACGATTCCAAAACAAGATTTTCATGGTTATTTTTCGATAGTTGACAATGGGTTGACTTATGATAACACGTTATATTTTAGTATTTCAAAAACTAAGAAAACCAACATTATCAGTATTGGAGAACCTGCAAAAAGCAACTTCCTTTCCCGCATTTACACCCGTGAAGAATTCAATTTTAACAATTATACTTTAAGCGCATTAGACTACAATAAACTGGAGGGACAAGATGCAATAGTTCTCAATGAATTAGATGAAATCCCGCAAGCTTTGTCAACCACATTGAAATCTTTTGTAGAGAAGGGCGGCAATTTAATTGTGATTCCTTCGGCGATAAGTTCAATTCCAAATTTGAATTCTTTTATTTCTAATTTTGGAAACCTGAAATTCAATTCTTTAGAAAACAGAGAAAAGCTGATTACTAAAATCAACTTTAATCATCCTATATTCAATAATGTTTTTGAAAATAAAGTGACTAATTTTCAATATCCAAAAACAAAAAAATCGTTTGTATTATCAAGTTCAAGCCCTGCTGCTTTATCTTATGAAGACCAAAGTGTTTTCTTGACATCGATAGCAAATTCGGTTTCAGCAGTTGCCGTTTTTGCAGCCCCTATCAATACCGAAAATTCTAATTTTCAGCAATCTCCATTAATTGTACCTACATTTTACAAGATGGCGATGAACAATCAAAACAACGGTGTAAATGCTTTGACAATCGGGAATAACAACCCTCATTTGACAGAAGCATCCTTAAACAAAGACGCTATTTTAACGGTAAAAGGCTTGGACGAACAATTTATTCCTATCCAACAAATTCTGAATAATAAAGTCAAAATGACTTTCACTGATTATCCGGAACAAGCGGGGAATTTTAGTATTTACAATAAAAAAGAGTGGATTGAAAACATCAGTTTCAACTACAACAGAACCGAGAGTGATTTGGCTCCAGCCAATGAAAATATTTTTTCTGACTATAAAACAATCGAATCCATCCCATCGCTATATAACACTTTACAAACTGACAGGACTGACAATCAAATTTGGAAATGGTTTGTTATCTTTGCACTGTTATTTCTGATTAGCGAAATGGCAATTATACGATTCGTAAAGTAAATAACGGAGGTTAAATACTTGAAAAATTAATATGAAATTAGTCTGTTTTCAAAAGTTAATACAGTAATACGAATTCTATATTCCATTAAAAAAAACAAATATTATCTACATATGAAATTAATCATCAGAGGCGCAAAAATTATCGATTCAAAAAGTCCCTTTCATAATAAGACTACAGATATTTTAATTGTTGATGGTTTTATAAAAAAAATTGGAACATCACTTCCAAATCCAGATAAAGCAGAGGAAATACAACTTGATAATTTGCATGTTTCGCAAGGCTGGTTTGACAGCAGCGTTTCGCTTGGAGAGCCTGGTTTTGAAGACCGAGAAACCATATCAAACGGTCTCAATGTTGCAGCTAAAAGCGGTTTTACCGCAATCGTTTTACAACCCAACTCCTTCCCTATTATTGATAATCAATCTCAAGTGAATTTTGTATTAAACAAAGCACTAGGATTTGCAACTCAACTGTATCCTATTGGCGCTTTGAGCAAAGAAAGTGCGGGAAAAGACATGGCCGAATTATATGATATGAAAAAAGCCGGAGCGGTTGCTTTTGGTGATTATAATAAAAGTCTGGATAATGCTAATTTGCTAAAAATAGCATTACAATATGTTCAGGATTTTGATGGATTGATTCTTGCTTTTTGCCAAGACGAAAATATAAAAGGAAACGGAGTGGCAAATGAAGGTACAGTTTCTACCCGATTAGGCTTGAAAGGAATTCCAAATCTTGCCGAAGAATTACAAATAGCACGCAATTTATTTTTGTTAGAATATACCGGCGGAAAACTTCACATTCCGACCATTTCAACTAAAAAATCAGTTCAATTAATCAAAGAGGCTAAAGCCAATGGACTAAATGTAACCTGTAGTGTAGCTGTACATCATTTAGTTTTAACAGATGAAAAACTGGAAGGTTTTGACACCCGCTATAAAGTTTCACCACCACTTCGAACTGAATCCGATAGAAAAGCATTGTTAAAAGGAATAAAAGACGGAACGATCGATATGATTACATCCGATCATAATCCGATGGACATTGAACACAAGAAAATGGAATTTGACGGTGCTAAAAACGGAACTATTGGATTGGAAAGTGCTTTTGGTGCTTTGATGACTGTATTGCCGTTAGAAACTGTAATAGATAAATTGACATCTGGAAAAACAACTTTTGGAATCGAAACAGAAACGATTAATGAAGGTTCGAAGGCAAATATTACCTTATTTAATCCAGAACCAAAAAGTATTTTTACAAAGTCCTGCATTTTATCCAAATCTAAAAATTCTGCTTTTCTAGGTACTGAAATAAAAGGGAAAGTGTACGGAATTATAAATCAAGGAAAATTAATTTTAGCATAGAAAAATGAATAATAATAATAATAATAATAATTCTGAATCAGGAAAAACCGCTGCGATAACAAGCTATATTTTAGGGATTGGCGTTTTTATTGCAATGTCTATGAACTCCGAAGACAAAAATGCGTTTGCATCATTTCATATTCGTCAAGGCCTTGGACTCACATTAACTTTTATATCATTAGGTTTAATTATCAGCCATTTTGACAGCTTAATGATTTCAGCTCCTATGTGGATTTTTATATTTGTTTTGTGGTCTTACGGCATTAGCAGTGCTATAAAAGGCGAAACAAAACCAGTTCCTTTATTGGGAGCTTATTATCAAAAATGGCTATCAAACATATCATAACTACAATGAATTTATCTTTAGAATATAAAATACGAGAACCTAAAATAAAATTAGACAAAAATCCTCTTATCCTTTTACTGCATGGATACGGCAGCAATGAAGATGATTTATTTTCATTTGCTACTGAACTTCCAGAAGAATATTATATTATTTCCGCGCGTGCTCCTTATGATATGCAATACGGTGCTTATGCATGGTACGCCATCAACTTTGATGCCGACGAGAACAAATTTTCAGACCACGAGCAAGCCAAAATTTCAAGGGATCTAATCGCGAAATTTATTGATGAGTTACTTGATAATTACCCCATTGATGAGCAAAAAATTACTTTAGTTGGCTTCAGCCAAGGAGCTATACTTAGCTACGCTGTTGCACTTTCCTACCCAGAAAAAGTTCAGAAAGTAGTTGCTATGAGTGGCTATTTGAATTTAGAAATTATGGCTGATGATTATTTGAAAAATAACTTTACCAACCTAAAAATATTTGCTTCACACGGAACGGTAGATCAGGTTATTCCAGTAGAATGGGCTAGAAAAACACCGGCAATCGTAGAAAATTTAGGAATAAATATAACCTACAAGGAATATCCCATTGGTCATGGCGTAGCTCCACAAAATTTTTACGATTTTAAAAATTGGCTTCAGGAAAAATAACTTTCAACATGCTGTCGCCATTTTCAAGGCATAATTCATGAAAACGGCGACAGATTATTTATTTCTGATACAATAAAGATTGATTTACTTCAAATGAGATACTATCATCCGGATTGACAAAGTACTTCAACAAAACTTCTCCCCAAATTTCACCGTCGCTAAAATCCGCAATAATCCATCTGTGATTTAGGATTCTTACCTTGTTTATAATAAATTTGTTAGCACCAATTTGGTCCTGACCCGTATAGGGATTTCCTTTTGGGTTGGAATTAAGATCCAATAATTTTTCAGTAACAAAAGGAATTAATTTTTCGTACTGAATTGTTTTTTCTGAACTAGAAGTATCAAAATAATTTTGCGCGTTTTCGTTTTTTTCCAAAGAAAAATAGCTGGCATCCGCTATTTGATTCGAAACTAAACTCAAACTATCTCTCAATTTTTTCGTGGTTTTTTCGTATCTTTTTTGTTCAAATGCGACCTGCTTGCTTAAAAACATGTACGTAAAAATAGTAGAAAGTACTGCCAGGATCGTGAGGTAAAGTAAGAATGATTTTTTCATTTTAATTACAATTAAATATTAATTTCTAGATTATCATACGCGAGATAAACATGTTCTGGAAGGTTTTTTTGAACTTCTTCATGATATCCCATAATATGACTAATATGTGTGAGATAGGCTTTTTTTGGTTGCACCAAAGCTATAAAATCCAACGCTTCCTTCAAATTAAAATGTGTGTCATGAGGCTCTTCTCGTAATGCATTTATAACCAGTACTTTCAAATTTTTAAGCTTCGCAATTTCTGCTTTATCAATAGTTTTTACATCTGTTAAATAAGCGAAATCATCAATTCGGAATCCAAAAACCTGTAAATTCCCGTGCATTACGTTGATTGGAATAGCCATTTTGTTACCAATAGCAAACGGTTGGTTGTTGATGACTTCATTCGTTTTTACTGCTGGAGCTCCTGGATATTTGTTAACCGTCTCGAATACGTAATCAAAACGTTTCTTCAAATTATGTATCACTCGCTGGTGCGCATAAATAGGTAGTTCTCCCTGTTTGAAATTAAAAGGACGGATATCATCAATTCCCGCTGTATGATCAGAATGCTCATGGGTAAAGAGTATTGCATCCACCGCAAGACAATTTGATGCGAGCATTTGCTGTCTGAAATCCGGTCCACAATCAATCACAAATGAAAAATTCTCCCACGAAATCCACACAGAAACTCGGAGCCTTTTATCCTTAAAATCAGTGCTTCTGCATACAGGGTGATTACTCCCTATAACGGGGATGCCTTGTGATGTACCAGTTCCTAAAAAATATACCTTCAATTTTATTGCTTTTATTTGCAAAAATAGGGTTAATTCCCTTTCATTAGAAGCCTAATTCGTTAACTTTGCAAAAATTAGCCATCACAAAAGAAAATGGATACAGAAATAAAATTAAAAGGTGATAAAATCATCGAACAAATCCCTTCAATTAAAGACAAAGCGCTCCGCATAAATTTGAACGAAAATATTTACGGAACTTTTGCTGAGATTGGAGCAGGACAGGAAACTGTACGACATTTTTTTAGATCTGGTGGATCGTCAGGAACAATTGCAAAAGCAATGTCAGCCTATGACAAAGACTTTAGTGATGCCGTTTACGGGATTGAAGAAGATGGGCGTTACGTCACTGAAAGCCGACTCAAAAAAATGCTTTCACATGAAGTAAACCTCATAGAAAAAAGATTGAGCAGAGAAAAACATCCTAACAAAATGTTTTTTAGTTATGCCAATACCGTTGCAACCATTGATTTTGCCAAACAATTCAAAGGACATGGTTGGGTTGGAATTAGTTACCAAATTGAACCTGATGAGGATTACAACGAAATTATTTTGCACATTCGGTTTAAAGAAACGGATGTTCGTTTGCAGCAAGAAACACTTGGTATTCTTGGCGTGAATCTTATTTATGGTGCCTATTACAAATACAACGACCCTAAACGTATCTTGCGCTATTTGTACGACCATTTAGACAAAGATCAATTGGAAATTGACACTATTAATTTCTCAGGTCCACGTTTTGCTGATGTAGACAATCGTTTAATGAGTTTACAATTAGTCAAAAACGGAATGACTGATGCTGTGATGTTTAACCCTGACGGCAAAAACATTCTTCCTGCAGCCATTTTATACAAAAAAAATATTCTTGCTTTTAGAGGAAGTTTCCGTCCAGTTACAAAAGTCAACATGGATATGTACGAAAAATCCCTAAAAATGTTTTTAAATGAGAGCAAGGTAAGTCCCGAAAATACATTAGTGATTTTTGAAATTACTTTATCCAATTTACGATCTGATGGAGAAATCGACGAGCGAGATTTTATGGATCGCGCCGAATTATTATGCTCTCTTGGACAAACTGTAATGATTTCAAATTTCCAGGAATATTATAAAGTAGTGGAATATTTTGCTAATTATACCAAAGCCAGAATGGGATTAGCTATGGGTGTAAATAATTTAGTTGATATCTTTGATGAAAAATATTATCGTCATTTGAGCGGTGGAATTCTGGAAGCTTTTGGAAAATTGTTCTATCGCGATATGAAAGTATTCTTATACCCAATGATTGACGAAAATGGAGAAATCATCACATCCGAAAATTTAAAAGTACATCCAAGAATGAAAGAACTTTACAAATTCTTTAAATTCAATGGAAAAGTAGTTGATATAACTGACTACGATCCTTCTATTTTAGAAGTTTTTTCTCGTGAAGTTCTAAATATGATTAATAATGGCAAACCAGGCTGGGAAACAATGCTTCCACCTGGTATTGCAGAAATAATTAAAGAATACCGACTCTTTGGATTTGATCCAAATAAGGTTTTGAAAGAAATAAATTAATACAAGTTTTCAATAATGTGTATTGAGTTGTGAATAGCTGTTTTGATACCAATCAAAATTAGTAATCGAATAGCGAATTCAATTATAAAAAAAAGTCCAGAACAGCGGTAGAAAAAAACCGTTATTCTGGACTTTAATTTTTGTTTAATAATCTGACTTAAAGGTTTGGAAACCTAATCTAATTTAGCTGTAACTAAGAACACAAAACTAACCACAAATTTCTTATTTAAGTATTTGAGCAGTATGTGCTTTAGTTTTTACAGCGGAAATAACCTCATCGATGATTCCGTTTTCGTCGATAACAAATGTAGTTCTATGAATTCCATCGTATTCTTTTCCCATGAATTTCTTGGGTCCCCAAACCCCAAATGCCTGAATAACTGATTTATCTTCATCTGCTAATAATGGGAACGGGAAGTCATACTTTTCCTTAAACTTAGCTTGTGCTTTTTGTGGATCAGCGCTAACTCCCAGAAGTTCATAATTATTGGCTTGAAATCTCTCAAAATTATCTCTCAAATCACAAGCTTCCGCCGTGCATCCTGGTGTATTTGCTTTTGGATAAAAGAAAACGACTAATTTTTTTCCTTCGTAATCTGCTAGTTGATGTGATTTACCGTCTTGGTCCAGACCAGCAAAACTTGGTGCTTTATCTCCTTTTTTTAATGTTGTCATTCTTTAACTTTTTTATTTATTTGAATACAAATTGATTTTTTGCTTTTGGCACTGAAATTGTTTTTCTTTACCATTCAAATTTAACAAATAATGAATAAACAAGAACGTGTAACTTTTGTTATAAATACGTTAAAAGAATTATATCCCACCATCCCAATTCCACTAGATCATAAGGATCCTTATAGTTTATTGATTGCGGTTTTACTATCTGCACAATGCACGGATGTGCGCGTGAACAAGATTACACCTTTGCTTTTCGCAAAAGCGGATAATCCTTATGATATGATCAAAATGTCTGTAGAGGAGATTAAGGAAATTATTCGTCCTTGTGGCTTATCGCCAATGAAATCAAAAGGAATTCATGGTTTATCGCATATTTTAATAGACAAACATGGGGGAGAAGTACCGCAAAGTTTTGAATTTCTAGAGGAATTACCTGCGGTGGGACATAAAACGGCCAGCGTTGTGATGTCACAAGCTTTTGGCGTACCTGCCTTTCCCGTAGATACACACATTCATCGCTTGATGTACCGCTGGAATTTAACCAATGGAAAAAACGTAGTACAAACAGAGAAGGATGCTAAACGCCTTTTTCCTGAGGATACTTGGAATGATTTACACCTGCAAATTATTTGGTACGGAAGAGAATATTCTCCGGCTCGTGGCTGGGATTTAGATAAAGATATTATTACCAAAACAATTGGCAGGAAATCAGTACTTGATACGTATTATAAAAAATAAAACGAAAAGAAAAAACCGCCATTTCCAAGGAGAATTAGCGGCTTTATTACTTTTATGATCTAAAAAATTGAAAACATTTTTTGTAAATCAATTTAATTCTAATTTGATATAATTTCGAAAATTATATTGTCTTTTTTTATTATCATTAATGCCTTCGAATAGCTTAATAGAAAAGAAACTGTTTCCTTACTTGGTTTCATTTTTTGAGAAACTAGCGATTTTTTTGAGTAAATTTTTGCCATAAAGTAATACCTATTTGTTTTGTATTACAACGCAGCAATTTTCAAGATATTGTTAATTGGTCAAAACAATTTGATGTTTATCAATTACTTTTCTCAAATTCATTAAGGCGTAACGCATTCTGCCTAAGGCAGTATTAATGCTAACTCCCGTTGTTTCTGAAATTTCTTTAAAACTCATATCCTGATACATTCGCATTACTAAGACTTCCTTTTGATCAACAGGAAGTTCTTCTATCAGTTTTTTTAAATCCATAACAACTTGTTCCGAAATTATTTTATTTTCGATCGTTAAGGAATCATCAGACATTATAGAAAAAATCGAAAATTCCTCTGTTTCTCTAAACATTGGCATTTTCTTAGTTTTTCGGTAATGATCAATTACGAGATTATGGGAAATACGCATGACCCAAGGCAAAAACTTACCTTCTTCATTATAAGAATTTGATTTTAAAGTTTTTATAACTTTTATAAAAGTGTCTTGGAAAATGTCTTTTGTAATATCTCGATCTGGGATTTTAGAATATATAAAACCATAGATTTTTGATTCATGTCTTTCTATCAATTTAGCTAAGGCATCCTCATTACCTGCGACGTATTCTTTTACCAATAATGCGTCTGGGTGTTGTATAGTAACCATAATTTTACTTTTTAGTTTTAATTAAAATTGGAGAGTTTTCTCTAAAAAGTAGTTTTGTAGTATAGGCTAAAGTGTGTTTAGTTGGTTAAGATTTTCAAATTTAACTAATTAATATTTTAACATCCAAGTAAAATTAATAAATTTTAACAAACGTTCGTTAAAATTTGTTAAAGTTTATTTTGTTTTTTCACATTCAAAACACAAATAGCACATTGATGCATCAAAAATAGGATCCTATTATTAAAAATTTCTTAAATATAAAAAAAAACTAAAACAAGGTTTTGTGATTGTACAACACAATACAAAACCTTATTTTAGTTTTAACTATTTTAAAAATCACTGATAAACTCTGATGTAATCAACGATAAACTCTTGCGGAAGTATAGTGTCATCTACTTCTGGTCCTCCAAAATTTCCACCTATCGCCATATTGACAATAATATAAAATGGCTGATTGTACGGCCAAATCGCCTCTGTTTTAGTTTCAGGTTGAAACGTGTATACTAAAATATCATCTACAATAAAATCAATTTTGTCTTTGGTCCATTCCATTGCATAAACATGAAACCCTTCCTCGATATTATCAAATCTTGTTTTCTTTGTGTTGATAGTATTTCCGTGGCTGTCTTGCGTATGCAAAGAAGTAAAAACCATATTGGGTTCTTTCCCAACGTATTCTAAAATATCAATTTCACCACATTTAGGCCAGCCAACTTGATTTATATTTGAACCTAACATCCACAAAGCAGGCCACACTCCTTGTCCAACAGGCAACTTTGCTCTGGCCTCGAAACGACCGTATTGAAACTCTTTTTTGCCTTGGGTGGTAATTCGTGTCGAAGTGTATTTATCACCCTCTTTTTTAGCAGTAATGACTAACTTGTTTTTAGCAATCTTATGATTTTGTTTTGTGTACAATTGTCGTTCGTTATTTCCCCAACCACAATTAGGACAGCCATCCCCAAGCTCAAAATTCCAACTTTTTTCATTTAATGTGGTTCCGTCAAAATTTTCTTCCCAGACCAGTTTCCTTTTGCTTTGTTGTGCAAAAGAAAAATTGACCACAAGTAATAGTATTAGTATTTTTTTCATTTTAGTTTAATTAGAATATTGAAAATCTCCTTCCAATTTTGTTACTGAACTTCCGCCGATGAACACTTTGAAGTCTCCTGCTTCTGCTTCCCATTTTTTATTGGCAGTGAAATATTCGATTGTTTTCTCATCAATGGTAAATACTACTTTTTTAGTTTCGTTAGGTTGCAATTCGATCATTTCAAATCCTTTCAACTCTTTTACGGGACGCGTAATACTACCTATCAAATCTCTAATATACAATTGAACTACCTCTTTTCCAACGACTTTTCCTGTATTTTTTAAATTTACAGAAACTTCAATTCTACCGTTTTTAGCAAATTCTTTGGATGATAATTGCAAATCCGAATATTCAAATTTAGAGTAACTTAAACCGTGACCAAAAGCATACAAAGGCGAATTTTTCTCATCAATATAATGCGACCAAAACACACTTTCAGGTTCGTTCATTACTGGCCTTCCAGTGTTTTTATAATTGTAATAAATAGGAATCTGACCTACGTTTCTTGGGAAAGTCATTGGTAATTTTCCGCTTGGATTGTAATCTCCATACAAAACCTGCGCAATGGCGTTCCCACTTTGTGTTCCTAGATGCCACCCTTCTACAATTGCAGGAATATTTTCATCAGCCCATGGAATCGCTAATGGACGACCATTATTTAAAACCAAAACCACGTTAGGATTGACCTTATAAATTGCTTCCAATAATTCTTGTTGAACACCTGGTAGCCCTAAATCAGTTCTACTTCTGCCCTCGCCTGATTGTAAACCGTGTTCTCCTAAAACCATCACAACGACGTCAGCTTGTTTTGCAACTGAAATAGCTTCTGCAAATCCGCTTCTATCAGTCGTATTGATTTTAGTTTCCCAAATGAATTGTGTTCTTCCCTCGGTTACATCGGCTCCTCTAACATAAGTGAGTTGATTTCCTGAATATTTTTGTAGTCCCTCCAGAACCGAAACAGCCGAATTATCATCAGCAGCTATTCTCCAACTTCCCAACGGACTCGTTTTATCATTTGCCAAAGCACCAATTAAAGCGATTTTCTGGCCAGATTTTTTAAGAGGCAATAATTCCTTCTCATTCTTCAAAAGTACGATAGACTTTTTGGCTACATCCAAAACTCCTTCTTGAAAGGCTGCTTTTCCAACGGTTGCTAATTCTCTACTTTCATCACAGTATTTATAAGGATCATCAAACAAACCCAATTCGAATTTTACTTTCAATATTCGTCTTGCAGCATCATCAATATCACTTTCTTTGACTTTACCTTCTTTAACCAATGCCACTAAATGCTCCACATACGCACTGGATTCCATATCCATGTCTGAACCTGCATTAATTGCTATTTCAGCTGCTTGCTTACTGTCTTTTGCATAGCCATGTGGGATCATTTCGTTGATAGAACCCCAATCCGAAACTACGAAACCATCAAATTTCCAATCTCTTTTTAATACTTCTCTTTGTAAATAAGCATTTCCTGTTGCGGGAATTCCATTCAGTTCATTAAAAGAGTTCATAAATGTTCTCACACCAGCATCAACTGCCGCTTTAAAAGGTGGAAAAATGGTGTTTTGCAACACGGTTTCGCTTATATCAACGGTATTGTAATCTCTTCCAGATTCAGCAAAAGCATATCCTGCAAAATGTTTGGCGCAAGCCAAAATAGTATTCGTCGCTGCTAAATCTTCACCTTGAAAACCTTGTACACGCGCAACTGCAATTTTACTTCCTAAAAATGGATCCTCACCGGCTCCTTCCATAACGCGCCCCCAGCGGGCATCGCGTGCAATATCAACCATTGGAGCAAAAGTCCAGTTCAATCCTACAGCAGCAGCTTCTTCTGCCGCAATTGCAGCCGATTTTTTTATCGCCTCTAAATCCCAACTTGCTGCTTCAGCAAGCGGAATTGGGCTAATAGTTTTATAACCGTGAATAACATCAAACCCAAAAAGTAATGGAATCCCCAATCGGGTTTGTTCCACCGCTATTTTTTGCAATGCTTTTACATCTTTAACTCCTTTTACATTCAGCATCGAACCTACTAAACCCTTTTTCAGGTCTTCGTATTTTTTAGCCGCCTGACCTTCTTTTGGAGTTGGACCTGTAATATCCCAAAAACCATTATACTGATTAAGTTGACCCACTTTTTCTTCCAAAGTCATCAATTGGAGAACTGAATCTACTTTTGTGTCCAACACATTTTCTTTAGAATAAGAAACAGGCGATTTC
Source organism: Flavobacterium sp. W20_MBD1_R3 (assembly GCF_052119725.1). Classification (NCBI taxonomy): domain Bacteria; kingdom Pseudomonadati; phylum Bacteroidota; class Flavobacteriia; order Flavobacteriales; family Flavobacteriaceae; genus Flavobacterium; species Flavobacterium sp. W20_MBD1_R3. The sequence goes on from NZ_JBGQOR010000003.1 coordinate 306,020, forward strand.
AAGATTTTATTACTACAGCCGGCAATAATTAAAGCAGCTATTGCAAATGATGCTAAGAGGGATTTATTTTTCATCTTCAAACTTTTTATTATAATTAAAAGGCCGGTATAAAACCGACCTTTATAAATTTCTTACATATTTTATTGATAAATCCTTACATAATCAATCTCCATAGAAGATTGTGAAAAAGCAGAATCAATCGCTCCTCCAAAAGTTCCTCCCATTGCCACATTCAAAATCATGAAAAAATCACTATTAAACGGCACTGAACTACTATTAGAAAAGGTATGAAAAAGTTTATCATCTACATAAAACTGAATAGAAGTTGGACTCCAAATTGTTTTATAAATATGAAATTCTGAAGCCGCATTTGTTATTGTTGTTTTAGCTGTGTTTCCGTTTCCGCCAAAATTACCTGGATAATGTAATGTTCCGTGAATGACATTTGGATCATTCCCTCTGTGCTCCATGAAATCAATTTCACCACATTTTGGCCACGCATTTGTTTTGTAATCTTGTCCCAAAGACCAAATTGCAGGCCAAGTTCCTCCACCAACAGGCAATTTTGCTTTTACCTCAATTTTACCATAAGTAAATTCAAATTTATCTTCTGTTTTTAATCGTGCGGAAGTATAACCTGTTCCTGATTTTTTTGCTGTGATTTTTAGATTTCCTCCCTGAACAATCACATTATCAGCTGCATTTGTATAGGTTTGCGCTTCGCCATTACCCCAACCATTATCTCCTGTGCCCAGATCATAACCCCATTTTGTAGGATCTGGAGCACCGTCTACATTAAACTCATCACTAAATTTTAAAACAGTATAATCCGTTGGTGTTGTCGTTCCAGCTGATCCAGGAGCTGTTGTTGTAAAAGTATGATACCATGCTAAAAATGGATTTCCTGACTGAATCACTCGAACTACCATACGGTTATCAGTGATTGATAGAATCTCGTAAGAACTAGTTCCGACGAAATAACCCATAAAACCACTATCTGCAATATTGATCATTGTACCTCTAGTTTGAGTAGCGTTATCTGGATTCTTAGTAATAAAAGATTCTGACTTGCTCAAGGTTACTGTTTTTGCACCGCTGGTGTTTAAATCGTAGCAAGCATCATCGCCACCACCTTTTAAAGCACCGTTATAAAGAGTCTGCCCTTTGTTATCCAATTCAAATTTCATTTGGCCTCCAACTAATGAAAAAGTCATTACACTGTTGTACAAACAAGTTGCTGATTTTTCATTTGCTTTTGCAGAGTAGAAATCAGGGTAGTAATTTTTGGTGCCAAAAGTAGGATCCGACCATGCCACGTTTGGACCAACACCCAAATGACCATCTTCGGATTGTGCCCAATACCATTTTCTAGACGCACCGCCTGTTAAGAATTGTACCGCTTGTTCATCTTTGAAATCACTAAAAACAGTCACTTCTAAAGTCATATTAGTTGCTATCCCTCCTGCTCCAGAAGCAATAACAGTCACTGTGTACGTATTAGTACCTGGTGTTGCAAACGTGTTTTCAAGAATACCACTTGGCGAATTCTGCGAAGTTCCATCACTAAAAACGTATTTGTATGAGATAGCATTTTCCGCCGTACTCGTGAATTTTACCTTCCCCGAACCATCCCCGTTTGGTAAAGCCGTTGTCTTGCCGAGAATTTCTGCTGTAACCTGAAGATTTGCTGGCGTGTCTAACGCTCCAAAACCCAAATTATCCTCCTGACAATTGACCATCAAAAGAAGGACAAAAACGGATACTATGTTTATTATTATTTTTTTCATTTTTACTATTTTTTAAAAAATCCAGTTGCGATACTCTTTACGTACGCACTCATTTTAAATTCGTAAGGAATTGATTTTATCTATTTTTTATTAATTATGAAAATATACATTATCAACATAAACGGTCGTATTTCCTGCAGGAGATCCTACATAAATTAACTGTGCAATATGTGCTTTTGTGGTTAATCCCGTGAAAGAACTCAACGGAATATCTAAACTTACCCACATTCCCTTGGCTGGTGATGCAACAGTTATTTCGTGTTCAACATCGTCTCCACCGCCAAAAGCTCCGTTAGCCCCAAAATCGACTAATTTTATTTTCAATTGCGTAAAATCTGAGGACCAAACGTCTGTGTGAAAATGGGTCATTGCAGACGCATTTATAGGAGTTGTTGTTGCTTCAATACCCACAAAATCTAAAGCACTATATTTTTTTGTAGCATTCCCATTAATACTTAAATCCGTCAATGTGGCACTTGACCAAGAAGTTCTCCAAGTGTCAACTCCTACATTTGTGTAAGCATCGCTAAACATAGAAATCACTTTAGATGCCGCTACAGTTGGAGTTGGCGATGCTGTAATTGAACCCGCTTGATTGTAAAAGAAAACATTATCCACATAAACTGTAGTGCTTCCCGAAGGAGCTCCAACTAGAATTAATTGGGCTATGTGAGAACGAGTGGTCAATCCCGTGAAGTTACTTAACGGAATATCTAAACTTACCCATTTTTCCTTCTCCGGATTTGAGATTGTGATTTCATGTTCTTTATCATCTCCACCACCAAAGGCTCCATTAGCTCCAAAATCGACTAATTTAACTTTAAACTCTGTTAAATCGGAGGACCAAATATCAATGTGAAAGAAAGTCATTGCCGAAGCATTGATTGGAGAAGAAGTCGCTTCTATACCTACAAAATTCAAGGCACTGTATTTTTTAGTTTTGTTACCGCTGATGTCGATATCCTCTAAATTTGCTTGTGACCAAGAAGTTCTCCATGTGTCAACAGCAACATTAGTATAACTGTCGCTAAACATCGATATAACATTAGCCGCTGGAATCGTAGGAACTGGAGCAGCAAATAAGTTAGTTACTGTAACGCTTTGTGTTTTTTCTGTTGTAGCAACACCTCCACTCAAGGCCACCACTTTTACTTGATACGTTCCCGGATTAATGTACGTGTGTGTTATAACTTCATCTTGCATGAAATCTACTGGAACTTCATTAGCTACATCTCCAAAATAAACCTGAAAGAACGTTTCTAACTCCGCTGTAGCAGTCACATTAACTGAAAGGTTACTTCCAATTGTTATCGTTGGTTCAAAACTTGTTGGTGCTAAAAACGAAACTGTTACTTCCTGAATTGTTTCTGTTTTTTTTCCATTTAAAGTTACCCCTACAATTTTGGCCTGGAATTTACCTTCTGCATATTTATGGGTAACTGTACCTCCCGGATTTACGTAAGCAGGTGCTGTAGTAGCATCCCCAAAATAAATTTCGAATTGAGTTACACCTTCCCCTTTTGGCAAAAAGGTAACATTTCCAGAGTTATCCTGTGTAATTGTAGTCAGAGCAGATATATTTGAAGGTGCATTCACACTATCCAGATCCACGTCATTATTTTCGTCCGAACATCCCAAAAAGATAGTTAGAACAAAAAGACTTAGTATTAATTTTAAGTTTTTCATATTTAAATAATATTAGTTTTTAGTATCCAGGATTTTGTGTCCAATTTCCATTTGCAAATTGAATTTCCTCGATAGGAATTGGAAACAATTCATTTTTGTTAGCTGTGAATCCAGTAATTTCCTGAGCTGCTTTACCAGTTCGTACTAAATCAAAGAAACGGTGTCCTTCACCTACTAATTCAACTCTTCTTTCTGCTAAAATAAAGTCCGTCAAAGCAGCACCAGAAGATGAAATATCATGATTTAAATCATCAAAAGCACGTCTTCTTACTTGGTTTAAATATCCTCTGGCCTTGCTATCATCAAGCCCTCCACGATTGTATGCCTCGGCTGCCATCAAAAGAACATCAGCATAACGTATGGCTCTGTAATTATTTGGATTTGTTAGGTTAAGGTCACCTTGTGCATCAGTACGTCTTTTTCTTGGAATGTATTTTCTGTTAAAATAACCAGTATGCTCATACCCTTTTCCAAATGTAGCTCCAGTTGCTGTTGCCCAAGCCTCGATGTCTAATATTGCTACCGCTTCTCTGTTATCGCCCGCTTCAAAAGCATTTACAACTTTTTGAGTTGGAACATTAAAACTAAAACCTGAAGTAAATAAATTACCAGAATAATTTCTTGGACCACTGAAACCTACAGCTACATTACCTTCACTACATTGGAGACATGTAAAACCTGCCCCTTCCACATCTGTATATTGTACTTCAAAAACTGATTCTAGACCATTTTCACCGTCATTTTCAAATATGCTATTATAATCCGAAACCAATGAATAAGACGAAGCTGAAATCACACTTTCAAGCGCTATGGCTGCTTGTGGATATTTATTTTGGTACAAATACGCTTTCCCTAATAATGCTAAAGCAGCGCCCTTAGTTGCTCTCCCTTTTTGTGCTGCTGTTGCAGATAAGTTTTGAGAAGCAAAGATTAAATCCGCTTCAATAGAAGCGTATACTTCTGCAACTGAAGATCTGGGAATTATTTTCTCGTCACCAGAACTGAATCTTGCATCTCCTTTCAATGGGATTCCACCAAACCATTTTACTAATTCAAAATGATAATAGGCTCTAAGAAAACGAGCTTCACCAATCACTTGATTTTTTCCTTCAAAATCTGTTTTGTCTTTGAATTCTAAAATGTAATTGGCTCTTTGTACTCCGGCGAACATCCAGTCCCACAAGTTTTTCAGATTACTGTTGACAGGAGTATGAATCATATCATCAATTTGTTGAAAACCAGGAGTGTCTGATTGACTTTCGCCTCCGGCCAAGGTATTATCTGAGGCTATTTCGCCTAATATTACATTGAGATATGTGGATTGCAACAAATCATACGCTGCAATCAAAGCATTATCGTAATCTGATTTTGAATTGAAATAATTCTCAGAATCAATTGAATATTCTACAGGTCGATCTACAAAATCATCACTACAGGAAATGGTTACCGTTGAGAAGACTGTTATCGTTACAAGGGTAATAATTAGATACTTTTTCATTTTAATATGAATTAAAAATTAATGTTTAAACCTAACAAATAGGTTCTTGGGATTGGATAAAAACCATAGTCAATTCCGCCGCCAATTGGAGCTCCATTAGAAGCGCCCGGATCAAAACCTTTATATTTTGTAAACGTGTACAAGTTATTGACACCAGCATACAATCGTAGTTTTGTAATTCCTGCTTTTTCAGAATATTTAGAATCTAATGTATAGCCTAATTGTATGTTTTGGATTCTTAGATAAGAAGCATCTTCCACAAAATAACTGCTAAAAGTAGAATTCCCTGTAGCACTTGTAGTTACTCTTGGAGTCGTATTAGTACTTCCCTCACCGGTCCAACGGTCAAGAACATAATTAAGACGATTGACATCAGTAAGATTTCTTTCATAATTTCGAACCATATCATTCCCTACAGATGCAAATGTGTAGACTGCAAAATCAAGGTTTTTATAATTCATTTGTAAATTGAAACCCATAGTAGCAGCAGGAATTGGATCTCCAATATTCGTTCTGTCACTCGCATTAAGGATTCCATCCCCATTGACATCTACAAAACGAAGGTCGCCCGGACTTGCATCAGCACCCAGAGATAATTGAGACGGATGCGCATCAACTTCTGCCTGATTTTGAAAAATACCATCTGTTTTATAGCCATAAAAATAACCAATCGGAAGTCCTACTTCCATTCTTGACGGTGCTTGTTGGCCTACGCCAAAAGAACCACCTTCAATAAATCCAGTTCCATTTTCAACCGCCAATACTTCATTTTTAAGAAAAGTAACATTATATCCCACACTCATCGAAAAGTTATCTGAAAACTTATTGTTATAATCTACCGAAAACTCTAATCCTGAGTTTCTTACCGTTCCTGCATTAATTGTTGGAGATGCGGATCCTGGTGCTGCCGTTCCATTAATTCCTGAAACAGGAATGTTTGGGATTAATAGGTCCGCACGGGTATCAATAAAATAATCGGCAACAATAGACACTTTATTTTGGATCAGTTTAAGATCTAAACCAACATCAAATTTTCTGGCTTCTTCCCATTTTAAATTTGGATTTGGAATTTGTCCAACTGATAATCCATTGACCAATGCACCATCAAAAACATAAGTTGCTTCCCCTGTCAATTGTGAGATATAGCCATTATTAGGAATTTGGTCATTTCCTAAAGTACCGTAACTACCTCTTAATTTCATGAAGTTTAGTATTTTATCTTCTCCAAAAAAACCTTCATCTGAAATTACCCAACCCGCTGTAAAAGATGGAAAGTATCCTACTGTGTTTCCGGGTCCAAATTTAGTTGAAGCATCACGACGAATCATGGCCGAAAAAAGATATTTCCCTTTGTAGTCGTATTGTCCTCTTGCAAAATAAGAAAGCCTTCTTTCGTCATAATTATAAGAGCTATTGGTTACTGTTTCTGTAATTCCTTTTGTCAAGCCAATATCAGCAAATTCCCATGAATTATATGGAACATCAAAACCAGTAGCATACAATCCGTTTCCAAACTGTTTAAAAATAGTATTTCCTACTGTTCCAACGACATTATGGTTTTCCCCAATTTTCTTGGTGTAAGTTCCAAATAAATCGAATGAATAGTCATTGTCATTAATTGCATTTTGAGAAACAGAGCTTCTCAATACATCAAAGATTTTATCCGCAGGCTCTATCCAATACAAAATTTGTTTGGCAAAAGATTTAGATTCACTATTTGAAGTATTAAAACCAATTGAACTTGTAATCGTGAAATCCTTGAAAAGCTTGTAATCCAATCCAAAATTACCGTTTATTTTTTTGAAGTTATAGTCATTATAGGTATTGGCCATTTGAGCCAATGGGTTTATAATTTCTATTCCTAATCCTGTAGTTGTAGGCACTTTCGTGAAATCACCGCTAGCATCATAAGGATTTAGCGTTGCTGGTGTATTCAAAGCATTAAACAAAACAGAACCCAAACCACTTTCGTTTAATGATTTTCTATTAAAATAAGTATAGATTACGTTTGTTTTTAATTTTAATTTATCGGTAACATCGGCTCCTAAAGACACTCTTGCTGTATTCCGTAAAAACCCAGATTTGTCTCCGCCAATAATTCCTTCTTGATCCAGATGAGAACCACTTATAGCATAAGTAATTTTGTCAGAACCACCTGAAAAAGAAATGTCGTGATTGATAATAGGCACACTAGTACTGAAAACTTCATTCTGCCAATTTGTCCCACTGCCTAAGCCTGAAACATTAGGATAAGGAAGTGAATTACCACCGTTAGCATAACTTTCGTTCAATAACAGAGCATATTCTGTAGCATTCAATAAAGGCAAAGTTCTTGAAGTTTCTTGAAAACCAGTATATGTATTGTAACTGATCTTTGCTTTCGAATTCTTTTTCCCCATTTTTGTGGTAATCAATATAACACCATTGGCACCAGCAGAACCGTAAATTGCAGCCTGCGCATCTTTAAGAACTGTGATAGACTCAACATCATTTGGATTAAGCAATCCAAGTTCCCCAATATAACCATCAATAATGGTTAGTGGTCTGTTATCCCCATTAGTGGCAATACCACGAATACGAATATCCAAAGCTGCACCTGGAGCACCTGATGTAGTAGTCACATTCACACCTGAAACAGTACCCTGTAATGCTTGTTCAATTTTTACTGGTTTCAAAGCTTCCAAGGTTTTGCTATCTACAACAGAAACAGCTCCTGTTACTTCTCGCTTTTTCTGGGTTCCATAACCAATAACAACCACCTCGTTTAATGTATTAGAATCTTCCTGCAAAGAGATAGAAAGTGAACTATTATTAGAAACCACTTTATATTCTAGATTTTTAAATCCTAAATAAGAAAATACAAGTGTTGCACCAGAGGGAACTTCCTTTAAGTTAAAGCGACCATCCATATCTGTTGCTGATCCTATTGTTCCATTTTTGACTTTAACATTTACTCCTGGAATTGGTAAACCAGAACTTGCTTCTTTAACAACGCCTCCAACATCATATCCTTGGGCAAAACCAAAAGAGGATAGAAACAGAAAAAGGATTAGTAGATAGTGTGACTTCATAATTTATGTTTTTTGTGAATGATAAAATTAATCGGAAGTACCACCAATAAATCAAAAAGAACCACAACAAAAAACATACAACGCAATAAATTGTATACTTTATTCCTAATTCTCAAAAAAATACAGCGAATTAAGAAGAAATTAAGAGAATGTTTTTCCACAACAAACTAAAAAACGCCAACAATAACGGTATTGTTGTGGTAATGTATAGTTTTATTCACAGGAGTTCGAGAAAACTATACAGCTAAAATGTACTCAACAAGTCCTTGTTCATGCGACAAATCCATTTTTTTACGCAAACGATATCTTTTTATTTCAACACTCCGTACAGAAATATTTAACAAAGGAGCAACTTCTTTCGAGGAAAGATTCAATCGCAGATAGGCACACAATCGCAAATCATTTGGAGTCAAAGATGGATGAATCAATTTAATTTTTTTCAAAAAGTCTTTATCAGCATTGTCAAAAGCTTCTTTGAAAACGCTCCAACTGTCCCCCTCGCTAATATTTTTATTAATTGTGGAAATTACTGATTTTATACTTCTGTTGCCATCATCCGGTGTTTTCTTTAAATCGTCTTTTATAAAAGCCAGCAACTCATTTTTACTATTTAAACTCATTGTGGAAACAGCCAGCTCTCTATTTTTAGTATCAACGTCTATTGAAAGCTGTTCGTTTCTAATGCGCATTAGCTCTTGTTCGTTTTCAAGCTCTTTAATCTCTAACAACAAATTATTTTCCTCGATTAATTTTTGTTCTTGTTTTTGATAGTACGTTTTATAAGTTTTATGGATAAATCGTGCCATTATAATTATAAAAATGAAATACACCACTAGCGCACCATAAGTTAAATACCATGGTTTTTGTACTGTAAAAGTATATTCTGCTGTTTCTTCTAAAGTTGAATTTGCAAATTTAGCTCTTACCTTAAAACTATAATTTCCTGAGGGCAAATTCTTGAAACTTACGGATGGTCTTGCACTCCATTCGCTCCACTCGTCTTGAAAACCTTCTAACAAATATTGGAATTCCGCATTAATGTATTTATTGAATTCCGGAACTGTATAATTGATATTGATATTATTATCATCATACTCAAAATTGCCATCTTCGTTAATAGAACGGTTTTCAAGACTTTCATTCAACTTATTAGTTGTGATGGCAGATATTGAAACCCTATGGTTTTTAAAACTTAATTCATTCAGATTTAAAATATAATAACCATCAGTAGTTCCTATTAAATAATTAGAATTCGAAATTTGAGTAATATTTTCATAGCCCAGCATCGAATTCGTCAATGAAGCGGGTATTGGAATCACATTTTGTTTTAGTTGATTGCTTAATTTACTCAATGAAAAATAATGAATGTAATTTTTTGAAAACAACCATATTTTGTTGGAATTATCTACAATTAATTTACCTGAAGTATACTCGTCTTTTTCAAAAACAGAACTCAATACAATATCTTTACTAAATTGTTTGGTTTTCTCATTGAGTTTAAAAATACCTTCTTTATTTGCATAATAAATACTATTATTAAACTTTGTTAAACTGGCATTCTTTCCTTTTGTGGGTGATTTATAGGTGATAAAAGGTTTCGTTTTCAACAATTTACGATCTAATTCCAATCTAAAAACGCCTTTATATTCATGGCTAACGAATACATTCAAGCTGTTTGTAATTTCAAAATATTTAGAAGAATAATCAAATCCAGCTATTTTGTTTCTAAAACTCCACTTATTATTTGATTTTTCCAAAACTGAAATCCCATAATAATTCCCTTGAAGCAAAAGTCCTTTTTGATTGGGAACCGTTTCAAATTTCCAAGTTCCTGATGCTGAAAATATATTTTTTGCAACAGCATTATCTATTATAAACGTTCCCGAGTCGTGACCACAAAAAAGAGTTCCATCGTACTCAAACAAAGACCAAACCTGCCCTTTTGTTCCCGTTATAAACGCGAATTCATTATTAGTCAAGTAATTTTTGTAAAATAAGCCTTGATTCGTTCCCACGTACAAATTGCCATTATATAATTTAGAGGTATATACGGTTCCAAGAATTCCAGTGTCATCAACAAAATTTTGTATTGGTGATTGCAGATTTATGCAATTGATTCCGTTATCCAGTCCTACCCAAAGATTTTTATCGGCGTCTTCGTATAGGGAGAGCGCCGTATTATTACTCAATCCTTTGTTTTGAGTGATATGATATTTAATTTTTCCGCTACTATTTACTATAAAAATCCCATTGGAAACAGTGCCTAAAGCAAAACTTCCATCACTAAGCAATTGACTGCTATACACACTACTAGAAGCTAATTGAGAATCAACTTCGGTAACAAATTTTGTCAAAACAGTTCCTACCAGTTTATAAAATCCATTTTGCTGCGTTTGGATTAAAAGTCCTTCATCAATGGCAAAAACATTGACAATTTTATTGGTTTGTAAAATTGGATTATTAGATACTAAATGTCCTTTTCCACTTTCAATTTCAAAAAGTCCTTCCTTTATGGTTTGAAAGTAAATCGCATTTTTAGTTCGGAATGACTTCGTGATTTCATTATTGGGAGCAATGATTTTGAATCCTCCCGTTACAGTATCATAAATATAAATTCTATTTAGGGACTGAAAAATAACCCATTGATCATAATTTAATATATTCCAAAATTGTTCGTCATCAAGAATCTTATTTTTTATTGTTTTGCTGAGTGAGGTATATTTAAGTTTGCCATTTGCTTGTCTGGTCCAAAAACCAAATTCCATGTAGCAACCCGTAAAAATCTTATTGCCAATCACTTTCACAGAACGAATAATAGTTTCATTTGGTGATGGATACAACTCCCAGTTGGATCCATTGAATTCTAATAAACCCTCATTGTTTGCAAAGAAAACAAAATGATTTTGACCTTGAGAAATCATCCAGTTTTGATTTCCTGCGCCATAGGTGGTCGAAGAGTATTTTACAATTGGCGGCAACTCTTGAGAAAAAGCACAAAAAGATATTAAAAAAAGAAAAATGTTGAGTTTTGTTTTCAATGGGATATTGCTGTTAATTTTTTCAAAATAAAGTTAAAAATAGTATTTATTTATTGGAATGAAAACATTAAAACGATGTTAGGGGGAAAAACACTTTTCAGTAGTGCTTTTTATGATTATTTGTGAGTTGTTCATTCCCTTTTCTCTGTTGAAAATTGATTACTTTTGTGCAAATTATCATTTTTATGCAAGTTGACCTTTCGAAATTAGATCCAAAGAAAAATATCATCATAAAAGGCGCACAAGTACACAACCTAAAAAATGTAGATGTCGCCATTCCCCGAAATAAATTAGTGGTTATAACAGGACTTTCGGGTTCTGGAAAATCAAGCTTGGCTTTTGATACTTTGTATGCCGAAGGACAGCGCCGATATGTAGAAAGTTTATCTTCGTATGCAAGACAATTTCTTGGACGATTAGACAAACCAAAAGTGGAATATATCAAGGGAATTGCTCCAGCAATTGCTATTGAACAAAAGGTAAATACCACAAATGCCCGTTCTACGGTAGGAACGTCAACAGAAATATACGATTACATAAAATTACTTTTTGCCAGAATAGGACGAACTTATTCTCCTATTTCTGGTCGTGAAGTCAAAAAAAATACCGTGACAGATGTTGTTTCTGATGTAAAAACATTTGAATTGGACAGCAAATGGCTATTACTGGCACCCATCCAATTGGAAGAAGGACGAAAACTGGAAGACAAACTAAAAGTCCTTTTACAACAAGGATTTGCCCGAATATTAGTCAATAATGAAATGGTTCGTCTGGATGATTTACCGGATTCACTAGAGAAAAAAGAAATCTTTCTAATCGTTGACCGAATTGTGGTTAATCACGAAACTTCAGGAGAAGAAGAATTCTACAATCGATTGGCTGATGCGGTGCAAACTGCTTTCTTTGAAGGAAAAGGAATTTGCCATTTACAGGAATTAAACTCGGATAAAAAGTATTCTTATTCCAATAATTTTGAATTAGATGGAATCACATTCCTGGAACCAAACGTTCATTTGTTTAGTTTCAACAATCCGTATGGAGCGTGTCCCGTTTGTGAAGGTTATGGAAATATCATAGGCATTGATGCCGAATTAGTGGTGCCAAATACCACTTTATCTATTTTTGAAAATGCAATTTTCCCTTGGAGAGGAGAAAGCATGAGTTGGTTTAGAGACGAATTAGTAAATAACGCTTACAAATTTGATTTTCCAATACACAAACCATACTACCAATTATCCGAAGATCAAAAAGAGCTAATCTGGAATGGAAATAGCTATTTTCAGGGACTGAATGACTTTTTCAAAGAACTAGAGGCAAAAAATTATAAAATACAAAACAGAGTAATGCTTTCGCGCTATAGAGGCAAAACTAAATGCTATTCCTGTAAAGGTAAACGTTTGAGAATTGAGGCTTCTTATGTGAAAATTAACGAAAAAACAGTTTCTGATTTAGTTGATTTACCTATAAAACATTTAGTTACTTTTTTCAAAAACGTTGATTTGGATGTGTATGAAAAACAAATTGCCAAACGATTAATGGTAGAAATCAATAATCGCTTGGCCTTTCTAACCGAAGTAGGATTGGATTATCTGACATTAAACAGGAATTCAGCAACACTTTCTGGAGGAGAATCGCAACGCATCAACTTAGCAACTTCACTTGGAAGTAGTTTAGTGGGTTCTATGTATATTCTGGATGAGCCAAGTATTGGTTTACACCCAAAAGATACAGAGCGCTTGATAAAAGTACTGCTTTCCTTACGCGATTTAGGAAACACAGTTATTGTAGTAGAACACGATGAAGATATCATGAAAGCCGCTGATATGATTATAGATATTGGTCCAGAAGCGGGAACTTTAGGAGGTCATTTAGTAGCTCAGGGAACGTATGACGAGATATTAAAATCAACTTCATTGACGGCAAAATATTTAAACGGAGATTTAGAAATTACAGTTCCTAAAAAACGAAGATTATTTAAGAATTTCATTGATATAAAAGGAGCTCGAGAAAACAATCTTCAAAATATTGATGTTACTTTTCCTCTAGATGTTTTAACAGTCATTACCGGAGTTTCTGGAAGCGGAAAAAGTACTTTGGTAAAGAAAATTCTTTTTCCGGCCATGCAGAAAAAACTGGATAATGCAGGTGAAAAAGCAGGACAATTTACTGAAATGAGTGGTTCATTCGCTCAAATTAAACACATTGAATACGTAGATCAAAACCCAATAGGAAGAAGTTCCCGTTCTAATCCCGTAACTTATATCAAAGCGTATGATGATATTCGGGAATTGTATGCTAAGGAAAAGCTATCAAAAATAAGAGGGTATCAGGCCAAACATTTCTCTTTTAATGTAGATGGTGGACGATGTGAAACCTGCAAAGGAGAAGGTTCTATAAATGTAGAAATGGTTTTCATGGCTGATGTACAATTGCCTTGCGAAACCTGCAATGGAAAACGATTCAAGAAAGAAGTACTGGAAGTCCTGTTTGACGGTAAAAATATTCACGACATTCTATCGCTGACCATCGATGATGCAATAGCGTTTTTTACAGCAAATAAACAGACTAAAATCACTCAAAAATTACAGCCATTGCAAGATGTGGGATTGGGTTATGTGCAATTAGGACAATCATCTTCTACCCTTTCTGGTGGAGAAGCGCAACGTATAAAACTGGCTTCATTCTTAGTAAAAGGAATTACAAAAGACAAAGCTTTATTTGTTTTTGATGAACCTACAACCGGATTGCATTTTCATGACATCAAGAAACTACTGGCTTCTTTTGATGCCCTGATAGACAAAGGACATTCAATTATTGTTATTGAACACAACCTTGATTTGATAAAATGCGCAGATTGGATTATTGATTTAGGTCCTGAAGGCGGAGAAAATGGCGGCAAGTTATTAGCGGTAGGAACTCCGGAACAAGTTGCTAAAATAAAAGGATCTGTTACTGGGCACTATTTGAAAGATAAATTTTAACTAAATTATCCCATGTAGCATTTTTCTTCAAAAGTATTTCCATCTTCATCAATTGCCACGACAATTTTTCTAGCTTTTGATGAAACTCGCGTGATATAGATCCAAGCGAAAGACCATAAACCTAATGTTGCACAACAGATAAAGAAATTTAAAAAATGATTTACTTTTTGTTTTTTTTTCATTAAAACAGCGAAAGGTAATTTATCATTTCGTTCTACTACTATAAATCCATGGTTTGTTTTATTTTCTAGAACGGATGAAAACTTACTTAGATTTTCATCGGTTATGCTGGTATTGCTCTTCATATTTTTTTGTGTAATGTAACTGCATTCTTTAACTAGTAGTGTTAAAAACGCTTTACACAAAAATAATAGCAATTTAAGAGCTGCACAATACCCACTTTTAGTGATATTTCACTTTTATTTTTCTTATAAAACGTACAAATACCTGTAAAAACTTAATAATAAGGAGTTTAAAAACAAAAAACTACCTCAAAATTATTTTATTTTTTGTAGAACAACATCTAAAGCTTCATTAATTTCTATGGAAATAACGAATTTATAATTAATGTATACATACAAAATCGTAATCAAAATAGATTTTAAAATAATATTAAAAATGGGCTCAAAAGGAAATTCCCAGAAATAAAACAGTAAAAAAAGTAACAGTGTTATTCCCAGAGAATACAAAGTTTGTTTAGTGAACGGATACAGATGCAAACGCTTTACCACAAAAAGTAACTTGGCAATACTATACAAAGTTATTGATACTAAGGTAGCAAAAGCAGACCCCATAATCCCGTACAAAGGAATAAATATCGCATTCAATGCAATGGCTACAGCTACGAGAAAAACACCAAGAAACAATACGGCTCGGTAGTATTTTGTATTAAAAATAATAGCATTGTTGTTACCTAATATCAAATCAAAATATTTAGACAACCCAATCATAAAAACTACTAAAATTCCACCACTGTACTCTTTTGGAACTATTTCGTACAATTGATTGATGTTAACAAAAATTCCCAACATTACAAAACCACCAACTACTTGTAAATTAATAGATGTTTTTTTGTACAAATCATTCAACGCATCATATTTATTTTCGTGCATTAGCTTTGCTGTAATTGGATAGACAATCTGATGCATTGCACGACTTGGAACTGATATAACTAAAGCAATAAATGTTGCGATAGAATAATAAGCAATATTTTCGATGACCATATATTGGTTAAGCATAATTTTATCTCCATCCAATAATAAATTAGCTACACTTCCTGATAAAATAATGTAAAAAGTGTACTCGAGTAAACCTTTCACGTTAGCAGGAATAGCAAATTGAAAACTTGGTCTTTTAATGTAAAAAGCATATCCCATTGTTATAATTAATGCCAAAAAATAAATTCCTGCCGTGATATAAACAAAATCAACAACTGTTAGCCATTTGTAATAGACGCCTATTAACGCCAACAAAGAAAACAGTCTGAGTCCTACTTCTTTGACAAAATTCCCAAAAACGGAGTGCATGTGAACTCTAGCCCAAGCGTAAAAAATTTCGAAATAAGCCATGCACAATCCAATAAATGGAATCAGCCATATAAAATCCTTAACCACGGGATTCTTCTTTGATACAAAAAACAAAATATCATCAAAAAAGATAAATCCAATCAGAATTAAAGGAATTGATAAAAGCAAAGGAAATAAAACGGTAAAGGATAAAAACCGGGATCGCTCTTCATCGGTTTGATATTGCGAATAAAATTTTACTAAAGTATTTTGCATTCCAATTGCAAATAAAGGCATGATCACATTAGAAACAGAAAGGATATAATTAGTCAATGCGTAATAAGTAGCCCCTAAAAATATAGGATACAAATACAAGGTATTTATTGCGCCAATGCCAAAACCCAAATAGGTAATTATCGTATTCTTTAAAGATTGATTTAATACTATTCCCATTATTTTTTCATTGCGAGATACGAAGTAATCTCACTTTTAATTTAGATTTTGTTAAGCAACTCAACCAATTCTCTGGTTAGGTTTTTTCTGGAATAATTTTGTAAACCCACTCCATTTGATTGTAATTTACCCGCCAAAAACTGATTATAAAAATCCAAAATTACACTTTTTAGTTTCATTTTCTCCGAATAATTTAAAAATACGCCCGTGTTGGTAGTCGTAATTATCTCGGCAAAATCTGAACCTATAGGACCAATCCCAATAATTGGACGGTTTGAAACCATGTATTCAAATAATTTTCCAGGAATAATGCTTTTTGTCTCTTCAGAATTGATTTCGATAAGCAGTAAAACCTGAGATTTTCGCTGGTGTGCAATCGCTTCTGCATGTGAAACATAACCCAAGTTATTCAAATATGGATTTAATCGGAATTGAGAAATGGTCTCTAAAACTTCCTGACTGACTGCTCCAATAAGTTTTATTTCTAAATGCGATTTGAAATCTGGAATCTCGTCAATAAGTTCAACCAAACTTTCCCATAAAATAAGAGGATTTCGCTCCGAAAGAAAGGAACCAATGTGCGCCAAAGAGAATTTAGAATCTAGAGTTTGTTTTTCAACTTCTTCCGTATCATAACCATTGGTGATAACCGCAATGGGTTTATTGGTAATCACCTGAAATTCGGTTTTGGTGGTTTTGCTTGTTACGATAATCGTATCGGCTGTATTCAAAACCTGATGTTCCAATGCTTTGTGTTTTTTGGCAGCAAAACTAGACAGCCGCAAGGATTTGTGATAGCCAATAGTGGTCCACGGATCACGGAAATCAGCAAACCATTTTAGATTTAATTTCTGCTTTAATTCCAACCCTATTAAATGCAAACTGTGCGGTGGTCCCGAAGTAACAATCGTATCAATATTATTGTCAACAATATATTTCTCCAAATAAGCAACTGATGGTTTTACCCAAAAAACACGTGCATCCGGAATAAAAAGATTCCCGCGAATCCAAAGAAAAGTTTTATCCAGAAAAGATTGCTTTTTCTGATTTGGAATAATCCCTGAACTGATTTTTTGGGTCTTATTTTTCGAAAGAAAAGAAGCCAATTGATACGGTTCAAAAATTTTATGTTTCAATATAATTGCTTTATCCGAAACTTGTTTAACCAAATTTTCATCAATGATAGGATACGTTGGATTCTCCGGAATATATACGATAGGCTGAATGCCAAAATCTGGCAAATACTTGACAAACTTTAGCCAGCGCTGTACGCCTGGTCCTCCGGCAGGTGGCCAATAATAGGTAATTATTAAAATTTTCTTTGATTTCAAAGTTAGGATTTTATAGTAATTGATTTTAAATCCATAAAAAACAAATTACTGTTTTTATACAATCCTCTTGAAATAAAAAATAAAGCCGGTAAAGAGGGAATTATTATATAATATTTAAATTTGTCAGGTATAAATAAGTAAATACCAAACAATACTCCAAAAATAAAACCTAATAAAAAAAGTAACAACAACATTTGCTGAAACGATTTTAAACCAAATAATTTTTTCATAATTTTAATAAATATTTTTGTTATTCAGTTTCTCCAACTCTTCAATATCTAGTTGATCCTTTAGTCTATTAGCTGCTTTTTTGGAAATAATCAAACTATCATAATCAATAAAAAACACTGCAATCCCATCTATGTCTATGATATTTGCTTTTTCTAAAAGTACGGCAAAAGGCTGATTTTCTAAACCTTTAACAGAAGTCATAATATCCAATCTAAAATTAATATTTAGAGTAAAATCTGTCAAATCAGGAATAAATTGCATTGTATTAATACTTTCAAAATCACCTAAACCTATTTGTTTGATGGCATTTCTCAAATTTCTACGATTAGCAATAGAATCTTCAATGAAAATATCAATATCTCCTGTGTTTCTTCCGTAGCCGTAAATATTTACTGCAAATCCACCGATGGTTAAATAGTTTACATTGTTTTCTGACAAGTACTTCCAAACATCTATTATTTGTTTATGCATATTCATTTCAAATTATTTTGATTTTGAATATTTTTTTGCAGACTTTAATAAACAAGATATTTCGATTATTGCAATCAGTTTTTCAAAACGTTGTTGATAGGTCAATTGTCTTGTTTCCTCAAGATATCTTACTTCCATAATTGTTGGAGGCGCATGATTTAATTTGACTTTACCCATTTCATTTAAAATTTAGAAAGTATTCGAAATTTATTATATCAAATTTACAAATAAAAATCAGACAGTTAACTCCTTATTCTTTCTTTCAAAATAAATCCCACCAATCAAAAGCAACAACATTCCTATAGAACTAATCAACGTAATCGTGCTTCCAGTTTTTACGACTTGCGGTTCAAACTTGAATTCGATTTTATGTTTACCTGCAGGAAGGACTAGTGCTCGCAATACATAATCAACAGGAAAATGAACTGTTTTTACCCCGTCAATGTAGGCATTCCATCCCTTTTCATAATAAATTTCAGAAAAAACAGCTAAAGCAAATTTACTGTTATTAGAAGTATATTGAAGGTAATTGGGTTTGTAAACGTCTAACTGAATGGTTCCGTTCATATCCCATCTTCTTTTCAGTCCAACACTTTTAAACTTAGATCCATGCTCATGCCTGTTAAATATAGCAACTTCCTTAGTATCAAGTTCTCCTAAAGATTTCATCTCATCATCCGGAGTATTCACCACTTTCACACTGCGCACAAACCAAGCATTTCCATTAGCATTTGGATTCGAAGTTGGAAATTCATTTCCTTCTTTATCCGTTTGAATAACATATTTGACATTTAACATATTTAAGATCTCCATATTGTTATTGGCAATTTGGTAATCAAATAATTGTTGCATTCTGCGGGGTTTCACGGCACTATACCCTCCAATTGATTTATGAAAATAAGAGGCTCTTGCACTAGATAAGTTTCCACTTACTTCAAAAACTCTGTAATTAGTTGTGTCTTTCAAAATTTCAATATCTGAGGTTGTTTCCTGAAATGGGATTTCTACTTCTCTTCCGCTTACAAAATCTTTTCCTGAAACATAATTTTTATCCACAAAAAACAAATCAAACACCATCAACAAACCTACTAGTATAATGGCAGTTTTCTGAGCAAATCTATCTTTAACAAACAACCATAAAACGCCCGCTGTTACGACTATCAAGAAACCTGATCTCAATAAATCAGCGCTAAACAAACTCATTCGGTCCTGAATTAAGGCCTCTACAAAGTCAGGCCCGTAACTTTCTTGATAATACGCATCATTACCTCCAGAAAAATGGAACATACTTTTGCTAAAAAACAAGATTACTATGATTCCCAGCGCTAAAATACCAGATTCTAGAACAGCTTTCTTTTGTAGTTTTTTGTCCAATATAAAAAAGGACTGCAATCCCATAATCGCTAGAACAGGAAGACACAATTCAAGAATAACTTGTATGGATGAAACTGCTCTGAATTTGTTATACATCGGAATATAATCAATAAAAAAATCCGTTAGTGTAGGAAAATTTTTTCCCCATGACAGTATCAAAGCAACTACAGCTCCGGAAAGAAACACATATTTTATGCGGCGTTTATCAATAAATAGAGCCAAAACTGCTAAAAAGAAAACGACAATGCCAATATAAGCAGGAGCAGCAACTATAGGCTGATCTCCCCAATATGTTGGCATTCCTGAAACAAAATCAGTAGCCTGATCTTCTGGTACTCCTTTGCCTACCATTAATTCATACATAGCACTGTCTTTTCCAACGGCTTCATTATTAGAACCTCCAAAAAGACGGGGCGCAATGAGATTAAAGCTTTCCATAATTCCATAGCTGTACTCCGTTATGTAATCATACGTCAACGCACTAGTAGTCTCTTTTGTCGAACCATCAGGATTAAAGGTCAACTCACTTTTTCCTCGAGTACTAAAATCTGCATATTCTGCAGTTGCTAATAAATTTGTTGCATTGGCACCAATTGCAAATATTCCGGCAACAATAAGTATCCCAAAAGAATACCCAAGAGATTTATAATCTTTTTCTTTAATTTTTACCCATAAAAAATACGAGGAAAGGATCAGTAAGAAAATCAATAAATAATAAGTCATTTGGAAATGATTGGCATTGATTTCTAATGCTGTCGCAAAAAGTGTAATCAATCCTCCCACAATATATTTTTTTTGATACACCAAAATAAATCCGGCAACAACCATCGGCATGTATGCAATGGCGTGTGCTTTGGCATTATGCCCTACACCCAATATAATAATCAAATAAGTTGATAATCCAAAGGCTAATGCTCCAAAGAATGCTTTCAAAGGATCAACTTTTAAAACAAGCATTAGTCCATAAAACCCGAGAAAGTATAGAAATAAATAATCTGCTGGTCGAGGTAAAAAACGCAATACATCATCAATAACCCCAATATAATCATGCGGATATTTTGCTCCTAATTGATAAGTTGGCATACCTCCAAAAGCTGAATTTGTCCAATACGGTTCTACATGATCCGTGGCTCTAAAGTCATTTTGCTCTTTAGCCATACCAGTATATTGAACAATATCGGATTGGAAGATTTGTTTTCCCTGCAACACAGGATAAAAATAAAGTAAAGAAATAACTATGAAACCAAGAATGGCAAGTGCGTGAGGATAGAACTTATTTATTATTTTCAATTTAAAAAAGTTTGGATTAAAAGATAAAATAACGCTAAAAACGACAAATCTAATCTATTTCTTCGTAATCCACATAATCTCCTACTTTTTTGGTTTCACGAGGATTTTTAGTGTTTGCTTTGCTATATTGTACTTCATCCTTAGATTGTGTTTTTTGCCACGTATCGTCTTGTGCAGATTGTTGTTGTTTCTGCATATTTTCTCCTGCTTTCTGCACTACTTTTTTTACTAATAATGGTAGAAATAATTTTGCCAAAAATCTAAAAATATAATAAAAAGCGATCATATAAAAAATTGCTTTTATAAAACCAGAAAATGAAGCTATTTGCATAAATATTTAATTTTTTTCAAAATTAATAAATCAGCCGTTCATAATTAAGTTATCTCTCTTAAATAAATAATAAAATATAGTACATTTGATATGCATTGTTACTTTATAACTATAAAAAATTATTATGTCCACAATCAAAATCGCATTCGCCCTCGCCTTTTTACTATTCCCAAGTCTACATTATGGACAACATACCGACCAAATTAACTCAAACAGACCTGGTGAAACCATGTCCGCTTTTGCAGTTGGAAAATCCGTAATCCAAATAGAAACTGGCGTTTACGGAATCAAACAAAACCATCGTTTATTGAATTATGATGTAAACGGATTTGGTATTGATGCCACTTTGCGATGGGGTTTATTTATGGAAAAATTAGAACTGATAGCCGACATACAGTACCAAAACGAACAATACACTTCATTATTCAACAAAATTAATAGAGCTGACTTCAAGCAAACTGTTTTGGGAGCCAAGTATTTAGTGTATGATCCTTTCAAAAATTATGAGAAAAAAGTAAATATTTACAGCTGGAAAGCCAATCGCAGTTTTGACTGGCACCAGCTGATTCCTGCGGTTTCTGTATTTGCAGGAGCTAATTTTACAATGGCAGACAATCCGTATTCTTTTTCTCCGGATTCTAATATATCACCAAAAATAATGTTGATCACGCAAAATCATTTAGGTGATGGCAGGTGGGTTTTTGTAACAAATATAATAGCTGATTATGTAACGACCGATTTTCCAAGTTATGGCTACGTGTTGACTTTGACTAGAGGATTTAATGACAAATGGTCGGGATTCATTGAAAATCAAGGGTTTAAAAGTGATTTTTACAGTGATGCGATTGTTCGTGGTGGTGCGGCTTATTTGTTAAATAAAGATCTCCAAATTGATGCCTCGATTAGCACAAGCCTAAAACACACACCCTCTGCACTTTATGGAGGAATAGGAATTTCCTGGCGTTATGATGCAAACTATCAAGAGGTGCGAATAAACATTGACAGCGGGGACAGTGAAAAAGAAGCTTTAAAAAAGAGATAAGCAATAAGAATAAAACAATGTTGCATTTTTTTTACCATATAAGTCATGTAAGTTTAAGTTTCGATTGTGTTAGCCTTATGTAACTTAAACAATAATAAGGTCATTTAAGGTTTAATTCTTATATGACTTATATGTTAAATATTATTTCACTCCTTTTTTAGTATGATATTAAATAGGGCCAACTACTTAAGTCATGTAAGTTTAAGTTTCGATTGTGTTAGCCTTCTGTAACTTAAACAATAATAAGGTCATTTAAGGTTTTATTCTTATATGACTTATATGTTAAATATTATTTCACTCCTTTTTTAGTACGACATTAAATAGGTCCAACTACTTAAAACATAAAATATTTTAAGAAACAGCACAAAAAAATCCCAAAACTATCGTTTTGGGATTTTTAGTATTTGCCTTTTTATTAGCTAAAAAAGTACTGAAAGCTATTTTACTTCCATTAATTCTACATCAAAAATCAGCGTAGCATCTGGCGGAATTGCTCCTCCAGCTCCACGAGATCCGTATCCTAAATGAGATGGAATCACGAAACGTACTTTGTCACCTACGCGCAACAAGGCAATTCCTTCATCCCAACCTTCAATTACCTGACCTTGACCCAATTTAAATTCAATTGGTTTTTTTCTTGGATAAGATGAATCAAAAACTTTCCCATTCTCTAATGAACCTTCATAGTGAACGGCAACTGTTTTTCCGCTTTCTGCTTTTTTACCTTCTCCTCTTTGAATGAATTGGTAACGCAACCCGCTTTCTGTTTTTTCAAAACCTGCTGCCAATTTTTCCATCGCCGCTTCAGCATCTGCTTTCAAAGCAGCATCTCTTTTGTTACGGGAACCTTTAAAAGTTATGAAAGCTTCAATTGCATTCCAATTTTTAGCCTCATCACCTACTCTAACAATCTCTAAAGTATCTAGAATATCACCTTGAGCAATAGTATCTACAACGTCTTGACCTTCGACTACATGACCAAAAACAGTGTGTTTGTTATCCAACCACTCCGTAGGAATGTGCGTGATATAAAATTGAGAGCCATTAGTTCCCGGTCCTGAATTAGCCATAGCCAAAACACCTGGACGATCATGTTTCAAACTTGGATGAAACTCATCATCAAATTTGTACCCTGGATCCCCTGTCCCTGTTCCTTGTGGACAACCACCTTGAATCATAAAATCAGGAATTACTCTGTGAAATTTTAATCCATTATAGAATTTAACCCCCTGTGGTTTTACTTTATTTTCTAAATTACCTTCCGCTAATCCAACAAAATTTCCAACTGTACCAGGAGTCAAATCGTGTGTTAGTTTTACTAAAATAGAACCTTTTATGGTATTAAATTTAGCATATATTCCGTTTTCCATTGCTTTTTAATTTTTTATTGAAATGCAAATTTACAAAATTAATTTATTTGAACCTATTCACTAAAACGTTACATTTGATAAATCATATTGAAATTTCTTCCATTTTTTGACTGTAAAAATCTTGCTGGAAGTCATTTAACACTAATATTTGAAGCATTGCTCATACAATTGGACTTCAAATCATCCTTTTATTGCGTTACTACTAAAAACCTACTTATCTATGAAATCAATTTATCACCTATTATTTTTTTTTAGCTTGATCATCAATGCGCAACAGCGGCCGGAACCATTATCCTATTTTTTGCCGCAAAATGAAACTTACAACACAAGTATCCCAACTCCTAAAAGTATTTTTAATTTTGAATTGGGAGAAATGCACTCGGATCACAATCAAGTAATTCGTTTTATGGAAGCCATTGCAAAAACTTCTGACCGGGTACATCTAGAAACAACGGGATATACTTATGAAAATCGTCCTTTACAATTACTTACGATTTCAAGCCCTGAAAACTTAGCAAAACTAGATGAAATTAATAAAAAACACCTTGCTTTAACAGATTCAAACACCAAATCAGCAGACGTATCCGACTTGCCAATTGTGATTTATTTAGGCTATTCCATTCATGGAAATGAGTCCAGCGGAACCGGAGCCGCAATTGCATTGGCCTATTATCTTGCAGCTTCAGAAAGTCCTGAATTAAAAAAAATGCTTGATACTACGATCATTTTATTGGATCCTAGTCTAAATCCAGATGGATTACATCGTTTTTCTACTTGGGTAAACAGCCATAAAAGTAAAAATCTAGTAACCGATCCCAATGACCGTGAATTTAACGAAGCTTGGCCAGGGGGACGATTTAATCATTATTGGTTTGATATGAACAGAGATTGGCTTCCTGTTCAACTTCCGGAAAGTCAGGCACGCATTAGAACTTTTAGAAAATGGATGCCTAATGTATTGTGTGATTTTCATGAAATGGGAACTAATTCGACCTACTTTTTTCAGCCGGGAGTGCAAAGCCGCACCAACCCGCTCACTCCAGAATTAAATCAAAAACTTACTAAAAAAATTGCAGGCTATCATGCAAAAGCATTGGATAAAATTGGCAGTTTTTATTATGTCGAAGAGGGTTTTGATGACTTTTATTACGGCAAAGGCTCTACCTATCCAGACATCAATGGCGGTATCGGTATTTTATTTGAACAAGCGAGTTCAAGAGGACATGCTCAACAAAGTGTCAACGGAATAATCACGTTTCCCTTTACCATCAAAAATCAATTTACAACCAGCTTGTCATCATTACAGGCTTCGTATGAAATGCGAAAAGAGTTGCTAGAATACCAGCGCGATTTTTTCACTAATTCCAGTGCCGAAAGTAAAAAAGATAAAGTAAAAGGCTATGTTTTTGGGGACGAAAAAGATGCCACTAAAGTTAAAGAACTAGCTAAAATTCTTAGTCAGCATAAAATTGAAATGGTACAATTAAAAGAAGATGTCACAATCAACAAAAAGAAATTTAGTAAAGATTTGAGTGTTATAATACCTTTGGAACAAAAAAACTCAAAGCTGATACATGCTATTTTTGATAGACAAACTAAGTTTAAAGACAGCATCTTTTATGACATTTCAGCATGGAATTTTGATTTGGCTTTCAATTTAAATTTTGAAGCGATGAATTCCCTTTCACAGGCTGGAGCGCGGTACGAAAATGTATTGAAACCCGGATTGGTAAATCAAAAAAGTGAGGTGGGATACCTGATCGAATGGACTGACTACAATGCTCCCAAACTTTTATACCAATTGCAGTCCAAAGGACTGCGCATAAAAACTACTAAAAAACCATTTGTTCACAACGGAAAAACTTTTTCCTATGGGAGTTTGTTAGTACCCGTGCAAAATCAGACGATGAGTTCCGATGAAATTTATACCCTCCTGAGCCAAATCATACCAGAGTACGCTATTGCTGTTACCGCAGTGGAAACCGGTTTTACTGATGGTGCCAATTTAGGAAATCCCAATCTAGTAAATCTTACCATACCAAAAGTAGCTATGATTGTGGGACGCGGTGTTGATCCATCAGACGCTGGAGAATTATGGCATTTATTTGATCAAAAAACGGCTATTCCGTTGACTAAAATAGACATGGAACAACTACAACGAGTAAATCTAAGCGGTTATACGACTTTGATCATGGTCAATGGAAATTACAGTGGCCTTTCAGCAGCCACTGCGACTAAAATAGAACAATGGACGCTAGGCGGAGGGACATTAATTGCGTATCAAGACGCTATTAAATGGCTCAATGACAACAAATTAATTGAGGTAACTTTTAAAGCTAACAAAAATGAAGCTCAAGAGATTTCATTTGAGCAAACCGCTGACTTCAGGGGCGCACAAGAAATTGGCGGAGCTATATTTGAAACTAAATTAGACTTGTCACATCCCATTAATTATGGAATGCCTCGAAGTACAATGCCCATTTTCAGAAATTCCTCAATATTTATTGAACCCAATAAAAACAGCTTTAGCAATCCAATACAATACACAAAAAACCCTTTGCTAAGCGGTTACATTTCGAAATCAAAACTGGAATTATTAAAAGAAACTGTGCCGTTTCAAGCTTTTAGAAAAGGAGACGGAGCTATTTTAGTTTTTACAGACAACACCAATTTTAGAGCCTTCTGGCTGGGAACAGAAAAATTGTTTTGGAATGCTGTTTTCTTTGGCAAACTAATGTAACACAACTATTCTTTTTTATTTAAAAAGCATTTAAAATATCCTAAAAGAAAAGCGCAAGGTCGAAATACTTTGCGCTTTTTTTGCTATTGTTTACTTCATTTAAACTTTTTGCTCTTTGGATTTGCGTTTGTAAGTAACAGCATAAACGCTCAATGCTAATAAGGATAGGACAATACATCCTAAAGTAACCGCATGCCAGCCTCCATATTTCCATAACATCAAACCATAAGCTGAACCTGCCGCAGTTCCTAAAAAACTAAATGACATATAAACGGTATTCATGCGATTGCGTGCCTCAGGAAGTATTGAATATACTCGTGTTTGATTTGAAATATGAACACTTTGTAAACCAATATCAATACAGATAATGCCTATGATTATTCCGAAAACACTTTGTCCCGAAAAATAAAAAATTACAAAACTGATTAACATTAATAAACTGCCATATCCAACAACAACTCTAGAACTGCCTTTGTCTCCTATTTTCCCTACCAATGGAGCTGCTAAGGCACCAGAAGCACCTACCACTCCAAAAAGACCTATTGTTGCACTGTTAAAATTAAAGGGATCATCAGAAAGCAGCAAGACCATTGTAGTCCAAAAAGCTCCAAATTGAGCAAAGCAAAATACATTCATAAGGGTTGCTTCCCGCAATAACGGTTGCGTTTTTATCAAAGAAAAAAGTGATTGAATTAACTGACCATAAGTCCCTTGAAAAACGGGTTTGTTGTAGGGGAATTGTTTGTAGATCACAAAAAAGATAAAAAGACATATTCCGGCGGCTATCCAAAACATGGCACGCCAACCCAACAGATTGCCAATAAATCCGCTTAGAGTTCTGGATAATAAAATACCTACAAGCAAACCACTCATAATTGTACCGACTACTTTGCCCCGTTCTTCGGGCTTGCTTAAAGAGGCCGCTAAAGGCAAAATCAATTGCGGCACAATGGAAGTAATCCCGATTAACAGTGACGCAATTTTTAATATTAAAAAACTTTGCGCAGTAGCTGCAATAAGCAATGCAATTACGGAGGCAAACGTGGTGATTAGAATTTGTTTTTTGCGCTCAATTTTATCACCAAGAGGAACCATAAAAAAAAGCCCAATGGCGTAGCCGGCTTGTGTAAAATAGGTTATTGTGCCAGAATCTGTTTCGGGAATTTGAAATTCAGCTGCAATTAGAATAATTAGGGGTTGACAATAATATAAGTTGGCTACAATAAGTCCCGTACAGGCAGCCATAAATAAAACACTCGATTTGGGTAAATTCATGCGACAAAAATACTACTCTACTTTTTACGAAAAACTAAAAAACATATTTTTCTCCTTCTATCCTATACGATTTTCAAGATCAAGCAAACACAATCCAGTAAAAGTTCGCACTTTTAACAGCAACCTTATAATATTTGCGGAGGTATCATTTACTTATTTGCTTCAAGTTTGACAAAATAGTATGAATTAATTGGTAAAATTCGTAGTAAAAATTTTTAAAACCAGACTAAACATGTACTAAATTGTATGGATTTCATATATCTTTTGCTGCCAAAATACCGTTTAGAGCAATGCTGTAGAATGTAGAGAATTAATCGTGTTGTACCCAAATGAGTTGAGAAACATCGTAACCAAGCTGTTTGGCTGTTTTCAAATAAGCTTCTTTTATATTTTGAGGCATTGATTTTTCTCGTGAAAGAAGCCAAAGACATTTTAGATTTTGTCCTGCAATCAACGCATATTTGTAATCAGAATCAAGAGCTACAATATTGTATCCAGAATAAAAAGGACCAAAAAAGGACACTTTCAATTTGCCGTTGTTTGTATCTCCTGCAAACTTCACCTTGCCCGTAGCGGTTACATATTTGTTCTTTAAAAAATTGTATCCTCGATTGATCACTTTTATACTTCCATCTTTATTTTGTGAATATTCTGCAGTAGTGTTGTTTAAGTTTTTTTCAAAAACAAAGTCAAGTCGCGCAATTTCGTACCAGCTTCCTAAATATTTTTCTTTATTAAAATTTTGAACAACCTGTAATCCTTTGGGTGCAGAGCTACAAGAATTGATTGCGAATAGTGTTACCGAGAGCAGTGTTAGACTTCCTAGAGCCTGAATTTTCTTTTTCATGATCTATCTTTGAGGATCAAAATTCAACATTAAAAAACTCTAAATCAACACAATTTAGAATACTTTAGGACTTGTTTTAACAACTCCGACACAAAACCGACTTCTGCTTGTTGTGAGCAACATTTGTTTTTGGCAATCGCAATTTATTTTCCTACTATTTCTTTTGGCATCATTTGTATGTTTGACAACCTATCATATTAAAAGAAAAAAGCACACTATTTGGATCATAAATCGGGTTTAAATAGTTGGACGTATTTAATGTCATACTAAAAAATGAGTGAAATAATATTTAACATATAAGTCATATAAGAATTAAACCTTAAATGACCTTATTATTGTTTAAGTTACATAAGGCTAACACAATCTAAACTTAAACTTACATGACTTATATGGTAAAAAAAGGCAACATTGTTTTATTCTTATTGCTTAATTAATATGAAAAGCACGCTATCAAAGAAATTTTTGTTGGTTTTTCTAAATTTCGCGATTCGGAAAAAGCCCAGCCCAGATTGAAACGGTATCCTTTTCTTGCTTTCTTTAAGCAAGGAAAGATAGAGTGTAAAGCTGGAAATAGCTCCTAAATAAAAGTTTAATGCTTGAATTGATTAATTGCATATTTGAAAACCTCAGCATCTTTGTACCTTTGCATCTTTCAAACTAAGATTTAAAATTATGCGTATTGATATCGTTACCGTTCTACCAGAATTATTGCGAAGTCCTTTTGAGGCATCGATCATGAAACGTGCTATTGACAAAGGTATAGTGGAAGTACATTTTCATAATTTACGGGATTATACAACCAACCGACAAAAAAGTGTTGATGATTATCCGTACGGTGGTGGTGCTGGAATGGTAATGACGGTGCAGCCTATTGACGCCTGCATTACGCATTTGAAAAGCGAAAGGACCTACGACGAAATCATTTATATGTCGCCAGACGGGGAAACTTTGAACCAGAAAATGGCAAATACAATGTCTATGTATCAAAATATCATTATCCTTTGCGGCCATTATAAAGGGGTAGATCAACGCGTTCGCGATCATTTTGTTACCAAAGAAATATCAATTGGTGATTACGTTTTGAGTGGTGGTGAATTAGGAGCACTAGTATTATCAGATGCATTAATCCGATTAATTCCAGGAGTTCTAAGTGATGAAACTTCAGCATTGACGGATAGTTTTCAGGATGGATTATTGTCAGGCCCCATATATACCCGTCCTGCAGATTACAAAGGATGGAAAGTTCCGGAGGTGCTGACCAGCGGAAACTTTGCTAAAATTGACAAGTGGCGTGAAGATATGGCGTACGAACATACTAAGAATAGAAGACCTGATTTACTGGAAGATTAAAAATTTGTTTAAAGTTTAAGGTTTAAAGTTGGCATTCAAGAACTTCTGAACTTTAAACGAGAAAAACTTTAAACTTTAAACTTTTTTATTTACTTTTGCGCCCAGATTAATTCAACCTCTGGCGAGATCCGTGAATGTTGATTTGATACAACCATAATTAAAAAAATTATCATGGCAGATTTAATGAAATTCGTTCAAGACGAATTCGTAACAAGAAAAGATTTCCCTGTTTTTGCAGCTGGAGATACAATTACTGTTTACTACGAAATTAGAGAGGGTGAAAAAACCAGAACTCAGTTTTTTAAAGGAGTTGTTATTCAAAGAAGAGGTTCTGCTAATACAGAAACTTTTACAATTCGTAAAATGTCGGGTGCTATTGGGGTAGAACGTATCTTTCCAGTAAACTTACCTGCTTTACAAAAAGTTGAAATCAACAAAAAAGGAGCAGTTCGTAGAGCTAGAATTTTCTACTTTAGAGAACTTACCGGTAAAAAAGCTAAAATTAAAGACAAAAGAAGATAGTCAAATATCTCTTTATCATAAAAGTCCTGACAATGTTAGGACTTTTTTTTTGGCTTAAAGTCAAGTAATTCAGTACTATTACAGGGCCCTTATCGGCTTTTTTTTGACAACAAATAAGGACTATTTTTCTCATATTCTTATTATGACCATATTAAAACAACAATCTGACAATTCATTTTAAACAAATGAAAACGAATTTTCTTTTACGATAACGTTTTATTACATTTGTGGACACTTTTAAAAACAAGAATTACATATATCAATACATTATGACAAAAATTAAAGTAGTCAATCCAGTGGTTGAATTGGATGGCGATGAAATGACACGAATTATTTGGTCTTTTATTAAAGAAAAATTAATTCTTCCTTATTTAGATTTAGACATTAAATATTACGATTTAGGAATGGAAAGCAGAGATGCTACAAATGACCAAATCACTATTGATTCTGCTGAAGCAATAAAAAAATACAATGTTGGTATTAAATGTGCCACCATTACCCCAGATGAAGACCGCGTTACGGAATTTGGTCTAAAAAAAATGTGGAAATCTCCAAACGGAACCATCCGTAATATTGTAGGCGGAACCGTTTTTCGTGAACCAATTATCATGAAAAATGTTCCTCGATTAGTTCCAGGATGGACACAACCTATCGTTATTGGCCGTCATGCTTTTGGAGACCAATACAAAGCGACAGATACTGTCATTAAAGGAAAAGGAAAACTAACGATGACTTTTGTTCCTGAAGAAGGAGAAACTCAAACTTGGGAAGTATACGATTATAACGGAGACGGAGTTGCAATGGCAATGTATAATACGGACGAAAGTATTTATGGTTTTGCACATTCCTCTTTCCAAATGGCATTGACAAAAAAATGGCCTTTGTATCTTTCTACAAAAAACACTATTTTGAAAGCTTATGACGGACGTTTCAAAGATATTTTTGAAGAAGTATATCAGTCCACTTACAAAGCAAAATTCGTTGAAGCAGGAATTACCTACGAGCACCGTTTGATCGATGACATGGTTGCATCTGTAATGAAATGGAGTGGTCGATTTGTTTGGGCTTGTAAAAATTATGATGGTGATGTTCAGTCAGATACCGTTGCACAAGGTTTTGGGTCATTAGGACTGATGACTTCAGTACTGGTAACACCTGATGGAAAAACAGTAGAAGCAGAAGCAGCTCACGGAACAGTAACACGCCACTACAGACAACATCAACAAGGAAAAGCAACTTCCACTAACCCAATTGCCTCTATTTTTGCATGGACAAGAGGATTGGAACACAGAGGTAAACTTGATGAAAACCAAGCATTAATTGATTTTTGTCATACGCTAGAACAAGTATGTATTGATACAGTTGAAAGCGGAAAAATGACTAAAGATTTAGCGATGTTAGTAAAATCAGAAGGATTAACTGCCGCAGATTATCTTACTACCGAAGCTTTCTTAGCAGCAATAAAAGAAAATTTAGATGCTAAACTAGTTTAATTATTTTTCTAGATTATAGAATAAAGACAACCCTAAACGGTTGTCTTTTTTTTTTACCTTAGCAATACCTTAACAGTTGTTATATGACAAATGCTATTCTATTTAATGTACTTTGCTTTTTTTCATTTCGATAAAATATAAACAATGACTCCAAAGAAAATCATTACCTTTTTAGTTGTATTACTATTCTCATTCTCGGGCTTCTCCCAGGAAAAATTTACGCTAAGCGGAACTATTATTGATGCCAACAGCAATGAAACTTTAATAGGTGTCAATGTTGTAATTCCTGCACTCAAAACCGGCGTAACTACCAATGAGTATGGATTTTACTCCATCACTGTCCCAAAAGGAATCTATAGCATACAAATTAGCTATTTGGGATTTCAAACAATGGAGGAGTCAATCAATCTAAACCAAAACGTAAAAAACAATTTCAATTTATTCAGTAATGAAACCGCTTTGAAAGAGGTTATTATTACGGATAATAAAACAAAAATAGATATCAAAAAACCCGAAATGAGCGTCAACAAACTCTCTATTTCAGCCATCAAGAAAATGCCGGTAGTCCTAGGTGAAGTTGATGTTTTAAAATCCATTTTATTACTTCCCGGCGTCACTAATGCTGGCGAAGGGGCTTCAGGATTCAATGTTCGTGGTGGCGGTGCGGACCAGAATTTGATTTTACTAGACGAGGCTACTATCTTTAATTCATCACATGTTTTTGGGTTTTTCTCCGTTTTTAATCCGGATGCCATCAAAGATTTAAAGCTGTACAAAGGCGGAATTCCAGCTCGTTATGGAGGGAGAGCCTCTTCTGTTTTAGATATTTATCAAAAAGACGGTAACAGTAAAAGTTTTCATGTCAATGGAGGAATCGGATTAATTTCAAGTAGGATTTTGGCCGAAGGACCACTAGTAAAAGACAAAGGTTCTTTTCTCATTGGCGGAAGAAGTTCTTACGCACATCTATTTTTAAAACTTTCCGAAGAGCAAAAAGATAACAAGGCCTATTTTTATGATTTGAATACTAAGTTGAGTTATAAATTAGATACAAACAACAGCCTTTATTTATCGGGTTATTTTGGCCGCGATGTTTTTAGTTTAAATAAAAGCTTTACCAATATTTATGGAAATGCAACCGTGAACCTGCGATGGAATCACTTGTTTTCTGAAAAATTATTTTCGAATCTATCACTGATTTATAGCGATTATTATTACGGTTTAGATTTGGATTTTGTAGGTTTCAAATGGGATTCTGGAATCAAGAATTACAATATAAAATACGATTTCAAGAATTATATTTCAGATCGATTTAAATTAAATTATGGAGTAAATGGAATTTATTACGAGTTTAATCCGGGAACTATCAAACCCTCTAACTCAGATTCGGGAATAAATTTCGCCCAATTGGATAGAAAATATGCTTTTGAACCGGCACTTTATATTAATGCTGATCATGAAATATCAGATAAAATAGCCCTTTCCTACGGATTACGTTATAGCATGTTCTACCGCTTGGGACAATCTACAGTAAATATTTATGAAAATGACAATCCTGTAACGTTCAATTCCGAGTTACAGATTTATGAAAAAGCAACTCCTATTGGCAGCAAGTTTTACAACAAGAACAAAGTCATGCAAAGTTATAATTACTTAGAACCTCGTTTTTCATTGGCGTACCAAATCAATGATGACCAATCCATAAAAGCGAGTTATAACAGAATGGTACAGTATCTTCAACTAATTTCGAATACCTCATCACCTACTCCACTTGATGTTTGGACACCAAGCGATCGTTTTATCAAACCTCAAATTGCAGATCAAGTAGCATTAGGTTATTTTAAAAATTTTGAAAACGACATGTATTCTCTTGAAGTAGAAACCTATTATAAAGAAGTGCAAAATCGACTAGATTATATTGACGGTGCTGATTTGATTGCCAACAAAGCCATTGAACAAATTATCCTGAATGGACAATTAAGATCCTACGGTTTAGAAATCATGTTCCGAAAAAACGAAGGGAAATTTAACGGCTGGATTTCCTACACCTTATCCAAATCAGAGCAGCAAACTCCCGGAAGAACACCACTAGAAACTGGGATAAACAACGGCCAATGGTACAATTCCGTATATGATAAACTGCATAATATTGCTATAACGTCCTCTTATAACTTGAATGAAAAATGGTCTTTTGGAGCTAATTTTGCCCTACAAACCGGACAACCGGTGACCTATCCCGTGGGACAATATGATTATTTAGGAATCAATGTACCCAGTTATGGACTACGAAATGAAAATAGACTTCCTTCCTACCATCACCTAGATATTGCAGCTACATTGACACCAAAAAGCAATAAAGATCGCCAATGGAAAGGGGAATGGGTTTTTAGTATTTACAATTTATACAATCGGAAAAATGCCGCTTCCATCAATTTTAGACAAAATATAGATACTGGCAGCAACGAAGCTGTAAAAACTTCGATTTTCGGGGTTGTTCCAGCAGTGAGTTATAACTTTAAATTTTAATGGTAGCGTTCGATAAGAGCACAAATAAAAACATGAAATCATGAAAAAAACAACACTATATCTGGTACTTTTTATGTCCCTCTTCTCGATAAGCTGTGAAGATGTAATCGAAGTAGATCTAGACAATGCACCCCCAAAACTGGTTATTGAAGCAGCAATTAATTGGCAAAAAGGAACTACAGGAAATCAACAAAAAATAAAACTTACCACTACAACCGGTTTTTACAGTACTGAAATACCAAAAGTTTCCGGAGCTACAGTTTTCATAAAAAATAGTGCTAATGTAGTTTTCAATTTTTCTGAAATTCAAAACACAGGTGAATATACTTGCTCTACTTTTATTCCGGTATACAATGAAACGTACATTTTAACCATTGTCAGTAACGGTAGTACTTACACGGCAACTGAAACATTAAAACCTGTTACGCCAATAACAAAAATTGTACAAAATAACGAAGGTGGTTTCACTGGAACTGACGTCGAAATTAAAACATTTTACCAAGATCCTGCCGATGAACCTAATTATTATCTTTATAAATATGTGTATTCGAACCAAGTAAAATCTAATTTTTATGTAGACCAAGATGAGTTCTTCAACGGAAACGAATTCTTTAGCATCTCGCAAAATGATGATTTAAAAAAAGACGATAAAATTGAAGTGAGCCACTTTGGAATTTCGAAAGCCTACTACAATTACATGAGCGTTTTAGTAAGTATTGCAGGTAATAATGGCGGTGGGCCTTTCCAATCTCCACCGGCAACCGTAAGAGGAAACATTGTCAACGCCACAGATGCGGCAAATTATCCTTTAGGATATTTCTCGCTCAGTGAAGTTGATGTTAAAAATTATACTATCGAATAATTAGGAGCTAATCCAGCTGTTCATTGCAACCAAAACAGGTTCTAAACAGTTTTCCAGTCCGTATAAGGAGCTTCCTTTGGTCGCTCTTCTACTGACGGAAAACTAAAGTTTACAACTTGTTTTGGTTTACATTGCCATCTGGGCTAATACACAAGAAATAAAACGAGAACTTTTATCTATTTTTACAGCAAAATTTATAATTCATAACCTATCATGTCTTCACATCATATCGTTCGCGATGACCAAGAACCTGCTTTAATCATTGCCAATGGCGCTTCCTGCAACCCAGAACTATTAGGTCAATTACTGGAATGGTCACCACTTGTCGTTGTATTAGATTCTGCTATGGTTCGCGTCATGGAATTAGACATTAAAGTCGATGTGCTTTTAGGAGATTTCGATAGAGGGTTTGATCCTGAAATTTATAAAACATCACAATACCCAATCGAAATTATTCATGCACCAGACCAAAATAAAACCGATTTAGAAAAGGCTTTTGACTATTTAATTGAAAGAAAAATTCCTGCTGTAAATGTAATTTGGGCAACCGGACGCAGAGCTGACCACACAATTACTAATTTGACCAATATCACCCGCTACCGGAATTTATTAAAAATTGTTATTCTGGACGATCATTCTAAAGTATTTTTACTACCCAAGAAATTCGAAAAATGGTATACAGCAAATACTCCTATTTCATTAATTCCTGTTGGTCATGTTACAGGAATACATTCTGATAATTTACATTACCCATTAAAAGATGATAGTCTGACTATTGGTTACAGAACAGGAAGTAGCAATCATGTCATCAAAGACGGCATCGTAACAATAGAACATAACGACGGCGATTTACTGATGATGGAATGTCTGGATTAGCATTTATTGAATCGTCAACAATGCATTTCTCACAATATCATAATGACTCCAAGGTATAAAATGATTCGCTTTTTCGATCGTTATGGTATCAATAGATTTTGCATTAACAAACATTTTTTTCATAAAAGCAACATTGCTGTACGGCACCAAAACATCTTTTGTTCCGTGAATAATAGTTACATCACAAGTAATAT
Source organism: Flavobacterium sp. W20_MBD1_R3 (assembly GCF_052119725.1). NCBI lineage: Bacteria > Pseudomonadati > Bacteroidota > Flavobacteriia > Flavobacteriales > Flavobacteriaceae > Flavobacterium > Flavobacterium sp. W20_MBD1_R3. The sequence goes on from NZ_JBGQOR010000003.1 coordinate 342,164, forward strand.
TTTTCAATTTTGGTTCTAATTCTACTAAATCTTGCTTCAGCCACCACAATTCGTCATTAGAAGGGCGCAAAGCTCCGGGAATCAAGTACCGCAAAGGAGACACCTTAATTACAGTTCTCCATTTTTCTGGTTTTTCAGCTTTTGGATCCAATGATCCAGCCAGTATCACCAAGTTCTTGTAGCAAGACGGATTATCAACGGCTAACTGAGCTACAACTGGTCCACCAACGGAATGTCCAACTAGAATTAGCGGCTTTTTATTATCAATTATTTTAATAAATGCAGATATTCTTTTTGATTGTACACGTAAATTTTGAGCTTTACCAAAATCACTGTACCCAAAACCGGGTCGATCAATAGCAATCATTCGATACTTTTTTAGCAATAAACTGTCTTTTAGATACTCTTTGAAGGCATTCCAACTTCCGGGCGAGCCATGTACAAAAAGTAATGTCGGATTTTGAGTAGCACCTGTTTCTAAATAATGTATTTTAAACCCTTCAAAAACAATTGTTTTATCCTGAAATTCAGTGTTTGAAGCTTCAAAATATTTCTTTGTTTCCTTATTAGAAAATCGTAACGTCATACAGGACTGACATATTACGATATACAAAACCAGCAAACTGTAAGCAATATATCTTTTTTTAAAATGAAATGAAGCGGGCATAAAAGTCATCCAATGTGTATTTTTTATAAAAGTAACCGTTTTTATGATTTTAAAAAACCGTAGTAATCTATTTTTCTGATTTATTTACAATCTGTTACATGAGTCAAAATTGTCTTTATCCATTTACAAAATAGTTATGCTTATATTTGCATCGAAATAAAGAAAATGAAAGCGAAAACGATTACCGAAAAGACCAAATTACATCCCCGAAATCTAGATAGATTTGGATATAATTTTGAACAGTTAATAGAAAAATCTCCTGAATTACAACAGTTTGTTTCTGCGAATGAACATAATCCTGAGGTCGCGGGAAACACAATTGATTTTAGTAATCCTGATGCTGTAAAGGCACTTAACAAAGCATTATTGTTATCCCATTACGACATTCAAAACTGGGACATTCCTAAAAATTATCTTTGCCCGCCCATTCCCGGAAGAGCTGATTATATTCACTATTTAGCAGATTTATTAGCTTCAAGAAACAACGGAATCATTCCTGATGGTGAAACCGTTCAAGGTTTAGACATAGGAGTTGGGGCCAATTGTATCTATCCAATAATTGGTAATTCAGCCTACGGATGGAGCTTTGTAGGAACTGATACCGATGTGAAAGCTATAAAAAATTGTAGTGCGATCATTGAAGATAATCCAAAACTAATTGACGTCATAAGTTTGCAACAACAAACGGAATCGCGTTTTATTTTTAAAAATATTATTACTCCCGAAGACAAATTTACCTTCACCATTTGTAATCCTCCTTTTCACGCCTCGCAAGAGGAAGCCACTAAAAGTACGGTTAGAAAAATCAATAATTTAGAATCCCGAAGCGCCAGCAACAAGGTAACTAAACCTGTTTTAAATTTTGGTGGTCATAATGCGGAACTATGGTGTGAAGGCGGCGAATTAGGTTTTATTACCCAGATGATTTATGAAAGTGCCAAATATCCAATGCAGTGTTTATGGTTCACAACTTTAGTCTCTAAAAGAGAAAATCTTTCTAGTCTTTACAAAACATTAAACAAGGTTAGTGCAGTCGAAATTAAAACAATTGATATGGCTCAAGGCCAAAAAACAAGCCGAATCGTAGCATGGACTTTCCTAAGTGAAGCACAACAGCAAGCCTGGAAATTCGATTAAAGCAAACAGATTCCTTCACAACCATATTGGGAAGAAAATAATGCGGTCGAACAAATTATTGTATTATCAGTGGAAAGAACACAAATAAGCTTTTGTATAAAAAAAACTGCAGATAGATAATTATTCGTCATTTAACAAAAATATTGATCGTTTTTATTGAAATTAACGTTGTTTAAGTAGTATTTTTACGATTCTAACTTTAAATAACCAAAAATGAAAAAACTTTTCTTTATTTTGACTTTAATTTTTTCAGCAGGAATAACTGCTCAGGAAATTAGAGTATCGGGTGTTGTTACTGACGACTCCAAAGCCACTTTACCTGGAACAACCATTATGGTAAAAGGAATTGCAAAAGGCACTACTTCAGATATAGATGGTAAGTATACAATAACTGCAAATATAGGAGATATTCTACAATTCTCTTATGTAGGATTGGAGACAAAATCAGTTAAAATAACCGGAAGTACATTAAACGTCACTTTAACAGGAAGCGGTGAAACATTGCAGGATGTTGTCATAATAGGTTCTCGTAATCCTACTAGAACAGTTACCGAGTCTGCGGTTCCTATTGATGTTATTTCTATGAAAGAAATTGCTTCTCAGGGAGCACAAGTCAATTTGAACCAGATTTTGAACATGGTTGCGCCATCATTTACGTCAAATACACAAACTGTTGCTGATGGAACAGACCATATTGATCCAGCACAATTAAGAGGTTTAGGACCAGACCAAGTTTTAGTTTTGGTAAACGGAAAAAGAAGACACACATCTTCTTTAGTGAATATTAACGGATCACCAGGAAGAGGGTCTGTCGGAACAGATTTAAATGCGCTTCCCGCTTTTGCAATAGAAAAAATAGAAGTGTTAAGAGACGGTGCTTCTGCGCAATATGGTTCTGATGCTATTGCTGGAGTTATTAATATTAATGTTAAGAAAAACACGAACAAATTAGACGTAAATATTTTTGGCGGAGGCAATCTTTCGAAAGGTGCTAATGATCATTCCGGCGGTTATGATGGTGGAAATTATCAATTGGATTTAAACTACGGGACAAGCCTAGGTAAAGAGAAAAGCTTTATCAATGCAACTGCAAGTTTCCAGCTTAGAGATGCGACCAGCAGAGCAAAAGATGCAACAGGAACTCTATTTAATGCTTTCAATGCAGTTGAGCAAAGGGCAGCTGAAGCTGGAACAAATATCAATGCGCTTTTTGGAAATATTAATAATCCATACGCTATTAATGATCCTTTAGAAGCCAATACAGCGAACCAAATACTTTCAACCATTAAAATGTATGCTCCTCAAGTAGGTTATTTTACACCTGCCCAACAAAATGACATTGCAAATGCTACATCTTTGTATAATACTGTTGTTGCCGGAGTTACAGTTCCTGGAATGCAAAGTATCCTAAGTGGTATCGGAGACGCAACTGCAGGAGAATTAGCATATAGAGGTCTTGAAAGAAAAGATTTCAACATGAGAGTGGGACAATCTTCGTTAAAAAGCGCTCAATTCTTTTTGAATGCGGCTTATCCTATTAATGATAAACTGGAAGCGTATGCTTTTGGTGGTACTAGTTACAGAAATGGAGAAGCTGCCGGTTTCTACAGAAGACCAAATCAATCCAGATCATATACAGGATTGTATCCAAATGGTTTTTTGCCAGAAATACATTCTACAATCAACGATGTCTCTGTAGCAGCTGGTCTTAGAGGTATTATTTTCGAAAATTGGAATTTTGACTTAAGCAACACTTTCGGAAGAAATGCTTTTGATTATGGAGTTGAAAACACCGTTAATGCTTCTTTAAGAGAAAACTCTCCTACTGAATTTGACGCGGGTGGATTGGCTTTTGCCCAAAACACAACTAATTTTGACATGAACAGAAAATTTGATGTTTTAGAAGGATTAAATGTTGCCTTTGGTGCAGAATACCGTCATGAAAATTTTTCTATTAATGAAGGTCAACCAGAATCATACAATTTATATGACATTAATGGAGGTATAGTTTCAGCAACAACTCCAGCTAACATCAAAGTTACTGACTTTTTTGGTGCTGCAAGACCTAATGGTTCTCAAGTATTTCCTGGTTTCCGCCCTGCAAATGCAATTGATAAAGACCGTAATAGTGTAGCAATTTACACTGATTTAGAATTAGACGTTACGGATAAATGGTTAGTTAACGGAGCGGTTCGTTTTGAGAACTACTCTGATTTTGGGAACACCACAAATTTCAAAATTGCGTCTCGTTATAAAATAACGGACAACATCAATTTACGTGGCGCAATTTCAACTGGATTTAGAGCACCGTCTTTACACCAAATCTATTTCAATTCGACCGCTACACAATTCGTTGGAGGAGTCCCATTTGAGGTAGGAACTTTCAACAATGATTCACAAGCGGCAGATCTGTTGGGAATTCCTAAATTAAAACAAGAAGAATCTAAAAGTGCCAGTATTGGGTTTACTGCTAAAATCCCTTCGGCTAATTTGACTTTGACCGCTGACGCTTATATTGTACAAATAGATGACAGAGTCGTTCTTACCGATCAATTTTCTAGACCAGGCGGAACTCCTGCAGCAGGAACCCCAAATGCAATTTTGAATAGACTTTTTGATGAAGCTGGAGCTACAGCAGCAACGTTCTTCGCTAATGCTATAAACACGGAATCAAAAGGAATCGACGTTGTAATTAGTCACAAAACGAGTTTTGGAAACAATGTTTCTCTAAAAACAGATTTGTCTGGGACTTTTTCTAACACACGCAGAGTAGGAGAAATAAATGCGTCATCAGTATTAGAAGCAGCTGGTCAAATTAACAGATATTACTCTGAAGCAAGTAGAGTGTATTTACAAGAAGCTATTCCGAGAGTGAAAGCCAATTTAACCAATTTCATCACTTACAAAAAATTCGATTTCTTCTTGAGAAATGTTTATTTCGGTAAGGTTACAGATCCAAATACTGCAGATGTAAATGGAGATGGAAGAGTTGAAGGTATTATTGTAAACGGTCAGGCGGTAGAAATTGAGCACCCAATTTGGGGAGCCAAAATCATTACTGATTTATCCGTAGGGTTCAAAATCACGGAGGTTGCTAAAATTGTTATTGGTGCTAATAATATTTTTGATATTTATCCCGCTTTAAATCTTGGTTCACAAACTGCAATCAGACCGAGATTAGTATCAGGAGCTATTGATTATACTGCCGCTCCATCAACGATTGATTTATCAAATGCGAACCAATTTGTATACTCCAGAAACGTATCTCAATTTGGACAAAACGGAAGATTCGTTTTTGCCCGATTAAGCTTAAGCTTTTAAGAATTATTTTTTATAAATCAAAACCATCCTTTTCAAACAGGATGGTTTTTTTTTGGCTTAAACTTTGGTAAAAAAAGAAAGCAAACTTTGTACCTTTACAGCTCTAAAACTTTGCCAAAAAATACAGATGAATTTTCAAGTAGTATCCGATTACCAGCCAAAAGGGGACCAACCACAAGCCATTGATAAATTAGTTCAAGGGCTTAATGATGGTGATCCTTTCCAAACACTTTTAGGAGTTACCGGATCCGGAAAAACATTTACGGTGGCTAATGTGATTCAGGAAGTACAAAGACCAACCTTAGTTCTGGCTCATAATAAAACGTTGGCAGCGCAATTATATTCGGAATTCAAACAATTTTTTCCGAATAATGCCGTGGAATATTTCGTTTCCTATTACGATTATTATCAACCCGAAGCTTTTATGCCCGTAACCGGCGTTTTCATCGAAAAGGATTTATCCATCAATGAAGAACTGGAAAAAATGAGAATGTCGACTACCGCTTCGTTACTTTCAGGACGAAGAGATATTTTAGTTGTAGCATCAGTTTCTTGTTTATATGGTATTGGAAATCCCGTAGAATTTCAGAAAAACTTGATTCCAATTGAAAAAGGGCAAATCATTTCTCGAACTAAATTACTGCATCAATTAGTGCAAAGTTTATATTCCAGAACCGAAGCCGATTTTAATCCCGGAAGTTTCAGGATAAAAGGCGATACAGTTGATGTGTGTCCCAGTTATGCTGATGAAGCGTACCGAATCCATTTCTTTGGGGATGAAATTGAAGAAATTGAAAGTTTTGATGTAAAGAATTCTCAAGTCTTAGAAAAATTTGAAAGACTGACCATTTATCCCGCTAATATGTTTGTGACTTCTCCAGACGTATTACAAAATGCCATTTGGGAAATCCAACAAGATTTAGTTAAACAAGTTGATTATTTCAAGGAAATTGGAAAACACTTAGAAGCAAAACGATTAGAAGAACGCACTAACTTCGATCTAGAGATGATTCGCGAATTAGGTTATTGCTCTGGAATTGAAAATTATTCCCGTTATCTTGACGGTCGTTTACCGGGAACAAGACCTTTTTGTTTACTGGATTATTTTCCGAAAGATTATTTAATGGTGGTGGATGAAAGTCACGTAACACTTTCACAAGTTAGCGCAATGTATGGTGGTGACAGAAGCCGAAAAGAAAATTTAGTGGAATATGGTTTCCGACTTCCCGCTGCAATGGACAATCGTCCTTTGAAGTTTGAAGAATTTGAAGCGATGCAAAATCAAGTAATTTATGTTTCAGCAACACCAGCCGATTATGAATTACAAAAAACAGAAGGTGTCGTTGTCGAACAAGTAATACGTCCTACCGGATTACTGGATCCTATTATTGAAATCCGACCAAGTTTAAACCAGATCGATGATCTAATTGAAGAAATTCAAGTTCGGGCAGAAATTGACGAACGTGTTTTAGTAACAACTTTAACCAAAAGAATGGCAGAAGAACTAGCGAAATATTTAACGAAAGTCAATATTCGCTGTCGCTATATTCACTCTGAAGTCGATACGTTAGAACGAATAGAAATCATGCAAGATTTACGAAAAGGAATTTTTGATGTCTTGATTGGTGTGAATTTACTTCGTGAAGGGTTGGATCTACCCGAAGTTTCTTTAGTGGCAATTTTAGATGCAGACAAAGAAGGTTTTTTGCGAAGTCATCGCTCTCTTACGCAAACAATTGGTCGTGCAGCAAGAAACTTAAACGGTAAAGCAATAATGTATGCCGATAAAATCACGGCCAGCATGCAAAAAACTATCGATGAAACGAATTACCGCAGAACCAAACAAATCAATTACAACACCAAAAACAATCAGACTCCGCAGGCTTTAAACAAGAAAATAGAAAGTGCGTTTACCAAAAATCCTTTGGCTGATTATGAGTTAGGCCTCACCTTAAATGCTGCTGCAGAACCCGAAAATTTATACCTGTCAAAACCTGAAATTGAGAAACTCATTCGAGAAAAACGAAAATCAATGGAGAAAGCAGCTAAAGAATTAGACTTTATGCAGGCAGCTAAACTACGAGATGACATCAAAAAATTACAAGCACAACCGACTTAATACTGTTAAAGAAAATCATTTTACAACGCAAGTATTTCAAAGTCTCCATCTGGTTTAGATCGTAATTTTTTTGTTAAAACGTATTTATTGATAAAAATCTGTAATTTTAAGTCTAATTATTTTCTGCTTTTTTCATGACAATACTGACATTCAAATGAAATATAACGCATTGATTATTATTGTACTAATTTTTATTTCAGTTGCATCTGCACAATCCAAAAAAGAGGATTCGTTACGCTTTGAAATAGAAAACGATATGGATATCATAAAACCCAATCTTCTTTCTAATCATCCGTTAGGAATGTATATTTCGAGAATAAACCACAATTTTAAAGTTCGTTCCCCTGAGAAATATTCTTTTTCATTTGACGTTTCAAGTGCAAATGTGGTCTTACCTTATGTAAAATCTTATGAATTAACAAATACTATTGATAGGGTATTCGCCGCAAATTTCCCTTGGCATGACAGGGAATATAACTTTGATCTTAATAGCGTTCCTTCTCAAACTAAAGAATTCACTGCCGATGGTGTCATTAGATCATACAAATTTACGTTTTCCTTGCCCTTAAATGCGCATCATGAGCTTAGTTTAGGCATCCGATCCTATTCGTTAGACAAAGGGAAATATCCTTTTTCATTATTTACTTCTGACGAATCAATAGAGTGGTTTCATAGCAATATTGCAGGAGGTGAAGATCCTTTTTCGAGACGCTATTATGGTTTAAACCAAGCAAAAATAGAATTCAGAGATGAAAATAATCGTTTTATAAACATGAATAATGGCGACTTCCAGTTTCCTGGAATTGAAATCAATTATTTTTATTATCCACCATTAGAAATAAACAAAAAACAGAGAATATACTTGAATTTTGGTACACATTTAGGAATTAATCTTTCAAGATTCAATCCTGTAGCTGACATTGGTATTTCTTCATCTGCTATGAAGAAAATTTTTGTCCAGAATAAAAATCTACTTACAATTGGGTTAAGTGCAGGTGCTTTGCGACAACGATTCTTCAAATATGGAAATCAAGTAAACTTCAGCAATCAAACTTTTCTATATAGCTTTGAAGGACTACTGGATTATAAAAGAAAACTCAAAAACCATAATTTCATTTCTTATGGAATCAATTATTCCTTTCAAACATCTTATGAAGCTTCAAAAGATTTTGATCATATCGTTTTAACAGGACAACGGATAAAAACGCATTGGCAGCAAACCTTTTCGCACTTGTACAAAAATCTCGAGGGATGGACTTTTATTTGTACCTATTCCGTTAAGCAATTATCTTATTATGTATCCATCCGGGAAGATCTTAGATTAGACAACGCACCAGATATACAAACAGCTGTGGGTGTAAAAATGTCTTTTAAAAAAAACGCACTTCCAACAAGAAAGTGATTTCATTGTAAATATCTTTTAAAATGACAACAAAAACCTATGTTGTTGTAAGTATCAAAAGGACTTCTTACCAAAGATTGGCATATAAAAAGTTCCGAGCTAGATCATGAAGTAATCTTTACGAATAAATATGACAACTTAATTAAGATCTAACATCCAATTGTGGTTATCACTTAATTATGTTGTTCCTTAAAAACGTTTAATAAAACGTCAGGACTAATAATGGCGTTTGGTGCTTCATCCATCAGCTTAAGAATGCGTTTTGTGGCTATAGGATTTAACCCCATTTTGATAGCTATTTGCAGGATAGTAACCGATTCTTTCTGATGTAAAATTCCATCGCTATACATCAGCAATGCCAATCGATAAAATTGTAGTATCCTTTGAAATTCAGATTTAATAGGTAGTTGCGGTAATTCTAAATGAAATAAATCATTGAAACCTCCTTTTTCCAAATTCAACTCATTGGCTATATTAAACAAAAAATCATATTCTTTTTTGTGTAAACGACCATCAACTGCAGAAAAAGCAATCATCTCTAAAAGTAAACTTCTCTTTTCTTCGAATTTATCCATCAAAATGTTATTTTTAGCTAAAATATTGCTTTTAAATTGAAAATCAAAACTAATGATGGTCCGACTACAACTCCTGTTGCTTCTTTTTTTCTTGCTTATAGTCAAAACCGTTGCTCAGAATTCTAGCCAAAGTACGGCCTCAAAACAAGTTTCTACCTTTATAATTGAAGCAACACAACTTCACACAGCGAAGAAAATTTGGGTGTATTTGCCCAAAAATTATGTAACTTCCAAAAAAAAATACTCCGTAATTTACATGCATGATGCTCAGAATTTATTTGACGCAAAAACATCTTATTCGGGTGAATGGAACGTTGACGAAAAACTTGATAGCCTAAAAGCACCAATTATCGTTGTGGCTATCGAACACGGAAATGAAAAACGAATCGATGAATTAACACCTTATAAAAACGATAAACATGGGGGCGGGAACGCAGACAGTTATTTAGAATTTATTGTAAAAACACTAAAACCGCACATAGACAAAACATTCAGAACGAAAACCAAAAAGAAAAACACCTCTATTATGGGAAGTTCTCTCGGCGGACTGACCTCCTATTATGCTGTTTTAAAATATCCAGAAATATTTGGAAAAGCAGGAGTGTTCTCACCCTCTTTTTGGTTTACCAAAGACATCTATACCTTAACTAAAAAATCTAAAAAAATTAAATCTAAAATCTATTTCCTTTGTGGCGATGCTGAAAGTGATGAGATGGTTTCGGATTTGAATAAAATGGAATATTTACTAAATTCAAATAGATGTTCTTGTCTTAATTTGAATGAAAAGAGAATTGTAAAAGGTGGACAACACAACGAAAAACTATGGAGAGACGGATTTGTAAAAGCTCTTTTATGGCTCGGTTACTAATAAATTATACTACACATAAACACAACAAATATTAAAATTAAACCCTGAATGGAACTAATCTTAAGAGAATACAACCTCAAATTAAAACATACATTTACCATTTCGAGAGAATCAATCGACTTTCAGCCTTCTTTGATTGTGGAGTTAAATAGCGATGGTTTTTCCGGTTTTGGCGAAGCAACTTCTAATCCATATTACAAAACAACCGTTCCGATAATGATACAGGATTTAGAAAAAATTCGAAGCATAATCGAAAATACTATAGATGAAACACCCGAAGCATTTTGGTCTAAAATTCATTCATACTTAAAAGACGATATGTTTGCTTTGTGCGCTTTGGACATGGCATATACTGATCTGTATGCACGCAAAAAAGGAAAGAAATTATACGAATTATGGAATTATAGCATTGCCAAAAATCCATTGACAGATTATACAATTGGAATTGCATCCATCGAAAAAATGGTTTCAAAAATGAAGGAATTGCCTTGGCCAATTTATAAAATAAAATTGGGAACCAAAGAAGATATTGCTATCGTAACTGAACTTAGAAAACATACTAATGCCATTTTTAGAATTGACGCTAATTGTGGTTGGGGTGTAGAAGAAACTATAAAAAATGCAATTGAACTAAAAAAACTAGGAGTAGAATTCCTGGAACAACCACTGAAAGCAGACCACTGGGAAGGACATAAGGAAGTTTTCAACCATTCCGTTTTACCTATCATAGCCGATGAAAGCTGTATTATAGAGGAAGATGTAGCGAAATGCCATCATCATTTTCATGGTGTAAATATTAAATTAGTAAAATGTGGTGGACTGACTCCCGGAAGACGAATGATTCAGGAAGCCAAGAAATTAGGACTTAAAACCATGGTGGGTTGCATGACCGAATCAACTGTTGGAATATCAGCCATTGCACATTTACTGCCACAACTGGATTATGTAGATATGGATGGCGCATTACTTTTATCTGAAGATATTGCCTCTGGTGTAACCATAGATTTTGGAAAAATAAATTATTCTGACTTAAACGGAACTGGCGTAACTTTAATCTAGTTTCAAATGAAAGTGAACCAATTTCCAGATCGAATAATTGAAATCGAAAATAAAAAATATCTTTATTTTGGAGGAACAGCGTATTTAGGTTTGCCAATGCATCCCGGATTTCAAAAACTGCTCATCAAAAATATTATGCAATGGGGAACCGCTTATGGTAGTTCCAGAAGTGCAAATATTCAGCTGACCGCGTATGAAAACGGAGAACGCTTTCTAGCCAAATTCATAAAAGCAGAAGCAGCTCTCACTATTTCATCTGGAATGCTGGCAGGAAAATTAGTTATTGAAGCATTAACTCCGGAAACAGATTGCTTTTTTCATTATCCGGATACCCACATTGCCATAAAAGTACCTTCTAGTTTGCCGATTTTTATTGGAGAAAAATTAAATCCTCGTTTGCTGGATAATGTCACAGAAAAAATTACAATTCTAACCGATTCGGTGCCATCATTTCATGTACGCCCAATCGATCTTTCTATTTTAAATTCTATTCCGTCTAATAAAGAAATTACTTTGGTTATTGACGAATCACATTCACTTGGAATTTTGGGAACTAATGGCTGCGGAGTTTATTCGACAATCAATCTTACCAATATAAAAAGGAAAATTATGGTTTCGTCTTTAGGAAAAGCATTTGGATTAACGGGTGGTGTAATTGCAAGTGATTCTCAATTTATTACTCAAATGACAACTCATGACACATTTGTTGCCAGTGCCGGAATGAATGCAGCATTTGTACAAACCATGGCTGATGCCGCAGCTATTTATTTGCAACAGCATCAAAAATTAAAAGAAAATTTAAACTATGTTGATCGCAATTTAGTTAGAAACAAAGCGGTAACCTTTGACCTCAATTATCCGCTCATTTATCCAGAAATTGAATCAATAAAAGAACTTTTTATTGCCAATAATATTATCATAACCAATTTTAAATATGCAACAAGCACTAAGGATTTAAATAGAATTGTAATAACGGCCAATCACAAAAAAGAAGATTTAGATACCATAATTCACCTTCTGAACAGACACCAATTCTGAATCTAAAAATGTGGTCCAATTGCTTTTAAACCGTACCTTTGAAAAAAATTAGAACATGATGACAAATAACGATATCTTTAAAAAACTTCGCGTTGCTTTAATGTTACGTGACGATCAAATAGTTGAAATATTAGAACTAGTAGATTTCCGAATCACTAAATCAGAATTAGGTGCTTTTTTCCGAGATGAAAAACATGAAAATTATGTGGAATGCGGTGACCAAGTATTGCGCAATTTCCTAAATGCATTAGTAATTCACTTGCGAGGAACAAAAGAAAACCCAAAAAACCCAAATGATGTTTTAGCCAAGCATAAAGCTCAAATTCCTGCAAAAGAAGGATCCAAAGACAGACCCGAGTTTAAAGCAAAACCAAGAGACGAAGAAAAATCAAGAGGTGATGAAGCACCTTCAAAATCAAGACCTGCTACAAAAAACACTTCTAAAAAGCAATATCCAAAAGGAAATTCAAAAGTCCAAGTGGTAGAGAAAGTGAAATATAATTTCGGCAAAAATAAAAAATCATAAGTGAAAACAGCCCTAATTATTGGAAGTACCGGTCTAATAGGAGCCCAACTATTGAATTCCCTTTTAGACAGTAATGACTATCTAAAAGTGATTACTTTCGTGAAAAGAGATACCGGAATAAAACATAAAAAACTAACCCAACACATCATTGATTTTGATGCACCGGACACCTATAAAAATTTGATTGTTGGTGATGATTTCTTTTGCACCATTGGCACAACAATCAAAAAAGCAGGTAGTAAAGAAGCCTTCCGAAAAGTAGATTTTGAATATCCGAGTCAGTTTGCCACTTTTGCGGTGCAAAATAAAGTCAAACAATTTTTGATAATATCTTCTCTTGGTGCTGATTCAAAATCTGAAAATTTTTATTTGAAAACGAAAGGAGAAATTCAGGATTTTCTTGAGAACTGTAATTTTGAAAGCGTTGCCGTATTACAACCTTCCCTTCTTTTGGGAAACCGAACTGAATTTAGATTGGGAGAAAAAGTTGGTGCTTTTTTCATGAAGACACTTTCTTTTTTATTCCTTGGAAATTTGAAAAAGTATAAACCTATTGAGAGTAGAACAGTAGCCAAAGCACTTTTGAAAATCGCTCAAAGCAACAATACAGGTTTCAAAATATACGAATCGGATGTGATTCAAGAAATTGGGAATTAATACAATATCAAAATCCTGAATGAGAATTCAGGATTTTTTGTATATTTAGTTCATCAAAATGAATTTACACCTTCAAATATGAAATGCCTCCTCACCTTTTACACATTATTTTTTACAACAATATTTTTTGGACAAAACAATAAAACTGAAGAACCAGCGGTATTTTTTGATTCTAACTTAATTGCAAGAAATGCAATTGAATATATCAACCAAAATGAAATTGAATCTTTGAATGTTGTCAAAAAGGACACCACAATAAATGCTGTTTTATTTCGTGGTCAGCTTTACATTACTTCCAAAAACCCTAAGAAATATAATTTCATGAGCTTGGATCAAATAAAATCTGAATATACCAAAATCAAAAGTAACGACGTAATTTATATGGTAAATGGAACATTAATAAAAGACAATGTGGTAACTTTCAAATTAGACCAAAACTACATTTTAGAAGTTGAAGTTACCAATTCAGAAGCATTTTACAATCTAAGAAAAAGCGACACCAAATTTGACATCATCAACATCTTGGGAAAAACCAAAGAAAATTTAGAAAATAAAAACAAGGTTTTATTAAGAGGTAATGAAACAATAGGTGTTAAATAGATTATTTTTAGATAAATTATTGTTTAACTGTCCGTTACTAATACCAGTATATTTAATTTTGTCATTTCAACGAAGAAGAAATCACCTAACGAGAGCCGCTAATGGGATTTCTTCTTCGTCGAAATGACAAAACAGCTAAATTTTACTTGATACAACTAACGGACAGACCTATTTTAATACTTTTTCAAATCCAGTTTTAAGAACTACAGCTTAACATAGAACAACCCACTTTATCTCTGGCCCAATCCGGTCTTTTGGCAAACCATTTTTGCAAATTTGGTTGTTCATCGTAAGGATTTTTAAGCATTTCAAATAACTCGTTTAGCAAAGAATAATCTCCCTTGTCCGCGTCATCGATACACAATTGTGCCATATAATTTCGCAAAACATATTTTGGATTAACTTTATTCATCTGCTCTTTTCTTTCAGGATCCGAAAGTGTTTCTTCATTGATTCGAAGGCTGTACTTCTCAAACCAATCCTGCCAATCTTTCAAGATTGTTTCATCCCAATCCTTTTCAGTATAAAAAGCGTCTTTTATTGTATTGAAAGCGGTTATTCCAGCATCAGATTTGGTAACAGAACTTAAATTTCTGAAGAAAATTGTCATATCTGTTTCTACCTTTTCAAGCAATTGAGTTAAACTCTGAATCAAAGCAATATCTTGTTCTTTTTTGATTTGGAAACCGAGTTTATCTCGCATCATATCCAAGTATTCCTTTTCATATTCCGAACTAAAAGCATCTAATATAGTTTCCAGCGGTTTTGCTTCCTTAATTAATGGATACAAAGCATTCGCCAATTGATACAAATTCCACAGTGCAATTTCTGGTTGATTGCCAAAACGATATCTTTTATGTTGGCTATCCGTTGTATTAGGCGTCCAGCTGGGATTATAGTCTTCCAACCAGCCGTAAGGACCATAATCAATAGTGATGCCGTGAATGGACATATTATCGGTATTCATAACGCCGTGAACAAAACCAACGCGTTGCCATTCCACGATCATCTTGAGCGTTGTTTGAGTAACTTCTTGAAAAAAGGCCAGATATTTTTCGACCCCTTCTTTTTGAATATGGGAAAAATGATGTTTGATGGTGAAGTCCGCTAATAATTTGAGATTAACATGATCCTCTCGTGAAGCAAACAACTCGAAACTACCAAAACGAATAAATGAAGGAGCCACTCTGCAAACGACTGCTCCTTTTTCATAGGCAGGATTTCCATTGTACAAAACATCACGCAATACTTGATCGCCGGAAAGCATTAGTGAAAGCGAACGTGTGGTTGGAACACCTAAATAATGCATCGCTTCAGCACACAAATGCTCTCGAATGGAAGAACGCAATACGGCAAAACCATCTGCAGTTCTGGAATATGGAGTTGGCCCCGCTCCTTTTAGTTGTAAAGTGTAGGTCTTATTTTCATGAACTACTTCAGTGAGATTAATGGCGCGACCATCTCCTAATTGTCCAGCCCAATTCCCAAACTGATGCCCCGCATAAGCCAAAGCATACGGTTTTGTACCTGGATAAATGGTACTTCCTGAAAAGGTATTTAGAAAGTCAGCAGAATGTATATCTTCAGGAGAAAGACCAATCACATTAGCTACTTCCTCGGAAGCATGAATCAGCGAGGGATTAGATGGTTTTTTGGGAAATGCGTATGAATAACAAGCTTCATGCACTTGTCTTGGAACATTAACTTGATTGGGATCAGCCGGTAATTCAGTAGTAAAATTATTTTTTATGTAGAGTTTCATAATAGCTAAAAACATTAAAAACAAAGATAATTGTTGTAAGCCAGAAACCAGTATCCTTTCGATTATTATTATGATTTGTTCGAACTAAAAAAATGTTGTTAACAAAAAAAATCCCGTTTGCCACAGCAAACAGGATTTTAAATATATAACAATATTCTAATTAAGAAAGTGCCGCTTTCACTTGATCTGCAGCTTCTTGGAATTCAACAGCAGATAAAATTGGCATTCCTGAATTATCAATTAATTCTTTTGCAATAGCTGCATTTGTACCTTGTAAACGAACAATGATTGGCACTTTAATAGCATCACCCATATTTTTGTATGCATCAACAACTCCTTGTGCCACACGGTCACAACGAACGATTCCACCAAAAATATTAATCAAAATTGCTTTTACGTTTGGATCTTTTAAGATAATACGGAAAGCAGTTTCAACACGTTTTGCATCAGCAGTTCCACCTACGTCAAGGAAGTTAGCAGGCTCAAAACCAGCATACTTGATTAAATCCATGGTTGCCATAGCTAAACCAGCTCCGTTCACCATACATCCTACTGTACCGTCAAGATCTACATAATTTAATCCTACTTCTTTCGCTTCCACTTCGATTGGGTTTTCCTCACGAATGTCACGCATATCAGCATATTTCTTTTGTCTGTATAAAGCATTATCATCAATATTTACTTTAGCATCTACAGCCATGATTTTATTGTCAGATGTTTTCAAAACCGGGTTGATTTCAAACATCGAAGCATCAGATCCAATGTAAGCATTGTATAAAGAATCAATGAATTTTACCATTTCTTTGAAAGCATTTCCAGAAAGACCTAAGTTAAAAGCAATTCTTCTTGCTTGAAAACCTTGTAATCCAACAGAAGGATCAACTTCCTCAGTAAAAATTAAATGAGGAGTGTGTTCCGCAACTTCTTCAATATCCATTCCACCTTCAGTAGAATACATAATCATGTTACGACCTGTAGCTCTATTCAACAATACAGAAACATAAAACTCAGAAGTTTCACTTTCACCTGGATAATAAACATCTTCCGCAATTAAAACTTTATGTACTTTTTTACCTTCGGCAGAAGTTTGTGGTGTTACTAATTGCATTCCTATGATTTGTTCTGCAATTTCTTCAACTTGTTGTAAGTTTTTGGCAAGCTTTACTCCACCACCTTTACCGCGTCCACCTGCATGAACTTGGGCTTTTACAACATACCAACTTGTACCGGTTTCGGTAGTTAATTGTTTTGCAGCAGCAACGGCCTCTACAGGGCTGTTAGCAACGATTCCGCGTTGAATGCGAACTCCGTAGCTAGCTAAAATCTCTTTTCCTTGATATTCGTGTATGTTCATAATATAGAATTTGTCTGGATTCTGAATCTATTTCAGAATAAAAGTGCCACAAAAATAGCAAAATTAAATGTAACTGTTATTTTTTTTTGATTTAATGTTGCGTCAAAATTAGAATTTGTCGAACTAAAGTGTAACTTTTTTCGAAATAAAAAAATATAAAAATTAGCTATGAATTTGTTATAAATATCCCTGTAAAATGAGCGGTACAACATTTCTTTCAAAATTATCTAAACGGAGACTCTTATTGGGTTTTCTCATTGTAGATAAACCATTTCGAATGCCTATAAATCCCTTTATTGTGTTTTATTTAACCTTTTTCTACTATTACTGTAAAAAAAAGCCATTTTTAACTTTTACCCCTATTATCTGTTACTAAATCTTTAATTTTGTATAAAAATATTAAGCATGAAAGTTAAAGAACAAGGCCTTTATTTGCCCGAATTTGAACACGACAATTGCGGAGCAGGTTTCATTTGCAACCTTAATGGAATCAAATCAAATGACATAATACACAAAGCATTGGATATTCTAATCAAACTAGAACACAGGGGTGCTGTGAGCTCGGATGGCAGAACTGGCGATGGAGCTGGAATATTATTTGATATCCCTCATGATTTCTTTAAGAAAGTGTGTGAATTTGAAATCCCCGAGACAAAACAATATGCAGTAGGAATGGTTTTTATGCCAAAAAGTATAAACCAAGTTGTTTTTTGCAAAACTACTTTTGAGACCTCAATACGCGAACAGAATTTAGAAATAATCGGATGGAGAGACGTACCAGTTGATGCAACAAATTTAGGACGAATTGCCGGCGAGAAAGAACCAACAGTTAAACAAGTATTTGTAGGTAAAAATGGTTTAGACCTTACAGAACAACAATTTAATGCTAAATTGTTTGCAGCCAGAAAAATAGCAGAGCACGCAATCCGAAATTCAAGAATTTCAGAAAGTCACATGTTTTATTTTTCCAGTTTCTCAACTACGACTATAATATATAAAGGTTTGTTGATGCCGGAAGACATCAGCAGGTATTATACTGATTTGTTAGATGATGACTTAGTAACCCGTTTAGCCTTAGTCCACCAACGCTTTTCTACCAACACCTTCCCTTCTTGGGAACTAGCACAACCCTTCCGCTACATGTGTCACAATGGAGAAATCAATACACTTCGTGGGAACATCAGCCGTATGAGGGCTCGTGAGGAATTGATGCAAAGTGATGTATTTGGTGATGATATCAAAAAATTATTCCCAATTATTTTAGAGGGAAAATCAGATTCCGCTTCAATGGATATGGTAATTGAATTGCTATTGATGACAGGTCGTTCTTTGCCGGAAGCCATGATGATGGTTGTTCCTGAAGCTTGGGAAAAACACCAAACGATGTCAGCCGACAAAAAAGCGTTTTATGAATATAATGCTTGCATCATGGAGCCTTGGGATGGTCCGGCTTCTATTCCTTTTACTGACGGAAACGTCATTGGTGCTTTATTGGATAGAAATGGATTACGTCCTTCACGCTATACATTGACTAAAAGTGGTTTTGTAATTATGTCTTCAGAAATTGGTGTTCTCGACATCAAACCAGAAGATGTAGTACAACACGGTCGCTTAGAACCCGGAAAAATGTTCCTTGTGGACATGAATGAAGGTCGAATTATAGAAGATGATGAGATCAAAAATGCTATTGCTACAAAACATCCTTATCAGAAGTGGCTTGATGATAATCTAGTACAACTAGCTCAAATACCTTATACTGATAATCCAATTCCTGTAGAAAACATAAATTTTGAAACTAGACAGAGGCTTTTTGGATATACGCTTGAAGACTTAAAAACGATCATAAACCCAATGGGAACAAAGGGAGCTGAGGTCTTAAGTTCTATGGGTAATGACACTCCATTGGCCGTTTTATCAGATCAGCCACAACTTTTATACAACTACTTCAAACAGTTGTTTGCACAAGTTACCAATCCGCCATTAGATGGTATTCGCGAAGAAATCATTACCGATATTAGCCTAGCTATTGGTGGCGATTATAATATTTTTGATATTGTTCCAAAACATTGCAAGAAATTAAAAATCCAAAACCCGGTTATTTCAAATGAGGATTTAGATAAAGTAAAAAATATTAATCATGCTGATTTCAAATCAGTAACAATTTCTACTTTATATGATATCGAAAAAGGTGCTAACGGATTAGAACGTGCTTTAGAAAGAGCAGTTCAAGCGACCTTCAAAGCAGTTAACGAAGGATGTAATATCGTGATCATTTCGGATAGAGGCGTAAGCGAAAAAATGGCTCCTATACCAATGCTATTAGCTTGTTCCTACATCCATCATTCGATGAACATCCTCAAGTCTCGTTCTAAGTTCGGAATTATTATCGAATCTGCAGAACCGCGCGAGCCACATCATTTTGCATTATTATTTGGTTACGGAGCCAGCGCAATTAATCCTTACATGGTAAATGAAATTATTCATGATCAGGTTAACCAAGGTTTTATCACTGGTATAAAAGCAGATTACGCTATTAAAAACTACAATAAAGCGATTGCAAAAGGAATCCTAAAAATCATGAATAAAATTGGTATCTCGACATTACATTCATACCGAGCTGCACAAATTTTTGAAATTTTAGGATTAAATAAAACATTCACTTCTAAATATTTCCCTTACACACCTTCTAGAATTGAAGGAATTGGTTTGATGGAAGTCGAAAAAGAAATCAAGAAAAGATACCAAAAAGCATTTCCAAATTCAAAAGTCAGCAATTTATTGCCTTTAGAAATTGGTGGAATTTACAGATGGAGAAGATCAGGAGAAAAACACATGTTTAATCCAACAACGATTTCTAAATTGCAACAAGCAGTTCGTTTAAACAGTCCTGAAAGTTATAAGGAATATGCTACGATGGTTAACGACCAAAGCGAAAACTTAATGACCATTAGAGGTTTATTTGAATTTAATAATTTAGATCCAATTCCAATAGACGAGGTAGAACCTTGGACCGAAATTGTAAAAAAATTCAAAACTGGCGCCATGTCTTATGGATCTATCAGTCAAGAAGCGCATGAAAATCTAGCGATTGCCATGAACAGAATTGGTGGAAAAAGTAATTCTGGAGAAGGTGGAGAAGATCCAAAACGTTTCCAAAAAGACTTAAATGGAGATTCTAGAAATAGTGCCATCAAGCAAGTAGCTTCAGGAAGATTTGGCGTTTCTATTAACTATCTGACCAATGCGAAAGAGATTCAAATAAAAATGGCTCAAGGTGCAAAACCTGGCGAAGGTGGACAGTTACCAGGCGAAAAAGTAGTACCTTGGATTGCTGAAGTGAGAAATTCAACGCCTTATGTTGGATTAATTTCTCCGCCACCACACCACGATATTTATTCTATTGAAGATTTATCGCAGTTAATTTTTGATTTGAAAAATGCCAATCGTGAAGCAAGGATTAACGTAAAATTAGTTTCTGAAGTTGGTGTTGGAACAATTGCTGCGGGTGTTGCTAAAGCCAAAGCCGACGTGATTTTGATTTCAGGATACGACGGAGGGACTGGAGCTGCACCTTTAACTTCACTGCAACACACCGGTATTCCGTGGGAACTTGGCTTAGCCGAAGCACAGCAAACATTGATTCTAAATGATTTAAGAAGTCGCGTAGTTTTAGAATGTGATGGACAATTAAAAACTGGTCGTGATGTAGCTATTGCTGCATTACTTGGAGCCGAAGAATTTGGTTTTGCAACTGCTCCTTTAGTAGCCTCTGGCTGTATTATGATGAGAGCCTGTCACTTAAATACGTGCCCGGTTGGTATTGCAACACAAGATCCCGAATTAAGAAAAAATTTCAAAGGAACGCCGGAACACATTATCAACTTCATGTATTTTATTGCTGAGGAGTTAAGAGAAATCATGGCGCAACTTGGATTTAGAACGCTGAAAGACATGGTGGGACAATCTCAAAAATTGAATGTAAATAAAGCTATCAAACATTATAAAGCAAGTGGATTAGACTTATCGGCTATTTTATATAAGCCAGAAAAAGCTAAAGAAGTTCCAAATCACAATACGACTACCCAAGATCATGCGCTGGAACACGTACTTGATTTTGATATCATAAAAGCAGCTATTCCATCTATTTATAGAAAGGAAAAAACAAGAGTCACGTTTGATATTAAAAATACGGATCGTTCCGTTGGAGCTATTTTGAGTAATGAAATTTCAAAAATATATGGTGCCCAAGGATTGCCTGAGGATACCATATTAGTCGATTTCACAGGATCGGCAGGACAAAGTTTTGGTGCTTTTGCTACCAATGGATTATCCTTTAAAATACATGGAAATTGTAATGATTATTTAGGCAAAGGACTTTCAGGAGCAAAATTAATTATCAAAGTACCACCAACAGCTACTTTCAAACCAGAGGAAAATATTATCATTGGAAATGTGGCGCTTTATGGAGCAATCACTGGTGAAGCTTATATAAATGGTATGGCTGGAGAACGTTTTTGTGTTAGAAATTCTGGAGCAACAGCAGTTGTAGAAGGAATTGGAGATCATGGATGCGAATATATGACCGGAGGAACTGTAGTCGTTTTAGGAAAAACAGGAAGGAATTTTGCAGCTGGTATGAGTGGAGGTATCGCTTATATTTTTGATCCAAATAAAAAATTCGACTCCACAGTGTGTAATATGGAGATGGTCGCTTTTGAAACATTGGAACAAGAAGACTTCTCTAAACTAAGACGTTTGCTAAAAAATCATTCTATGTACACCAATAGCCCTTTAGCAAAAAGAATTTTAGAAGATTGGGAAAACCAAAAAGGCCTATTCATCAAAGTAATGCCAACAGATTATAAAAAAGCATTATTGCGATTAGCCGAAGAAAAACAAATTGAAGAACTACTAGCACTATAGTTATGGGAAAGATAGGAGGATTTAAAGAATACAATAGAACGGACGAAAGTTATATCGTTGTCGAGGAACGAGTATCAAACTACAATGAGTTTACAATACAATTAGAGAAAGACAAAATCAAGGAACAAGGCTCCAGATGCATGGATTGTGGAATTCCTTTTTGCCATAGCGCCTGTCCATTAGGGAATTTGATTCCTGATTTTAATGACATGGTGCATCAAGAAGAATGGGAAAGTGCTTTGAAAATATTACAATCAACCAATAACTTTCCTGAATTTACAGGCAGATTATGCCCTGCACCTTGCGAAAAATCATGTGTTTTAGGAATCATTAGTGAGCCTGTTGCCATTGAAAATATTGAAAAAAACATTATTGAAAGAGGTTTTGCTGAAGGTTGGATAAAGCCACAACCACCCGAAATCAGAACAGGAAAAACAGTCGCTGTAATAGGCTCTGGTCCTGCTGGTTTGGCGGCTGCACAACAATTAAATCGAGCAGGACATACTGTCACGGTTTTCGAAAGAGACAATGCTATTGGAGGTTTATTAAGGTACGGTATTCCAAATTTCAAACTAGAAAAAGCAATTATTGACAGACGAGTTACTGTTCTAGAAGCGGAAGGAATTACTTTTAAAACGAATGTAAATGTTGGTGTAAACTACAGTGTTGAAGAATTGAATACTTTTGATTCTATCGTGTTATGTGGAGGTGCAACCGAAAGAAGAAGTTTACCTACCAAAGGAATAGAAAGTAAAGGAGTTGTTCAAGCAATGACTTTCTTAACACAACAAACAAAGTCACTATATGGTGAAGTAATTCCTGATCAAATAATGGCTACTGGCAAAGATGTAATTGTTATTGGTGGTGGAGATACTGGTTCTGATTGTGTAGGAACTTCAAACAGACACGGAGCTAAATCAGTTACTAATTTTGAGATTTTACCAAAACCACCTGTTGGGCGCAGTGAAACCACACCTTGGCCATTTTGGCCATTGCAATTAAAAACATCTTCTTCACATGAAGAAGGTTGTGATAGAAACTGGTTAATCAACACCAAAGAATTCATTTCTAATGAAAAAGGAGAACTTGTTGGTTTAAAAACTGTTGAAGTAGCCTGGAAAATGACCCCTGGACAAAGACCAGAATTAATCGAAAAAGAAGGTTCTGAAAAAATCTGGCCTTGTGATTTAGCTTTAATGGCACTTGGATTTACGGGTCCTGAAAAAACACTAAGTGATCAATTAGGATTAGAAACGGATATGAGAAGCAATTACAAAGCAACAAATTATCAAACGAATGTTCCTCACATCTTTACAGCAGGAGACATGCGAAGAGGACAATCCTTAATTGTATGGGCAATCTCGGAAGGCAGAGAGGCAGCGAGAGAAGTAGATAAATACTTGATGGGCTATACCAATTTACCTACCAAAGGAAATGGTGACTTACCCAGTTTATAATTCATAAAAAATATTTGTAACCCTTGATATAGAATAATATCAGGGGTTATTTTTTTTAAAGAACTAAGATTAAATGTTTAAAATATAACTTTTTGTTATATTTTGTTAGATTGCAAAAAAGAACTTGTAAGATTTGATAAAGAATAATAAATTTGCTCAAAATTAATAGCCATGCAATCAAAAGACTTACTACAATTAACAGAAAAATTTGGCAGTCCAATCTACGTTTATGATGCCGAAAAAATACAATCTCAATACAATAGATTAACTAAAGCTTTTTCTAAAGTAGATAAGTTACGCATCAATTACGCCATGAAGGCATTATCAAACGTAGCAATACTAGAATTACTAAAAGAAATGGGAGCTGGTCTTGATACGGTCTCTATTCAAGAAGTACTGCTAGGTCTTCATGCCGGATATGCACCTGAAAAAATATTTTATACCCCAAATGGTGTTTCTCTTGAAGAAATTGAAGAAGTAAATGCAATGGGAGTTCAAATAAATATTGACAATTTATCGATACTAGAACAATTTGGTACCAAACATCCTAATGTACCAGTTTGCATAAGAATAAATCCACACGTAATGGCTGGTGGAAACACGAATATTTCAGTAGGACATATTGATAGCAAATTTGGAATTTCAATTCATCAGTTGCCACATCTTGTTCGTATTGTTGAAAATACAAAAATGAACATTGTGGGTATTCACATGCACACTGGTTCTGATATTTTGGATATCGAAGTGTTTTTATACGCGGCGGAAATACTTTTTGATGCAGCTAAAAACTTCAAGGATCTTGAATTCCTAGACTTTGGAAGTGGCTTTAAAGTACCTTACAAAAAAGATGATATAGAAACTGATATTGAAGAATTAGGAAAAAAATTATCCAAAAGATTTAAAGCTTTTTGCTTAGAATATGGCAAAGAACTAACCTTAATATTTGAACCTGGTAAGTTTTTAGTAAGTGAAGCAGGCTTCTTTTTAGCAAAAGTTAATGTAGTGAAACAAACAACTTCGACCGTTTTTGCCGGAATAGACAGTGGTTTTAATCATTTGATCAGACCCATGCTGTATGGATCGCAACACCATATTGAAAACATTTCTCATCCTAAGGGTAAAGAACGTTTTTACTCTGTAGTAGGATATATCTGCGAAACGGATACTTTTGCTAACAACAGAAGGATTTCAGAAATTAAAGAAGGGGATATTTTATGTTTTAGAAATGCAGGGGCCTACTGTTTCTCGATGGCATCAAACTACAATTCTAGATATAAACCCGCTGAGGTTTTATGGTTAAATGGTGAAGGTCATTTAATTCGTGCTCATGAACGCTTTGAAGATCTACTTCTAAACCAAATTCCGTTACCTGTAACAACAGCAGCTATCTAAACTCCTAATCCCTTTTGTATCGGCAAAAGGGATTTTTTATTTCACAAAATGATACCCATTCAAATACGATTTCATTTCTATAAAATAATCAATCCTTAACATACTCCACGAAGTAGTTTGGTTACATTTGGAATTCTTACAAAAATCATAAAAAAATGAACAGACGGAAATTTTTCAAGAATAGTTCTTTATTTGCAATTGGAGCTACGGTACTAAATCCTTTTGAAGGAAATGCACAAGAACTAGATTTTGATACTTTAAAAAACAATAAAAAAGCAAAAAATATCATCGTTATTGTTAGTGATGGAATGAGCATCGGCACCCTAAATATGGCAGATCTATACTTGAATAGAAAAACAGGAAAGGGAAGCAACTGGATTCAATTATATAAAGAGAATAAAGCAACTCGCGCATTAATGGATATGGCCTCGGCATCATCAATTGTAACAGATTCTGCAGCTGCAAGTTCATCTTGGGGAAGCGGCTTTCGTGTCAAAAATGGTTCGTTAAATATTGGAACAAACGGAGAAGAACATCTTCCTATATGGCAAAAATTCAAAAAAGCAGGAAAAATGGCCGGTTGTGTAACTACAGTTCCAATAACACATGCCACTCCAGCAGGATTTTGTATTGCTTCAAAAAGCAGAAATAGTCAGGAAAGTATTGCTGAGATGTATCTTGATTTGAAATTTGACATAATGATGGGTGGCGGAAATAATTATTTCTCTCCCGAAAGTCGCAAAGATAAACGCGATTTGTACCAAGAATTTTCCAATAACGGATTTGCAGTGGTTAAAAACAGAAGTGAAATGATGGATATTGATAACAGCAAACCAATTCTTGGATTATTTCATAACGATGGGCTTCCCTATTCTAGAGATAGAGAAAGCAGTAAAGAATTGACCAGCTCTATACCTACTTTAGCAGAAATGACTTCGCGTGCAATTGATAAAATGAAAGATCATCCAAATGGTTTTGTTCTTCAAGTTGAAGCTGGAAAGGTGGATTGGGCAGCACATGGTAACGATATTACCGGCTTAATTTATGATCAAGTTGCTCACGACGAAGCAATAAAAGTTGCAATTGATTTTGCCGAAAAAGACAAAAATACTTTAGTGATTATTACAACGGACCACGGAAATGCAAATCCTGGAATTATTTATGGAAATGATGCTAATACAAATTTTGATAGCATTCAAAGGTACACACAAACAAACGATTGGATTTTAAATGGAATTGGTCGCGAAACTACCGTGTCGCAAGTACTAGAAAGAATTGAATATGCCAATACAACTATATTACAAGAGCATGAGGCCAAAGAAATTTTGAGTTTTTATTCGAATATTAAATTGGAAGAGGGTCTTTATAATCCTAAACATTTACCGTTTCAGGTTTTAGCTGATATACAAAAAAAATATAATTCCGTGGGATGGATTAGTATGAATCATTCTGCAGATTATACTGAATTAGCAATGTATGGTCCAGGAAGTCACTTATTAAAACCATTTATAAAAAACACAGATTTACACTATCTTATGTTAGAAGCAGCTGAAATTGAAAATAAGTTTTAATTTAACAGCATATAATATTTCAAAAAAAATCCCGTCTTTACAATTAAAAGACGGGATTTTTTTATTTTTAGCCAACGTAACTTATTTGTCAATATCCAACAGTGTTTCTAATACTTCAGATTCTGTGCCATTTGGGAAAGGAATTTTTAGCATTTGCGAAAGTGTTGGTGCAATTTGGGTAATATACTTTTTAGCATGCAACTCTCCTACAGGAATTTTCCATCCATAAAAAAGCAAAGGTACATGAGTATCATAACTATTAGGAGTTCCATGGGTAGTTCCTGTAGCTTGATATTGCATATAACCTGCTTTATCTAAAACTACAATTTGACCGTTTTGTTTTGGATCATAACCATTGGCAATGAAACTTAAAAAATAGTCATCACCAGACGATGCTAATATCTCTTCTTCAGTATACACTCTTTTGACTTGTTCTTGTGTCATTAAAAAAGTTTTGAAACTTTGTTTTACGGCAGTCAAATCTAATCCTTTGTCCTTAATAATTTTTGTATCAAAATAGAGATTAAAATTAGAGTAATCCAAAATTAAATTAATACCAAAAGTTTCATTGGAAAAGTTTTTTAATGCTGAAACAATATCTTTAGAAGGAATATTTTTAACGTTGTATTTATTGTCTTTTAAGTAATTTGGATTTTCTGCACCTGCATGATCAGCAGTAAGAAAAAGCAAATAATTATCTTTTCCAACGGTTTTATCTAAGTACAATAAAAATTGTGCGATGGTTTCGTCTAAACGTAAATAGGTATCTTGTAACTCCATAGAACGAGGTCCAAATGTGTGACCAACATAATCCGTGGAAGAAAAACTAACAGTCAAGAAATCCGTATCATCATCCTTTCCTAATTCTTCTTTTTCGATTGCTTTAATGGCTAAATCTGCTAAAAGATCATTGCCAAATGGGGTCGATCTAATCACATCTGCTCCTTTGTCTTTATATATTTTACTTAAGTCGTATGGAAAAACTGGTGCACGATCTTTATCTAATTTGCCCTCATACGGATTATTATCTGCAAGGCTTTCGTTATAAGTTGCTAATGGCTTCAATAAATCCCATCCCTTGTTAATATAATTCATGTAATGTTTTTCCTTATTGAACTTTGTTACCCAATCGGGCAATTCGGAACCATAAAAAGTACTTGAAATAAAAGCGCCACTTTTACTATACCAAAAAGCCCAATCCGCAAAATGTCCTGCAGGAAGTATAGCACCGCGATCTTTGATACTCAAACCTATTACTTTTCCTTTAAAATTAGTAGCCATTCGCAGTTCATCTGTGATTGTAGTACTAAGTAGATTTTTGGGAGACATGGCCCCCTCTTCATCAGTACCATCACCTAATGTTGTCACCGATGAATCATCAGTGCAATATACATCTTTTCCTGTGGCCCTGTTGAACCAATTATTTCCAACAATACCATGAGTAGAAGGAGTGGTTCCTGTATAAATACTAGCATGACCAGGTGCTGTATAAGTAGGTACATAATTATAATGCATATTGTGAAAAGTATATCCATTATTCATTAATCTTCTAAAGCCGTTTTCAGAAAAATCCTCAGAAAACCTATACAAATATTCCATTTTCATTTGATCTACGACTAAACCTACTACTAATTTGGGACGTTGTTGAGCTTCAGAGTATAAAGTCATTATAAAAGCCAAAAACAAAAAAAATCTTTTCATATTATTATTTTATATTTTGAACAAAAATACAACTTAAAGTTTGATCCAACCCATGACTAATAAGTAAGGTTCTAAAGTTAATCATTTCTTAACTTAAATAAAGAATATCCATACAAAAACAGACTCAAGTCTGAATGTTGTGAAAAATTTTAAATATCAACATTTGTATTTTAAAATAGAATCAAATGCAAGATTCTCCTTATAGCAAACTTATTAAATTATTTTTACTACTCCACAGGTTTTGGGAGTGGCAAATAGGTTTTGGGATTGAAGCGATTGATGCTATATTTTGCGAAGCCTTCGAAGAGATAAAAAACAAAAAACCCCATTCCGATAGGAATAGGGTTTTTAAAGAAAGGCGACGACATACTCTCCCACATAACTGCAGT